>MEND01000152.1 GCA_001768975.1 Bacteroidetes bacterium GWA2_31_9 | reverse complement strand
TTTTTAGAAAATAAATAAAATTTTAGGAAATGTCTAAAGTTTGTCAAATAACAGGAAAAAAAGTAATGGTTGGAAACAATGTTTCGCATTCTAATCGAAGAACGAAAAGAACATTTAGTCCAAATCTATTTACTAAGAAATTCTTCTTAGAAGAAGAAAATCGTTGGGTTTTATTGAAAGTATCTGCTGCTGGAATTAGAACTATTACAAAAAATGGTTTAAAAACAGCATTAGATGAAGCTAAAACAAAAGGCTATTTAACAAGTTATTAATTTTAAATCTTTATCGCAATGGCAAAGAAAGGCAATAGGATACAGGTTATTTTAGAATGCACAGAGCACAGATCAAGTGGCATGCCTGGTGTTTCAAGATATATCACTACAAAAAATAAAAAAAATACACCTGACAGGATTGAAAAGAGAAAATACAATCCAACATTAAAAAAAGTTACAGTTCATAAAGAAATTAAATAAATTTTAAGTTATGGCAAAGAAAGTAGTAGCAACGCTTAAAAAAGAAGGTAGTGCTAAAGATTTTTCAAAAGCAATAAAAATGGTTAAATCTCCAAAAACTGGGGCTTATACATTTAAAGAAGAAATGGTTCATAATGATAATATTAAAAAATTCTTTGAAGAAAAGTAATTTTTTAATTTTTTCAGGTAATTAGAATTAATAAAAGCTTTTTTCTTTAAAGGAAAAAGCTTTTTCAATTAAATAAAAACTATGGCATTTTTTGGATTATTTTCACGAGACAAAAAAGAAGATTTAAACAAAGGTCTTGAAAAAACTAAAGAAAGTGTTTTCAAGAAAATTGCCAGAGCTATTATTGGAAAATCAAGAGTAGATGACGAAGTTCTTGATAATCTCGAAGAAATTTTAATATCATCAGATGTTGGTGTCGAAACAACCCTAAAGATTATTGAAAGAATTGAAAAAAGGGCTGTTAGAGATAAATTCATTGGAACAGATGAATTAAATAAAATTCTAAAAGAAGAAATTACAGCATTATTAGACGAAAATAATGCTAATAATAGTGTTGAGTTTACAATTCCTAAAGTTGATGGTCCATACGTGATTATGGTTGTTGGCGTTAATGGTGTAGGAAAAACAACAACTATTGGCAAATTGGCTTATCATTTTAAAAAAGCAGGCAAATCAGTATATATTGGAGCTGCTGATACTTTTAGAGCAGCCGCAGTTGATCAATTAGTAATTTGGGCTAATAGAGTAGGAGTTACAATTGTTAAACAGCAAATGGGTTCCGATCCAGCATCTGTTGCATTTGATGCTTTAAGTTCGGCAAAATCGAATAATGCAGATGTTGTAATAATTGATACTGCCGGAAGATTACATAATAAAGTTAATTTAATGAATGAATTAACTAAAATTAAAAATGTAATGAAAAAAATACTTCCAGAAGCACCTCATGAAATACTATTAGTTCTTGATGGTTCAACTGGTCAAAATGCTTTTGAACAAGCAAAACAATTTACTTTAGCAACAGAAGTTAATGCATTAGCACTTACAAAACTTGATGGTACTGCTAAAGGAGGCGTAGTTATTGGTATTTCTGACCAATTTAAAATTCCTGTAAAATATATTGGAATTGGAGAAAAAATGGAAGATTTACAAGTTTTCAATAAATATGAATTTGTTGATTCTCTTTTTTCATAATTCTTTTTTGTGAATTTATTACCAGAGTTATAATATATTTATTCCCAGCCTACATTGAATCCTTAATGGCATAGTCCAAACAGATTGAGAATTTTGATCAAATAAAGTCTCAGTAAAATCAAAACTATTGTAATTAATTCCTTCACGAACTCTATGTCCAACACCTAAAGAGTATCCCATACTGAAATATATAAAATCTTTGCTATAAGTATAATTTAAGACAAAAGATACTTCCTGAACTTTATACTTTGGATATACTATAATACCTTGAGTGTTGTATCCATAATAATATAAAGTAGATATTAACATTGGCTCTATTTGATAATTTGAATTTCGATATTCGAAACCAAAATTTACTCCAGAATAACCATGCCCTATACTAGCATTTTCAATATATTTATCTAAGTAAAATAACAAAAATATTGATTTATCATTTCCTGAATAAATCATTGTATCTTGTTTGTATGCTTCATCCATTTTTTTAAACCTAAAATGCTCAACATGATCGTTATATGTACAGTATCTTACAGCCGTACCAACTAATCCAAATCTTAACTCAGAATATAATGGTACTTGTCTGAAAAATTTATACATACCTAACTTAACAGGTGCAACAGCAACACTTAAGTCCATACTTGCAGATGGTGAACGATTATTTTTCTTTTTGATTTTTAACTCTTTACTTGCCCAAGAAGCACCTTCGTTATCGTCTAATGCTTCATAATATTTAGTGAGTAATTCCAGTTCCGATTCATTAAAATAACTTCCTTTAAGTCGTATTAATTCGACAGCTTTTTTTAAATGTTCTTTATAAAAGCTACTATTTTCGTTTATTGCATCATAAGCATTGCTAGCATAAGACCAAGCAAATTTTATGTCCTTATAATCCTCTGTTAAAGAAGTATAAGTAAAATCTACCATTTTTTTTGCATTAATATCAATATAACCCCAACTACTACCTTGCTTAACAGCAGCCAAACCATCTTCAAATGGCATTGCATTATCATATTGATGCTTAATTTTTGTTGTTCCATCTTTATCAATATATCCCCACAATTTATCTTTATTAACACCTGCAAGACCTTCAGAAAATGATGTTGCTGATGAATATGGAGAGCTGATAACAGTTTTTCCTAATTTATCAATAAAAGTAACTTTCCCTGAAGTTTTAACCCATGCTATTCCATCTGAAAAATCTCCTGCATCGTCATAGATAAAGTCAATAACTGTTTTACCTTCTTTGTTAATGTATCCCCATTTTTTGTCTTTTGAAACAGGAGCCAAACCTTCTGTAAAAAACCAAGCATCATCATATAAATATTCAATGATAAGGCTTCCAGTTTCGTTGATATATCCCCATTTTCCAGCTTTCTTTACAGCTGCTAAACCTTGATTAAAAGCTAATGCATTGTCAAATTGAGAAGGAATAACTAACGTTTTTGATGAATTATAATATCCATATTTTCCACTTTCCAACTTAGGGTATAGAGTAGGCTTGGTTTGCGAAAATGATAAGCACCAAATAAGTACTAAAAAAATTGTGTATAAATGTTTCATGGTTAAATTGTTAAATTATTGTTACACTTTATTGCCAAATTCAAAATATTAAATATTACATTTTAAATTTAGCCCTCACTAGGTTTTTTATGTAAACTCATATAATCGGTGTAACTATTGTAACTTAGGTAACTGCTATAGCTATTGTAGCTGTTGTAATAACTGTAATAGCCCGAGTAACTATAATACCCTCCATAACTACTGTAACTATTGTATCCACCATAACTACTGTAGCTATTATATCCTCCATAGCTGTTATAATATCCGCCGTAACTATTATAATAATTGTAATAACTACTATAATTATAACTTGAATATCCATAACTGCTATAACTATAACTAGAATAATAGCTACTGTAAGCATAACTGCTATATCTATAGCTTGAATAATAATAACTTGAATAGCTTCTATAGTATTGACTGGAATAGCTAGAATGATAACTACCGTATCTATTATAATAACTTACGTAGTAACTTGTATGATAGCTATAATAATATGCTAATGGCGATTTTTTTTCAAAATCTTCTATAAAACTTAATCCTGAAGCTCCAGCAACAGCCATTCCTGCAATTGCAAATAATTTGCTAGCACCACGTTTTAAAGCCTCACGTCTGCTGATTTTTTCATCAAACTTTGTAACCAGTTTTTCTACTTCAGGTTCATTTTTTTTCTCCAAAGAATTGGAGCTTAAATCATCTTTATTCATTTTAAAATATATTAAAATAGATTAAAAACAGAATTATAAATATAATCAATATTTAATTTATTCAAACAATGTTGTTCGTTTAAAGGACAAATAGTTGCATAGTTTTCAGCACAATGTGGACCTATACATTTGTCTTTATATTCACAAAATTCAACATCGGCTTGAAAATGTGTGTGCTCTTTATAACCATATACTTCATGGTTTGTTGGGCCCCAAAGTACAATTGCTGGTTTGTTAACTAATTTAGCAGCATGCATCACGAAATTATCTGCACATATTACTAAATCGCACTTGGTTAATAATGAAATTAATTCAGTGGGCGAAGTCGTTCCTAATAACGAATAGCAACCTTTTATATATAAATCATTAATTTTTCCAACCTGAATAACTAAAAAATCATTTGAGATTAGCCTTTCGACTAAATAATGCCAACCCATAGGATTTAACATTTTTCTGGGCGAATCAGATGAGGTTGAAATTATAATATTTTTCTTCTTCCATGGAATAAAATTATGTAAAAATGTGTCCTCTTTTATTCCGGTAGGAAAATAAAGTTCTTCTTCTATTGGCGTTTTTAATCCGAAAGAGCGTGCCAGAATCTGATAAGCACGCTGAGTTCCAGAACCAAGCTTTTCCATGCTCCAATATGTTGTATCAACAATTTTATCATTTTTATCAGGAAAACCAATTTTTTCAATCGCCGGATGACCATTTAGCATTTCCCAATATTTAGTTCTTCGAATAAGATTGTATTTTTGTTCAGGATTTTTATCATAAACTTGTTTTAGTACTCCCGAAAACATTAATACATCTCCTAAGCCTCCAACTGGATTAATCCATGGTAGTTTTTTTTCAATATTTGTGGTTTTATTTTTCATTTGGTTATAAATCAGTATATGTCTTATATTGAATTATTTAATTTTTTTATTTTTTGCCACAGATTGCACTAATTTACACAGATTCTTTTCGCAGAATTATTTTTAAAATTAACTCTAAAGAAACAACCTCTGGTTGTTTCAAATCTGTGAACATAGCGAAGCGACTCACGAATGCCTTTAAAAATATGCGATTTATGAGTAAA
>MEND01000151.1 GCA_001768975.1 Bacteroidetes bacterium GWA2_31_9 | reverse complement strand
CTACATCGCTATATCGCTGACAATGTATTACTAAAACACTTTTTTTATTGAATATTATTCACGTTTCTCATTGCATACTTTAGCCATTTCATAGAAATAATCTCTATATTTTCAGACAACTTTCTAATTTATTTATTTTTATTACTTTTATTGCTTTTAATTACATTTCTGCATATAAATAAATGAATAGCAATTTAAAGAATATCATCAATACTCTAGTAGGCTTATTTATTGGTTTAATTTTCCTTTACATTACATTTCACGATAAACCAATTGACGAAATATTCGACAGTATAAAAAATGCAAATATTTATTGGTTACTCGTAAATGGATTATTACTATTCATAGTAATGTATCTGAGAGCTATACGTTGGAAAATAATAATTGAAAACTCCGGTTATACTGCCGAAAATATTGACATAATGAATTCAACTGTTTTAGGCTTTTTTGTTAATAGTTTTACTCCAAAAATTGGTGAAATTACTCGCTGTACAACTATTTATAGAACAAGCAAAGTTCCTTTTTCAGTGAGTTTTGGAACTATTGTAATTGATAGAATTTGGGATATGGTTATACTGCTATTGGGTATTTTGGCAGTTTTTTCATTAGAAATAGAAAAACTAAAATTTATAAAATCTCATGTCATAAAAAACATATTGAACTTATTTTCAAATAATTCAAATCTAATAATCTGGATTTTAATAATTGGCTCATTACTAACCATTATACTAATTATTTTACTTTATAAGTTCCACCATAAAATTGCATTATTCTCAAGAATTTTGAGCTTTATAACTAATACATACGACACAATAAAAAAATCAATAAAGCTTAAAAAGTTTAATTCTTTCTTTTTAATAACTTTAGTAATTTGGATTTTACTTATTTTAATGAATTACACATGTTTATTGGCTTTACCCGAAACCGACAATTACAGTTTTTACTTTGCCACAGTTGTTTTATTTATTGGAGGTTTAGGATGGGCAATGCCAACTCCAGGCGGAATTGGAACAACTCATTTCTTAATTTTACAGTTATTTATTGCTTATAATTTAGACCCAAAAACAGGATTAAGCTTTGCAGTTCTTTCTAATGGAATTACTTTTGTTTATACAATTATTTTTGGGTTAATTTCTTGGCCTTTTTATGAAATTAGAAGGCGTAAGGTTTTAAAAAATAACAAGATATAATCTTCTACAAATTTTTCCTTAAAATTTCTCTTAATTTTAAAATTTGATTAGGATTTCCTAATACAAATAATTTGTCGTTTGCTGATAAAACCACATCAGGAGTAGGATTTAATATATATTGTCCTGAATCTTTTCTTAGCCCGACAATATTTGCACCTGATGCGTTTCTAATATCAAATTCTCTAATACTTTTATCTACAAAATAATCGGCAATATTTTCGCACGAAACTTCAACTAATGCAACATCTTTTGATTTCTGTAATAAAATATGTTCAAGAAACTCTAGTACATCTGGTTGGGCTACAAGTTTAGCCATGTGTTGCCCTCCAATTTTATCCGACATAATAACATTTGAAGCTCCTGCTCTCTTTAGCTTAACGTCTGAATTATCGTCAGATGCACGGCTAATAATTTTAAGCTTAGGGTTTAATTCTCTTGCAGTTAATACAACAAAAAGATTATCCGCATCGTTGGGTAAAGCTGAAATTAAAGCCTTTGCATTTTTAATATTTGCTTCATGTAATATTTCATCTTGAGTTGCATCACCTTTTATAAAAAGGAATTTTTTTTCTGCTTTAAGTTTCTCAATATTTGCATCATCTTTTTCAATAATTACGACATTAAAATTATGGTCAAGTAATTCTAATGCTGCTTGTTTTCCATTTCTGCCATATCCACAAACAAGGACATGATTTTCGAGTTTTGCAATCATTTTTTTGATTTTATTTTTTTGAAACAAATTATTATATACACCATCAATTATATATTTTGAAAAGGTAGATAATGCATACGCAAATGTACCTAAACTAAAGATTATCAAGAAAATTGTAAATATTTTTCCAGTATCTGAAAGTGGCACTACTTCTCTAAATCCCACAGTTGATATAGTGATAAAGGTCATAAATAACGAATCAATAAACGAATAACCTTCAAGCACAATATATCCAATAGTTCCGATAGCAATAATCACTAACAGAAGCGTTAATGAAAATATTATTGGAATAAGTGATTTTTTAATTATTCGTGGCATTATTTAAAATTATTTTATTCCCTATCAAACACTTTAAACATTCATTTTTATCACAATAAGAATTTTTTAATTGTAATAATGATTGCGAATCGAAGGCATTTTCGGCTTTTATTCCAATTTCAGACCATTTGCTAATTACGTTATTTTTTTCGGCTTTAATATTATTCAAAAAATCGAGAGATTGTTCGCATAATCCTTCATTATCACGCATTTTGCCATACATAAATAATAAAGGAACTATCGAATTTATAATAATAATGTCGATTGACGATTTGCCTAACGATTTGGTTTCGTTTTCATCGGTTGTTTTTCCAAACTGATAGTGATTATTCCAATATTCCGATGCTCTTACATTCAACAAATCAACTATTTGTGATACCTTTTCTGTTTCAAGAATTTTTGAAAATAAATTTACAGATTTATATATCAAATTGGCAAACTGCGAAATTCTGATTGTAGGAAAATTACTTGGTCTGATTCTCAGAAATTTCCACAAATGAGTTTCAAGTGTAATTAATGAATATTTTTGCTTTAGGATTTTATATTCAACTTTCAACTGGTTATAGTAATTGTCGTCCAATTCATCATTCAAAAAACCGGCTTGTCCAAATAGCAAGGCTTCGATTTGAAGAATATTATTTTTGTGTTTTGCTAATATTTTTTGAGGCAACGATTTTGCTAAAAGTTCAAAAGGTAAAGAGTTTGTATTAAGTCCAAAATTTCGGGCAACTAACTGATAAAGTGTCTCTTCCCAATCGTTTTTGTTTTTTTCGAGAATTCGTTTTACAACTTGGCTTTTTTGTTCTAACCTTTCGACCAATAAAGTATTGAGCCAAGAATTTATGTAAATTGACTCAACTTTGTTAATTTGATTTTCGCAATTAATCCACAACTTGCTTTCCAATAACTCTTTATAACTCTCTAAATATTTATTGTCGAACAAAATTTTTGCTGTTTCTAGTTTGATTCCTTGCGTATTATAAACCTCTTTATCGTTCTCATTTACAACATGTAAAATCAATGAATCGTAAGCTTTATCTTTTTCGTGTGAATGTTTGTACCAATCTGAGCTTTTTACATGAATTTCAACATTTCCTGCCCAAATAGTTTCGCCAATTTTAATTTTTGCATTAAAAAAATCGGGACCAGAATCAGTATTTCTAGTGCCAGAATTAATAACTTCAATTATTTCACCGTCAGATGTATATAACTCTTTTTTGTTGAATAATTGGTTTTGCCAAATAAAGTAAAGAAATTCTTCGGACATATTAATTTAAGAATTTATGTTACGCATATTTTTATTTTTGACACAAATTTACACTAATTATAATAAATGTGTCTTGTGCATTTTAAACTGTCTTGTCAAAAAAAACAATAACTCTAAATACTTTTTTGGTGTTAATTTGTGAAATTCGTGTCAACTTCTTTATACACTATGAGTTATGAAATAATATTATGATTAATTAGTAATTTCTCCATTTCAAGCTGAACTTCCTTAGCTTTTTCGTGTGCAACATTTGCAAAATTTTCAGAACTATCGGCAAATATTATTGCTCTTGATGAGTTTACAATTAGTCCACAATCTTTATTCATTCCATATTTTGCAACTTCTGCTAAACTACCACCTTGTGCACCAACCCCAGGAACTAATAAAAAATGATTAGGAATAATTTTTCTAATATCGGCAAGCATATTGGCTTTGGTGGCACCAACCACATACATCATTTTGTTTTCGTCGGCCCAAGTTTGTGAAGTTTTAATTACTGTTTCAAATATTTTTTCGTTTGAAGGTGTTTGAATATATTGAAAATCAAAGGCTCCATCATTTGAGGTTAATGCTAAAAGAATAACCCACTTGTTTTCAAATTTCAAAAATGGAGTTACTGAGTCTGAACCCATATATGGAGCAACTGTTACAGCATCAAAATTCATATTTTTGAAAAATGCTTCGGCATACATTTTTGAAGTATTTCCTATGTCGCCACGTTTGGCATCGGCAATTAGAAATATATCCGGATAGTTTTTTTTGATATAATCAACAGTTTTTTCGAGCGATAAAATTCCTTTAACACCAAGACTTTCGTAAAAAGCTAAATTTGGTTTAAACGAAATTGCAAACTGCTGAGTTGCATCTATTATTTCTTTATTAAACTCAAAAATTGGGTCTTCAAACTTTAATAAATGTTGCGGAATTTTAGATAATTCGCTATCAAGCCCAACACATAAAAAACTTTTTTTTCTTTTTATGTTTTCTATTAATTCTGTTCTTTTCATTTTTTTTATTTTTTTAAAGGAAATTAGCTTGGCTTACGAACGGGAATTATTGCCATTTTTGCTGTCAAGCTGTGCAAAATTATGAAAGAATTGTACCTTAATCAATGAAAATATTGTTCAAATCTTGTCTTCCAACTATAGCCATAATCTCAACAATATCATTATTTACTTTGAAATATATACTGTCAGAACCACATACACAGCGTCTGTATCCAGTTTTTATATAATCAACAGATTCAAATGAAAGGGGTCTTTGAACTATAATTTCGAAATAATCAAAAAATGATTCAAAATATTTGTCAGCTTGTACCATGCCAAACTTCTGAATTCCATAATGATGAATTCTAATTAAGTCGTCTTTGGCTACATTGCTTAATTTGTATTTAGTCATTAAGCAAAGACTTTGATTTTGTTAATATTTGTTCTTTACTG
>MEND01000150.1 GCA_001768975.1 Bacteroidetes bacterium GWA2_31_9 | reverse complement strand
ATTTTATCAAGTTTTGACTACTTTAGTTTATAAAAACAATTGTTCTCAAAGAAAAGAATTTATTCTTAAAATGAATAAAAAAATAGCGAGTTTAAAATAAACTCGCTATTTCTGATTTTGTTATACTGTTTAAGTTGAAATATTACTCAACTTTTTCGTAAACCATTCTATAATGCTCTAAAATTTCTCTTTCGAAAGTAACTAAGTTTGGAGCAACTTTAAATCTTCTTAACCAAGCTCTGAAAGCAGAACTTGTAATATAACTTGGAGCTAATGAGGCAAATAATAAATATTTTTCAAGATTGAAACTCTTGAATTTTTTAGTCCATTGATGAATTGTTTCGATATAATCTAAACGGCCACTATCGATATGTAATAATTTAAAATGAGGCTTTGCAGTTTCTATAACTTGCTCTGAACCATAAGGAAGCCATGAACCAGGGAAAACATCGCAAAGCATTGCCATCATTTCAGCATCTGTATGGTGTTTTTTGTAAATATCAACTTTGCCAAATGGAATTTCTTCGATAGGCATCATATTTTTTCCAAAAACCATTGTCTGAATATAAATTCTGCCACCAACAGGTATTAAATCGCTAAGTTGCTTAAAATATGTTTTGTATAGCGCATCTTGCTGACCTGCTTTGAATTGCTCAACTGAACATAAATGCTCAGGACTTCCCATTGCAGTAACTGCATCGAACTTAGTTCCGAAAGTATTTTCATCAACAAGTTTTGAGTCCATGAATTTAACATTCAAACCATTCTTAATACAAGCCTCTGCCTGACCTTTAGCAAGTACAACTCCATGACCAATTGCACCATATTCATTAAGGTAATTTATCCAAGCTCCCCATCCGCAACCTAAATCAAGCACTTTATCGCCAGGTTTAATGTTCAGATTTTTTACAATAAACTCATGTTTACGTCTTTGTGCATCTTCAAGCTTCATTGAATAATCGCCGTCATATCTCGCTCCGCTATAAGCTCCTTTTTCGCCTACGCTAAGACGGAAAATTTTATCTAATGTTGTGTAATGTGCATCAAGGTCTTTCTGTACTGCCATATAGAATCATTTAAATTATTTTTTTTGAAAAAATCGACCAAAACTAATATTTATTTTTTTAATTTTCAAATTCTAAAATGATGTTTTTTTTCAAAAAAAATAGGTATTATTAAGCGAAATATTGATGATAATTATTTACCTAATAAAAAATTAAAATGGGAATATGACTAGATTATTTCTCGCAGATTATCGCAAAGTATTTCGCAGAGGTACATTGATTTTCTTTGCATCTTAACGTCTCCTGCGGTAATTTTTTTTTCGTAACCTGAGTTAATTTTTAATGTTGCAAAACTTAAAATCATTTAACTTCATCTTCCAACAAAAGCTTTTTAAGTTTTTGATACATAAAAGAAACGATAAGCAATAAAATTCCAAGTGAAATAAATGCAGCAATTTTTCCACCTTGATTTACATCCTGAATATCATAAGCAAATAATTTTATAATTGTAATTAAAATCACTGAAAGAGAGATAATTCTCAAATCACGATTTTTAAATTTCATTCCAAAAAACATTAATCCAAATGAAATTAAGCCCCAAGCTATTGGATAAGCAATTTTATGCGACTGCATTAATAAATTATAATAATTTGACGATTCACGAAGCATTGAAACAACAACTGCATTATCAATTTCGGCATTAATTACAACAATCCCAACAAATGTTACTATCCAATAATTGATTCGATTCCAAAACGATTTTACTCCAAAAATATGAAGCACTTTTTTTATAAACCTAAACAATAACAACCCAATTGCCACAACTACAATATAATGAGAAGCATATTGAGCATACGAAATTCCATATTTGCCCGACATGTAAGCATTTCGAAGATTTGAAAATTGATGCTGATAATATGTCAAATATGCAAACAATAGCATGAATATCAAACCTGTGAAAATCTCAAAATATATTTTACGTGGTTTTGGAAACGACGACCACAACGAAAGTGAAACAGTGTATAAGAAAATTAAAGCTCCAATAATTGTATTTGTTACAGAGCGTGCAACCTCATATTGAGACAATTGATATTGTATTTCAATTAGTAGTGTTAAAAAGAAAAACAAAATAAATAATCCGTTTAATATATGCTTATATACACTTGCTTTAAATCCCCAAAAAACTTCATCTTCTTTATACAAACCAAGAAGAAAATTTGAAATTAATAACGAGGCAGAAACTGCGATTCCGGTTATAAAAGCCTTATTTAAAAATGCAGTTAAACTAACTCTGACATATTCGCCATTTATATAATCGTAAGTATGCGAATAAGTATTTCCCCAGTCCATAACTAAACTAACTATCATCAAACTGACAACCACAACCGATGCTAATGAAATAATTTTGATTTCCGATTTATAGCCAAGCCACAATAATAAAACTGCTTCCGCTGCCCAAAATAAAGTTATATAATTTCCATGTAATTGAATTGGTGCAGAGAGACTTATAAATGTAAGCACAAGTCCAATAAGGAAGTAAATAAGATTTTTATCGACTTTGTTATTTCTGAATAATACAAAAGCAAAAACAAAATTAAATACTCCCAATATTATTGTAAAAATCCCTTGTAGCCTTGCTTCCATTACATTTCCGAAAATAAAAATTCCGGCAGAGAAAAAGAAGAAAGTATTTGATAATAAAATGAATATTTCGTAGAATTTGAACTGTTGTTTTTCCTTGACATTATTAATAATGTTCATTGCAAAAAACATAAGATAAAATACAGTTCCAAAAATCAAAGCTCCTTTATATGGCGGATAAGGCAAGGTTTCGGGGCATTTTGCAAAAAGCCAACCACCAAAAATTAAACTTGTAAAAACAAAAGCAATAAAGTTTAAAATGTACCAGTTTTTGAAATACGAAAGAATTAACATTCCTGAATTAAGTATTATCAAATAGCTGAAAAGCACAATATAATTTCCCTCTCCTGTGCTGACAAAAAACGGTGTTCCAAAACCGCCAAGCATTGCAATTACAGCAAGTTCTTTTCTATCATAAGCCAATGAAATTATTATTGCAAAAATTGTAATAAATACCATAATTACAAATGTAACTGCCTGACTAAACAGCTGATACTCATGAAATGCAATTCCAAAGGTAAAGTACAAAACTGCAATTCCACCACCAACTAAAATTGAACTGAATGCAGCAAACGATTTGCGTAAATAATGAGCTAATCCGATTAAAATTCCACCACTTAATACTCCAATAGCAACTCTTCCGTATTCGTTAATCCAATCGTTATCAATTGCAAATTTTACAAAAAAACCAATTCCAAGAACCAGAATAACTATAGCTATTTTGCTAAGTAGATTTTCGCCAATAAACTTCTCCATGTCGGGGTTTTTCTCGAAGAAAGTTTCGAAAATTCCTTTTTTCTTTTCTTTAGTTGGTTGAGAAATAATTGGTTCTGGTTTCTTTTCAGTTATTTTATATTCTTCAAATTCTTGTGGAATAACGGTTAAAGGAGGTTTTATTACTGGAGTTTTCACTTCTATTTTTTCTACCTGAACAATCTGAGGAGTTTCTTTCTTTTCCTCAACTATTACAGTTTTTACTTCAGGTTTTACAACTGGTTTTTGGACTACTGTGCCAGCCTTAATAATCTGTTGCAATTTTTTAATTTCTTGCTTTATACTACCAATTCTTGCAAACGAAATAAGCTGAAATACAGCAATTAGTACAACTAATAAAAATATCAGAAACAAAAAAAACTCTTCCATAAATTGAATTTTTAAAAGATAATTTGGATAAAATTATGAATAAAAATCAAATTATAAACTTTTTTATTTACATACTGAAACTTGGTCAACATAAGCTTGTCAAAAAGTGTTCATCCTTCAAAAAACGCAATTATTGAAATAATAAAATATCCCAAATTTAGTTTATATTCGCATTATCAATTAAACCTATATGAGAATTATCTCTACAATTTTTTTCACTTTTATATTCTCAAGTCTTTTATTTGCTCAAAAATTCACTATTAGCGGTTATATATCAGATATTGCAACTGGCGAAAAATTGATAAATGCATCTGTTTATGATTCAAATACACTAAAGGGAACAACAACCAACGATTATGGGTTTTATAGTTTAACCCTTCCCGAAGGAAATGTAAAATTAACAGTTTCTTATGTTGGATTTCAAACAATTCAGAAAGACATTTTATTAAATTCGAATCAAACATTAAATTTTACTGCAAAACCAACAATTGAATTATCAGAAGTAGTTATTACAGGTGAAAAATCTGATAATACACTTGAAAACACAAAGTTGGGAGTAATTGAAATTCCATTACAAAAACTTAAATCATTACCTGTACTATTTGGTGAAGTAGATTTAATTAAAACAATTCAGTTATTACCTGGAGTTCAATCTGGTGGCGAAGGAACAAGCGGACTGTATGTTCGTGGTGGCGGACCCGACCAAAATCTAATATTACTTGATGGAGTTCCAGTTTACAATGCCGACCATTTATTTGGATTTTTTTCGGTTTTTAATGCCGATGCAATAAAAAATGTAACACTTATTAAAGGTGGCTTTCCTGCTCGTTACGGTGGAAGATTATCTTCAGTTCTCGACATCAGAATGAAAGAAGGAAATAATCAGGAAGTTATGGCAGAAGGATCAATCGGAATTATTGCCTCAAAACTTACAATTGAAGCTCCAATTATTAAAAACAAATCTTCATTTATTATTTCTGGTAGAAGAACTTATATAGATATTCTCACACAACCATTAATACGCATGGCATCGAAAAGAGAAGGTGTAAAACTTACAGCAGGTTATTATTTTTATGACTTAAATGCAAAAATAAATTACAATTTTTCAGAAAAAAGCCATTTATTTCTTAGTTCATACTTAGGAAACGACAAAGCATACATGCGTAGTAAATACGAATATCTGTACGACGAAACTTTACATAAGCAATCAGCAAAAATGAATCTTGGTTGGGGAAATATTACTTCAGCATTAAGATGGAATTATAAAGTCAATGATAAACTTTTTAGCAATTCGACTCTAACATATAGCCGATATAAATTCATAGTTGCCCAAGAATTTGGCGAAACTCTGGA
>MEND01000149.1:5193-10092 GCA_001768975.1 Bacteroidetes bacterium GWA2_31_9 | reverse complement strand
TTGGCGGATTTAGTCCTTCTAAAATGACTGTAAGCGATTATTTATCTGTAAATTCTGATAGTATCAATGTGTCAAAGAGCCTTTACCTTCCTCGTTTGACTACTTTTGAAAGAGATAATTTGGGTTTTACTCCTTCAGAAGCACTGATAATTTATAACACGACCGATGATTGTATGGAAATTTATAAAAATGGCGTATGGAGTAATATATGGTGCTTTCATTGTGCTGCAACCATTATAACACAACCATTTAGTGCAACTGTATGTGAATGGCAAGATACTAGTTTTATTGTATCAGCTACAGGTACTAGTTTAACATTTCAATGGCAATTAAGTACAGATGGCGGAACTATTTGGAATAATATTAGCGATGGCGGAATATCTCCTTTTTATATTGGCTCAAATACATTTATGTTATCAGTATCCAATATTAGTGTTGGCAATAATGGATATATGTTTAGATGCAATATAACTGCTTCTTGTCCACCTGAGATTACTTCTAGTGAAGTTCTATTAAATGTAATGGCAAATCCGCCTTCAATCACAGTTAATCCAATTAATCAGGCATTATCATCATCATATACTGCAAGTTTTAGTATTTCTTCTTTGGGTTATAATGTGATTTATCAATGGCAACAAAGCTCTGATGGAATCAATTGGAATGATATTTCAAATGGAGGAACATCTCCCGAATATAATGGAGTTACAACTAATGTATTGTCATTATCTGATGTGCCACCTTCATTTAATAATTATAAATTCAGATGTATAGCAGGAAATAGTTGTGGAACAAGTGCTATTTCTACTGATGCTACATTATCTATTTCGGCTCCTAGTGTATCTACAACTGCAGCTTCCAATATTCAATCAACCTCTGTAACTTGTGGTGGTAATGTATTATTAAATGGAGGAGCAGCTGTTACCGCTTGTGGTGTTTGTTGGAGTACTTCTAATGACCCATCGCTTTCTGATAGTTTTACTACTGATGGTTCTGGTACAGGAAGTTTTGTAAGTAGTATTACAGGATTAACTCCTGGTGTAACTTATTATTTTAGAGCTTATGCGACTAATGCAATAGGTACTTCTTATGGAATAGTAAGAAGTTTTTTTACACCTACAGTTGATGTTGGGCAAAGTTATCAAGGAGGAATTGTAGCTTATATTTTACAAGTGGGCGACCCAGGTTATTTTTCAACAGTAACTCATGGAATAATTGTTTCAGAATCAGACCAAAGTTCAAGTGCAAACTGGGGTTGTTATGGAACATTAATAAGTGGTGCAGATGAAACTGGAATAGGATATGGTCAACAAAATACTACTGATATTATTGCCGACTGTGCTACTGCTGGTATTGCAGCAAAAATTTGCGACGATTTAGTCTTAAATGGTTACAGTGATTGGTATTTGCCAAGTAAAGACGAGCTCAATAAGCTGTATATAAATAAAACTTTAATAGGAGGATTTACAAATAACTACTATTGGAGTTCAAGTGAAGTTACTAACAATAATGCTAATAGGCAATATTTTTTAAATGGAACACAAAATAATACAGTAAAGAGTTTTTCTTGTTATGTACGTGCGATAAGAACATTTTAGATTTCTTACAATAAAAATTTTAAATTGAAATATAGTAAACTTCAAAAAATAAAAATATTACAAATTCAAATTTTTAACTAATATAAGTCACAATAAATTAACTATCTAAAAAAATATAAAAATGAAATTATCTCGAACTTTTATCTTGTTTTTTCTAACAATTTTCATCCTTCCATCACTTTTGGAAAGGATGGATTTAGGTTGGAAAGGTGAGAGCTTAGCTGCACAAAACATCGCCATCACCGACGACGATTCTTATGTAGCCGACCCATCGGCAATGCTTGATGTAAAGTCAGTTAATAAAGGAGTTTTATTGCCAAGACTTACTACAGCTCAACGAAATTTAGTAAGCAATCCAGCAACTGGCTTACTAGTATTCGATACAGATGAAAATAATTATTATTTTTATAATGGAACTGCTTGGGTTAATGTATCGTCAGGTACTCAGGTTTGGAATAAAACAGGATCAAACATACATCTTACCGATTCAACAAATAATGTTGGAATTGGCACAAACACACCTTTTGGCAAGTTAGAAGTAAAAGCCGATGCAAGTATTGGAATAAATGACCCAATATTTCAGGTAGTAAATGACTTAGGAGATACAATATTTGCAGTTTATAAAAATGGTGTAAGAATTAATGTTGAAGATTCTCCTACCAAAGCAAACACTAGTAAAGGAGGTTTTGCAGTTGGTGGTTTTTCACCATCAAAAGGCGGACTTACAAACGAATATTTAAGAGTAACACCCGATAGTGTACGAATTTATATTGAAGAAAATAATGGAGTAAAAGCAAATACTAGCAAAGGGGGTTTTGCAGTTGGTGGATTTAGTCCTTCTAAAATGACTGTAAGCGATTATTTATCAGTAAATTCAGATAGTATTAATGTTTCTAAAAGCCTTTACATTCCTCGAATGACAACTACCGAAAGAGATAATCTCGGATTTACTCCAAGCGAAGCACTTATAATATTTAATACAACCGATAAATGTATGCAAATTTATGAAAATGATGTGTGGAGTAATATATGGTGTTTCAATTGTGCACCTGCGTTTATCATTCAGCCTGTTACTCAGACAATATGCAGCGAAACAAATACAAATTTCTTTGTTTCCTTAACCGGAACAAATTTGGTTTACCAATGGCAAATAAGTACTGATGGAGGAAGCACTTGGAGCGATATTTCAAACGGTGGTACAAACCCTGCTTATTCAGGAGCAACCTCGTTAAGTTTGTCGCTGGTGAATGTTCCTGTTAGTTTTAATGGTTATAAATTTCGTTGTAATGTTTCTGCAGCATGTCCGCCTGCGGTAACTTCAGATGCAGTTGTATTAAATGTTGGCTCAACACCGCCTTCAATTACTTCGCAACCTAATAATCAGGCATTATCCAATAGTTATACTGCAAGTTTTAGCATTGGTTCACCCGGTTATGGTGTAGCATTTCAATGGCAGCAAAGCCCCGATGGAACAACATGGAATGATATTGCCAATGGCGGTTCTTCTCCTGTTTTTTCAGGTGCTACAACTGTAATTTTAAATTTATCAAATGTGCCGCCAAGTTATAATAATTATAAATTTCGTTGCATTGCAAGTAATACATGCGGTACAAGTGCTACTTCAAATGCTGTAACATTAACTATTTCGATTCCTGTTCTTACTACTACAGAAGCATATAGCATAACATCAACCACAGCATTAAGTGGTGGAAATATAACAAGTAACGGCGGAGCAGCAGTAACAGCACGTGGTGTATGCTGGAGTATTTCCCCAAATCCTACAACAGCAGATAATTATACTACCAATGGCACAGGAACAGGTACTTTTACAAGTAACTTAACAGGATTAACCCTTGGTACTACATACTATGTAAGGTCTTATGCCACCAATGGTATAGGTACAGCTTACGGTAATCAAATTAGTTTTTATACAAATACAGTTGATATTGGACAAAGCTATCAGGGTGGTATTGTAGCATACGTTCTGCAACCCAGCGACCCTGGTTACAATGAAGGACAAACACACGGTTTAATAGCTGCCCCAAGCGACCAAAGCACAGGTGTAGAATGGGGTTGTTATGGAACAGAACTTTCAGGTGCAGATGGAATTGCAATTGGAACAGGAGCACAAAATACTATTGATATTATTACAGGATGTACTACTACAGGTATTGCAGCTTATATTGCCGATACGCTTATCTTAGGCGGCTATAGCGACTGGTATTTGCCAAGCAGAGATGAGTTAAACATGCTTTACCTGAATAAAGATGCAATTGGCGGTTTTTCTACTAACGGCTATTGGAGTAGTTCAGAGGTCAATGCAAGCCACGCATGGTTACAGAACTTCAACAATGGCAATCAGTACTTCAGCGTTGAGTACGACTACTTCAGAGTTAGGTGTGTTAGGTCTTTTTAACAATTTAACTATTAAAAACTTACCGCTTGCAGTCGAAATTTTTTTTTGAGAAGATGAATGAATTTTATAAAAAAAACACAAAATACTTAAAGCAATGAAAAAACAAATCCTATCACTCGCAATTTTATTACTAACTTTCTTTCTCCCTTTCCTTTGGAAAGGGTCGGGTTTAAAAAAAATTAACTTATCTCTCACAATCTTGTTTATAGCTCTCTTCCTCCCTTTCCTTTGGAAAGGGTCGGGGATAGGTCGAAATGGCTCAGGTTTAAAAAAAATTAACTTATCTCTCACAATCTTGTTTATAGCTCTCTTCCTCCCTTTCCTTTGGAAAGGGTCGGGGATAGGTCGAAATGGCTCAGGGCTAAAAAAAATTAACCTTTCTCTCACAATCTTATTTATAGCACTCTTCCTCCCCTTCCTTTGGAAGGGGTCGGGGGTAGGTGCTCAAAACATCGCCATCACCGACGATGATACTTATGTCGCCGACCCATCAGCTATGCTTGATGTAAAGTCCATTAACAAAGGAGTTTTGCTTCCACGACTTACAACTATACAAAGAAATTTGGTTAGTAACCCAGCAACAGGATTATTGATTTTCGATACAGACGAAAATACATATTATTTTTACAACGGTTCGGCTTGGGTTGATGTTTCTTCAGGTGCTCAGGTTTGGAATAAAACAGGATCTAATGTTCATGTAATTGATTCAACTGCTAATGTGGGTGTAGGAACAAGCAATCCGCAAAATAAATTTATTGTAAAAGGCGATGTAAATTCAGGACCAGACGAGGCAATATTTGCAGTTGTTAGTCCTGCAGGAGATACACTTTTTGCTGTATATCCCGATGGTACAAGAGTTTATGTTAACGATTCGCCAGCAAAAGCTAC
>MEND01000149.1:0-5172 GCA_001768975.1 Bacteroidetes bacterium GWA2_31_9 | reverse complement strand
AACTACTAGCAAAGGTGGCTTTGCAGTTGGCGGATTTAGTCCTTCTAAAATGACTGTAAGCGATTATTTATCTGTAAATTCTGATAGTATCAATGTTTCCAAAAGTATGTATTTGCCTCGAATGACAACTTTTGAAAGAGATAATCTAGGTTTTACTCCAAGCGAGGCACTTATCATATTTAATACTACTGATGAGTGTATGGAAATATATAAAAATGGTGTATGGAGTAATATTTGGTGTTTTCAATGTGCTCCAATAATTATTATTCAGCCTTTAGATCAAACTATTTGTAATGGTACAACAGCTTCTTTTAATGTATCAGCAACTGGAACAAGTTTACATTATCAATGGCAACAAAGTAACGATGGAGGAAATAGTTGGTTTGATATTGCAGATGGGGGTACAAGTCCAATTTTTTTAGGAACAACTACTTCTACTTTGGAACTATCTAATATTCCTATGGGCTTTATTGGATATAAATTTCGTAGTTATATAACGGCTTCTTGCGATCCTGTAGTTTATTCTAATGGGGCAGGTTTGTTTTTTGGAAATCCAACAACTACTATTACTTCTCAACCAACAAATCAGACTTTGGATATGAATTGTTTAGCATCATTTAGTGTTACTACAGCTGAAAATGGTTTAAATTTTCAATGGCAAGTAAGTACTGATGGAGGAAATAATTGGAACAATATATCTAATGGTGGAATTTCACCTGCTTATACTGGAGTTTCAACAACTACATTGAATATTTTAAATACTCCATCCTCAGTTAATGGATATAAATACCAATGTATTATTGATAATCCATGTGGAACAGGTGCAACTTCTGATATTGCTGTTCTTTCTGCAGTAATTCCAAATGCAATGGCAGCAATGAATATTACTCAAAATTCATTTCTTGCAAATTGGGGAGTAATTAGCGGTATTTCAAATTATTTTTTAGATGTGTCAACAAGTGCTGATTTTTCAACATTTGTTCCCGGATATAATAATTTAAATACAGCTTATAGTCCAAATTATAATGTTGTTGGTCTTATTCCCGGATTTACATATTATTATAGAGTTAGAGTCGCTTTTCCTTGTGGACTAAGCCTGAATTCTAACGTTGTATCAGTAACTACTGCATTTTAATATTAAAATTTGAACATTACGAAAGTACATATTAAAAAAAATAACTATGAAAAAACTAATTCTCTTAACAGCTTTTTTGAGCCTTTCGAATTCGATTTTATTTGCTCAAAACATCGCCATCACCGATGACGACACTTACACCGCAAATTCATCAGCAATGCTTGATGTTAAGTCATTAACAAAAGGGTTGTTAATTCCCAGATTAACAATTACTCAACGAAATGCTATTACAAGTCCGGCAACAGGATTAATGGTTTATCAAACTGATAATACATCAGGTTTTTATTTTTATAATGGCTCATCTTGGACAATGCTTGACGGCTCTATAACAAACGAATTACAAGCATTAAGCATTAGCAACGATACCATTTATTTAAGCAATGGAGGATTTGTAAAATTACCTGCTGGATTCGATGGACAATATAGTAGTTTAACTGGAAAACCTGCACTTTCAGCAGTTGCAACAAGTGGTAGTTACAATGATTTATCTAGTCAACCAACAATACCTTCAAATGTAAGCCAATTATCAAACGATGCAGGATATTTAACTTCATTCACAGAAGTTGATGGTTCAGTTACTAACGAATTGCAAGCATTAACCAGAAGCAACGATACCATTTATTTAAGCAACGGAGGATTTGTAAAATTACCTGCTGATACACTTTGGAATATCGGATCGAGTTCAGTATCATTAGCAAATACATTCTGGAATATGGGCGTTGGAACAAATAGTCCGGTTGCTAAACTCGAAGTAAAAGGCGATTCACTCGCTGGAATTGACGATCCATTATTCGCAGTTGTAAATAAAAATGGCGATACTATTTTTGCTGTTTATCAAGAAGGTGTTAGAATATATGTAAACGACGGACCTGCAAAAAGTACTGGAAGCAAAGGCGGTTTTGCTGTTGGAGGATTTAGTCCTTCTAAAGGAACTGTAACAAATGAATATCTGAGAGTTACACCTGATAGTGTTAGAATTTATGTTCAGGATTCAATTGGAGTAAAAGGAACTGGAAGTAAAGGTGGTTTTGCAGTTGGTGGTTATAGTCCATCTAAAGCTGGATTTACTAACGAATATTTAAGAGTTTCTCCAGATAGTGTAAGAATTTATGTCGAGGATTTGCCTGTAGCAAAGGGTACTGGAAGCAAGGGTGGCTTTGCCGTTGGAGGTTTTAGCCCTTCAAAAATAGGCAATACTTATAATTTATTTGTTCTTAATGGTGATAGTGCAAATGTTTTTATTGGTGATTCAACTGCTGGTTTTGGAATTTCTAATATCCAAAGTAGTTCAAGTAGTTTAGTAAATCTAACAACAGATAATTATTTTATTGGGCACGAAAGTGGAAGTCAGGCTACTTCAGGAAAATATAATTCATTTTATGGTTATCAGACAGGAAAAGCTAATACAATAGGTTTTGATAATTTATTTGTAGGTTATAAAAGTGGTTTTTCCAATATTTCAGGGAATAGAAATGTGTTTTTAGGAAAATCAGCAGGTTTTTCAAATACATCTGGCGATGAAAATGTTTTTATTGGAAATGGTGCAGGAAATAAAAATAATGCAATTCAAAATATATTTATTGGAGTTGAGGCAGGTAAGAATACAACTTCAGGTTACCAAAATATTTTTTTAGGTTACAAAAGTGGATTTAGCAATATTGGTGGAGTAATGGAAGAAGGCTCTGTTAACACATTTATGGGCATGGAATCTGGATATTCAAATTCGACAGGTTATGCAAATACTTTTATTGGTCACAAATCAGGCTGGACTAATACATCAGGGAAATTTAATACATATTTAGGAAGATATGCTGGTGAAACTGCAACAGGAGATTATAATGTTTTTCTGGGTAGTGAAGCAGGAAGATTTCAGTCAGGGTCATATAAGCTGTGCATAAATGCTACCCAAAATGGAATGTATGAAGCACCTTTGATATATGGCGAATTTGATAATAATAGAGTTGTTATAAATGGAGATAATGCAAATGGTAAAACTTTTTTTGTAAATGGTTCTGCAGGAGGAACTTCTACTTGGGCACAAATTAGCGATAAAAGATTTAAAAAAGATATAGTTACAATTCAAAATCCAATTGAAAAGGTTATGAAATTAAGGGGAGTAAACTATAATTGGAAAGACAAATCATTAGGAGAAAAATTACAAATGGGATTTATTGCTCAAGAAGCTGAAGATATTATTCCTGAAGTAGTTGATAAATTTGAAGGAAAATATACAATGTCTTATGCTCCAATTACTGCACTTTTAGTTGAGGCAATTAAAGAACAACAAAGAATTATTGAAGAACTGAAAAAATATAACTCCGAAATGAAAACTGAAATCAATAAAATTGATGTACTGCAAAAACAAGTTGATGAAATCACAAAATTATTTGATATAATTACCACGAAATAAATATTTTAATTACCTAAAAGATTATTTTAGTAAAATATTTAAAACACTTTAATTCTTAAAATTATCATGTCAAAGCTGAATAATATCAGGAGCTAACGTCATTTTAGTATGAAATTACTTAAATTAAAAATCAATAAATCAATAATTTTTATATTTCAGATAAAAACAAACCTTTATCCGAAATATGTAGTCTATGAGAAATAAATGCTTCAAAATAATAATAAATTAAAACAAATCCTTATGAGAAAATTTACAACTCACCTGTCTGCAATTTTATTAGTAGTAACGCTATTACTCCCTTCCCTTTGGAATGGAGCAGTATTAAACGCTCAAAACGTAGCAATAACCGACGACGACACTTACAATGCCGACGGCTCGGCAATGCTCGATGTAAAATCAATCTCAAAAGGATTGCTTATTCCTCGGCTTACAATAGTTCAACGTGATGAAATTACAACACCCGCCGAAGGACTTTTAATTTATCAAACAGATGGTACCACAGGATTCTATTATTATAATGGAACTGCATGGACAACTATTGAAGGTGCCGGAACTACAGGACAATGGATAGTTGATGGTAGTAACATTTATTTTAATACGGGAATCGTAGGTATTGGTACTGATGTTCCAACAGTGCAACTTCATGTAAAAGCCACAAGTGATAACACTGCATTAATTGTTCAAGGCTATAGCACTCAAAGTACGGGTTCTCCCTTAATAAAATTATTAAAAGGAGATGGTTCCGAGTTAATGTCAATTAGTTCCGACGACAATAGCAATTGCTTTATAGGTTTATTTACCGGCGCTAACAACGATGCAGCAAATGGTGGAATAAACAATAATTTTATTGGACGTAATTCGGGGATGATGAACACAAAAGGTGGTAATAATACCGCATTTGGAACATCTGCATTAAGTAATAATACTACGGCAGGGCAAAATGTGGCTGTCGGAAATGAAGCCTTGCAAGTTCAGTCATTTAATAATGGTGGAACAGCATGGTATAGTAACAATGCTGCATTTGGTTATCAGTCATTAACGAATAATCAACCAACTGCAACAAATAATGGTGTTCAAAATACAGCTTTGGGTAATCAGTCGTTGTTTACAAATTCCACAGGAAGTAATAATACTGCGACAGGGTATAAAGCTTTGTATTCAAATTCCGAAGGCTACTGGAATACAGCAAATGGTGTTAGTGCATTGTATTCAAATACAACCGGAAATTTCAATTCTGCATTCGGTATGAATTCATTATATACAAATTCAATAGGTACAAGTAATAATGCTTATGGAACCAATGCCCTAAAAAACAATACAACTGCAAGTAGAAATACAGCATTAGGAACAAATACATTATATACACAATCATTCGATGGTGGTGCAGGTTGGAATAGCGATAATATTGCTATTGGTTATCAATCTTTGTTTTACAATAATCCTACATCAACTTTTAATGGTATTAAAAACCTTGCAGTTGGAAACCATTCATTGTATAGTAACACAATAGGTTTTTACAATACAGCTATTGGTGATAGTGCTCTTGCTTCAAATACAACTGCCAGTTATAATACTGCTGTTGGTAGAGCTTCTCTTACTTCAAATACCATAGGGGAATATAACTCTG
>MEND01000148.1:5957-7816 GCA_001768975.1 Bacteroidetes bacterium GWA2_31_9 | reverse complement strand
ATTCAATTGAATACTTCCCCCAATTGCATCTGTTCCATACAACGAACTTGAACCACCATATTGAACTTTTACTTCGTCAAATAAAAAAGCCGGAATATTAGATAGGTTTGTTTGTCCAAGTGTGAGAGAATTAATGTTGATACCATTAAACATAATTGCAGTATGATTTGCTCCTGTTCCTCGAAAATGAATTGTCGATAATCCTCCGGCATCTTGTTTTATATAAATTGGCAAATTGATATTTATTAAATCGGCTAATGTTTCGCCAGCCGATGCTGCCAATTTTGATGAATCGATAGTAACTATTTTTGAGCCAACAAGATATTTTTCCTTTTGAGCAACAACTTCAACTTCCTTCAAAATTAAAGTTGAGTCAATAGATTGACCTAAAAGATTATTAATCAGCAAAAAAATTGCTACTATAAACCCAAAATATTTCTTTTGCATTCTTTCATTTTGTTTTTTCCCGAACTATTTATTTGGCAGGTCTTCTGGCTCACCTTACTTTTTCGTGCCTTCCCATCCAAATTTTGGATAGTGGCGAAGTTTGAAAAAGCTTTTTAAGGCTTACAGCTGCGGGTACAGCTCCGGTATCGCACCGGATTCCCTTTTCATTCCGATTATTAAAATGCGGAACACCAAATCGAGGCAAATATACTTCTTTTTTTTATATCTAAATTTTTTTAGAATTTAATATCTTTTCAGAAACTAAAAATACTGCCGGTTTTTTTGAAAGTGGATTTTGCTGGGTAATAACAACTGTTTTGTAAACATCTTCAATGTGTTGGTAATTTAAAACTTCTTCAGGACTCCCTTGTATATGAATAGTTCCGTTGTTCATCATTATTAAATTATCGCAATATTCTCCGGCAAGATTTAGGTCGTGAATAATCATCAAAACTGTAAGTTTCAGCTCTTCATTTAATCGCTGAATAAGATTTAAAACTTGCACCTGATGAGAAATGTCGAGATGAGAAGTTGGCTCATCTAATAATAACAATTCCGGTTCTTGAGCCAGTGCTCTAGCAATAGAAGCCAATTGTTGCTCACCTCCACTTAATTCGCACATTAGCTTATCTTTAAACTTTACAGTTCCAGTCAAATTCATGTATTTATGTGCGATTGTATAGTCAGATTGTTTGTCTAAAAGTTGAAAAGGTTTTTTGTATGGCATTCTTCCTAAAAGCACATAGTCTTCAACTGTAATGTCTGCAATTTCAGTGTTTTGCGAAACTATAGCCATTTTTTGAGCTTTTTGCTTGCTCGAAATTTTTGACGTATCTGTATTATTAATGAAAATAGAACCTCCTTTTAATGATAATTCACCAGAAATAGCTTTAAATAATGTTGTCTTTCCTGAACCATTCGGCCCAACAATTCCTGTAAATGAGCCTTTTTTAATTTCTAAACAGATTTCTTTTAACTTGAAGCCAGAAGAATATCCACAAACAATGTTTTCAATATTTACAAATTGTTTCATTTCGCTAAATATTGAATTTTGATTTACTTAAAACAAATATAAAAACTAATCCGCCTATCATACCAGTAATTACACCTATCGGAAGCTCGTTTGGGGCAATAATTGTTCTCGAAATTAAATCGCATAAAATCAGAAAAATTCCACCGCCAAGAAATGATGTAATTATTAAAATTCTTAAATCAGCACCTATTATAATTCGCAAAATATGCGGAATTACTAAACCGACAAAACCTATTACTCCAGAAACGGCAACGCTAATTCCTGTCAGCAACGAAGCTGTAATAAAAAGAACTCTGATAGTAAGATTTGTATTAACGCCTAAATGTTTGGCTTTTGACTCTCCTAATCGTAATGCATTTAGTTGATTTGAAAAGAAGTA
>MEND01000148.1:0-5939 GCA_001768975.1 Bacteroidetes bacterium GWA2_31_9 | reverse complement strand
TATTGAAGAGAAAAATACAACTTTAACAAGAAACGAATCTGGTTCATCAAGTGATCCCATAACCCAAAATACAATGCTATGAAGATTTTCGGAACTTGTTGTGGACATTAAAAACATCATTGCTGATGAAGCCATGAAACTAATCATAACACCAATCAATAACATTCTATTAATATTAAAGTGGTTTTTACGAATGGCTAAAAAATAAACCAAAAAAACAGTTACGACTGCTCCAATAAATCCCGAAATTGGCAACATATAAGATCCAATCAACATATTTAATCCGAATACAATTGTTATTGCAACTCCAAATGCAGCACCGCCTGAAATTCCCATTGTGTATGGTTCTACAAGTGGATTCCGATAAATTCCCTGAAGTATTACGCCCGACAGACTTAATGCTCCGCCTACCGAAAGTCCAAGCATGATTCTTGGAAGTCGAATTTTGCTTAGTATGGTATATTCAATGCCTGTTTTGTTTTTGAAAATATCGATTATTTCAGAAATGGAAAAGTTTATTTCTCCAATAGAAAGTGCAAGCAAAATTGTCCCAATCAATAAAATTGAAAGAATAATAACACTAAGTCCCCATTTAAGATATTTGCTTTTCATCTGCTGATAAATCAATATGTGCCTTATATTGGATCATTTAATTTTTATTTTTTGCCACAGATTGCACTAATTTACACAAATTCTTTTCACAGAATTATTTTTAAAATTAACTCTGAAGAAACAACCTCTGGTTGTTTCAAATCTGTGAACATAGCGAAGCGACTCACGAATGCCTTTAAAAATATGCGATTTATGAGTAAAATTTGTGCAATCTGTGGCATTTTCTCTTCTATATAATTATTTAGGTTGTTGTTAACTTTAGTTAGTATGGATATTTCATATTTACTATCAGACACTAATTATAAATATTTTTAATTACTTGTTCTAATGTTTGTGTAAATGAAGTAACTGTTGGTGTACATGCTAAATTTGAGTCAATTATAAATATTTTATGATTCTTTGTTGCATTTATTTCAGGATAGCTTTCCCATACTTGTTTTTCCTGATCTCCAATCATTCCCATAGTTACAATAAAAATAATATCAGGATTTCTTGTAAGTACACTTTCTCTTGTAATTGAGCCTTGATTGAAGTCAAAAGCAAGATTTTCACAACCTGAAAAAGTAATGTAATCGTTCATAAATGTGTTTGGGATTACAGTAAATAATGGATTTGCACCAATCTGCATATATACTTTTGGTTTTGAGTTATTTCCAATTAAGAGTTTTTTTAAACTATCAACTTTGTGATTTGATTCAGAAATTATTTTTAATGCAACATCTTCTTTATTAACAAGTTTTCCGATTTTAAGAAAATCTTCGCAAATGTCGTTATATGATTGCAGTTTTGGCATCATGTGGATTTTGATTCCATTTTGTTTGAGTGAACTAATTGTGCTAGGTTCTGTTAATCCGGTTGCAAAAACAATATCAGGTTTTAATAATAGAATTTTTTCAATATTGACTTCGATAGCATTTCCAATAATTAATTCAGGATTTTGTGCCGAAATACTACAAAATGTGGTTGCTCCGACAATATTTTTTTCTAATTCTAAACTTATAAGTTCTGTTGTAATTGACGGTGCTAAAGAAATTATTCTTAACTCATTAGATTGCACTGAATCATATTTATGATTTGAATTGTTGCATGATACAATAGTCAGGATAATAAACAGATACAATGCTCTAATCATAAATTTTATTTATTCAGAAAAATGCTTGAACTCAAAATTGAGCTTTAAACTTTATTTCCCGAAGTTTTTAAAAATCAAATTTGGCAGGTCTTCTGGCTCACCTTACTTTTTCGTGCCTTCCCATCAACTAAATTATGACAGTGGCGAGGGTTGAAAAAGCTTTTTAAGGCTTACAGCTGCGGGTACAGCTCCGGTATCGCACCGGATTCCCATATTAAGGATTTCTCAAAAAATGAAAAATTCCACCATATTTGTTACAAAGATAAAAAAATATGAATAATGAAGGCTATGATGATTTTTTGAAAAAGAAGGAAAATTAAAATCTTTTTCTGACTTGTAAGTATAGTCTATAAAATCTGTTTGGCTTTTCGAAATCAGTTTCAAAATTTACTGAAAGAGATAAATTTTTATATATTTCAGAAGAAATACCAATCGATGCAATATGTTGTATTAATGGCAATTCGGCTTTAAGTATTTTGTAATGAACAAAACTATACCCACATTCAAAATTCATTTTTCCAGACATAAGTCCTTTGGATAATCGCAAATTAAAAACTTTTCCATTTAAGTATGAGGTTTCAAGTATTGTTGATGATAATGTTGAAGTTACGCTTTTACCAAACAAATTATTATAAGTAATAAATGCATAAAGATTTTTTGATGGTCTTGTATCGCTTTTTTGAAATCTATAACCGGTTTTTACTCCTGTAAAAAGATGTTTAGTTACATTATAATTTATCCGAAAACTATATCCCTGACGGGTTTCAGTTTCAATAAGTGTATTAATGTAATTTTTGTAAGTTTCGTAATAAATCACATTTTTTCTTGAATCGTATGTAGTTGTAAGTGTTATTTTTTTGAATATTTTATATCGTAACGATAAAAATGTATTCGTAAAATTAAGTACGTTTTGTGATTTGTCATTGAGCTTTTGATATAGGTCAAGTTCTAAACTATAAAATACATTTAGATTTTTGACAAGTGAATTATTGTGTTGAAAATAAACGAATCGTCTATCAGTTATTAAATTATTAGTTTGATTAACAATTGATAAAGTGCTTTGCATATTGCCTTTTGATGAGCTGAAATTATGCCCGAAATATGCTCCAGCCTGAAAAAGTTTAAAATCGAAACTATAATCTAAATAATTTGGTCGTGAGCCTGCAAAACCTCCAATGAAAAAATTATTAAATGACTTCTCTGCTTGTAAACCATCTATAGCTCCAATATTCGAAATATTAGAATTGATTTTGCGCCCAATACTTACAAACGATTTTTTCCCTAAATCATATTTAACGGATAGATTATAAATTTTTAATCCGTTAAAAATATTGCTTTGAATGTAGTTCCACTCGCCAGTTTCGTGTCTGAATGAAATATAGCTGTCAAGCGAAAAATTTGAATTGCTGATGTTTCTAATATTCAACATTAGGGAATAATTAAGCCTATTTGAATTATCCTCTGGTGTATTTGAAAAATTAGAATAATCTGATATAGAAATACGTCCATTTATTTTTTGTTTTGGTGCAGAGTTGTTTGTTTTAGCTAAATTTAAAGTATCAGTTTCTTCATTCATAATGTTTTCAATTTCTGATTTTTGCTTTTCAATTATCTTTTTGTCTGAATTTCGTTTAGCAATAATTTTATCATTAAGCATCAATTTATTTGAACTTATATTTTCGCAAACAACAGAAGTCGAAGAAAGATTTTTGACAACTAATATTGGAGTTAGTACATTGTTTATGTTAGAAAAAAGAGTATCCCCAACTAAAATTCCTTTTGTAGATTGAAATTTCACATAAATATTTTGAGAACTTAAAAATGAAACGGTTCCATTTTCACTTTCCGATGAAGTTTGTGCATTCATTGAATGAACAAAAACTAATAAAACACATATAGAAAATACAAATCTCATTTTTACTATTTATTTAATCTTCAGCTCTTCCAGCAGGATGACAGCCATAACACGATAAGCTATTGTAAGAATAACCACCTTCATCATCGTGTTCTTTGTCCATGTCTGATTTATTATGCTCATGACAATCAATACAACTAAAAATATTGCAACTACCTGCATTTGTATGACATTCATTGCATTGAATTCCACTATGTTTCCCTTTGGTAATTGGAAAATATTGAGTATCGTGGTTGCCGAAATTTACTGGACTCCAACCAGGATTTGTTGTATGACAAGTAGTACAATTTGTTGGGAAACAAGAACCTTTATGAATTGGATTCGTTGCCGAATTATAATCGTCGGCATGACAAGAATAACATTCTTGGGAAATATTTGAATAATTTCCATTAATATGGCAACGTGAACAATCAACATTATCGTGTCCGCCAGTTAAAGGGAAAAAACTATGATTAAACCCAGCACCACCCCATTCATACGCATAAATGTAATGACATTCAGTACATTCTTTTGAAAAATTTGCTGATGCATGATTAGGTAAAGTTGTAGAGAGATAATTATCTTTATGACAATCAAAACATTCCACTCCAAGAACATCAAACCTGTATAGAGATTCTGACTTGTGACATTGCTGACATTCAGCCATTGTATGAACGCCTAATAACGGAAATCTGCTTTGCTGATGAATTTCTGTAACATTGCTTACAAGCCACGAATCAGGTGTGTGACAGTTATTGCAATCGCTTCCTAATGTTTGATTGTGCAAATCGGCATGACAACTAAAGCAATCGGTTTTGGCTTCTGAAAAAACTAATGATGTATGGCAGGTTTTACAATCAACAGTCTTGTGTTGACCTGATAAAGGGAATAATGTTGTTTTATGGTCAAAAGATAAAATTTCTTTATCAATTGCCCAGCCTTTAGTGGAATGACAATCACTACAACTTATTTTAAAATCTTTCCCATGCGGTGAGTCTGTAAAAAAACTCATTATAAACAGCAATAAAGGCAAGATTATGAATGACATGATTCGCATTTTATACTTATTTTATATTGTATAAATTTATTTTGATTTTCTTCTTTTGGTTTATGACACTTGGTACATGAAACATTTTCGTGTTTTCCATCAAGTTTAAATTCTGTATTGTTATGATTGAAATTTACTGCTTTCCAATTTTCAGTTTCATGACATTTATAACAGTCTGTAACTCCGTTTTTTTCAAATTGTTTGAAATGTTTATCTGTGTGGCAATTAGCACAATCTTTCGATAGATTTGCAAATTTTTGTTGCTTGCTACCATCAGAATTTTCTTTAAAATGGCACTTACTACAAGTTTGTTTTGTGTGAGAACCAGTAAGTTTAAATTCTGTTTTAGCATGGTCGAAAATTATTTCGCTCCATTTATTAACCACATGACAATTTTTGCAATTATTTTCAGGATAATATTTCTTATTTATAAAGTCTTGATGTATGTCTTTATGGCAATCGTTGCAGATTTTTCCAATTTCTCTGAAAGTCCATTTTTCTTCTTTTTTATGGCAATCGAAACATGGTGTTGCTATGTGTGAACCTTCCAACGCAAAAATACTTTTGTTGTGCTGTTCGATTGTGTATGAGAAATTTACAAAGCCTGTTGTGTTATGGCAAGAAGAGCAATCAGGCGATTTTTCTTCCTTTATAAATTGACCATTATGATAATCTTTATGACAATCGGTGCAATTTTGATATTTAATTGGAGTAGTGTACGATTTCTTATGACACAACTTACAATTTACACTCAAGTGTTTGTTTTCTAATTGATATTTGGTTTTAGAATGGTCAAATTTGCTAATTCCTTTTATTTCATGAAACGATTGTTCTGAATGACATTGAGTACAATTTTCTCCAAATTGATTTTTATGTACATCTTCATGACAATTAGTGCAGTTTTTAAACTCAATTCCTGTAAATTTCTGAAAATCTTTATCGTCATTTTTTTCAATTTTATGGCATTTTTTACAATCTACATTTTTGTGTTTTCCAACTAATTGAAATTTGGCATCAGCATGATTAAATTTTAAGGCTGGTTTAAATTTTTCATCTCCATGGCATTTCGAACAATTATCAGATAATGTTTTTTGGTGATAATCTTTATGACAACCTAAACACGATTTTTCTAATCCTAAATATGTAAATTTCTTGTCTTTAATTTCCTTGCTAGCAATGTTTTTTTTGTCGTGGCAATCTTCACATTTTTTCTTTGTATGTGCTCCAGTAAGTTTAAAGCCTGTTAAATTATG
>MEND01000147.1:202-5142 GCA_001768975.1 Bacteroidetes bacterium GWA2_31_9 | reverse complement strand
ATTAGAATGTAGAGATGGAGGCAGAGTAGATATTCGAATGGATAAAAACGGAAAGCCAGCTTTTATTGAAGTTAATCCTTTGGCTGGTTTAAATCCTGTTCATTCTGATTTACCCATATTAAGTAGAAAAAATGGGATAGATTATAACGAACTTATCGGAATAATAATGAAATCAGCAATTATGAGAATAAAATAAACTATACTTTTTTTACATACACCAGTTTATCATCATCTATGTCGTAAAAGTCTTTAAATCGGGCTTCTAAAGTACAATTGCAACTTATATAGAAATTTTGAGTTGGGATATACTTTTCTCTTGCTGAAGTTTCGATATAAATATTATGTCCGCCAATTTTTGCAATTTCTTTTTCAATTTCGGTCATTAACTTTTTGCCTAATCCTTGACCTCTGAATTTATTATCAACGGCTATCCAATAAAGGTCGTAACTACAAACCGTACAAGGTATTAAGCCAAAACAAGCGTATCCGGCAACTTCGTTATCAATTTCAATAAATGTAAATAGGTAACCGCTTTCTAGTCCTTTATTTAATCTTTCGTCAACTAATTCAACTGCAACGTCTATCTCGAAATCGTAGAAAAAACCAGTCGATTCTATAATTCGTTTTACATTTTGTAAATCTTCCTGAATAGGATTGTTTCTGAATGTTATTGTGTTGTTGTTCATTTTCAAAGAGTTTGAGGTTTGAGGTTTGAGGTTGGCTACGCAGTTTTTATTATCACTAAGACACTAAGAACACTAAGGTTCACTAAGCTATTTTTAAATATTAAATTTTACTTCTTAAATATTACATTCTTATTAGTGTTTATCTGTGGTCTTAGTGTCTCCGTGTTTATCTTACATTTACTGTCGCAGTTAAATCCTAAATTTCTAAATTCTAAATCATTAAATGCTGTCTTCAATAATTAAATTTACTATTTGTTCTTCGGTATAACCATATCGTTTACAGGCTGCAACAAAACCGCTATCGGCAGAAATACATGGATTTACATTTATTTCTAATACAAACGGATTATCATTTTTATCGACTCTGAAATCGACTCTTGCATAGCCTTTTAGTTTGAACTTTTCCCAACATTCAATACATAAATCTTCTAATTTCGCAAGCAACTTATTATCAGCATTATCAAAATCAAAACTTCTTACTGTATTTTTATATTCAAACGAGTCTTCGTCCCACTTTGAACGGTAACCAACTACTTTGATTTTATCGACGGGAAAATCAATAAATTTAATTTCAGCAAAAGGCATTACTTTTCCGGCTATCATTGAAATATTAAACTCCCGACCATCAATATAATTTTCAGCAAAAAACAACTTGCCATTTTTTTTATGTTCTGCAAATATTGATTTTAGTTCAGATTTGTTTGAGAAAAGTTTAAGCGAATGTTCATCTATCCCAACCGAAGCATGCTCCCAAACTGATTTGACCAAGAATTTATCGCTTGATTCAAAGTCAATTTTATCGATATTTTCGGCAGTAACAAATTTTGCAGAATTGATATTATTTGCCTTAAATAATTCTTTTGCTAAAATTTTATTTGATGTTACATAAATTGATTCGGAAGTTCCACCTGTATAAGGTATTCCGTGATAATCGAATAGGGAAGGAGCAATATGAATCAATCTGCCATCGCCATTTATTGTTTCAACTAAATTTACAATTAAATCAGGTTTAAATGAATTGATTAATTCAGAATTTTTGTCGAGGTCGTTATAAAATGGCGAAACTAAAGTTTCTTTTCCTTGCTTTTCAAAAATTGAATAAAAAAAGTCAACTTCATCAAGCACATCAAGCTCGTCTTTTGGAGCATTTGGTGGTAAAAAACTGTGGAAGATTAGGATTTTATTTATATTAATACTCATAGATGTTTTATTTTTATGATTATAAAAGTATAAATTTATGCTAGAAGAATATCGGACGGAATATTCAAATTTTTATGTAATATTTTTAATATTGCAACAGTTAGCGGCTTTTTTTTATTTAGAATTTGCGAAACATAGCTTTTGCTTCCAATATATTTTTCAAGGTCTTTGTTTTTCAATCCTTTTTCTTTCATTGTGCATTTAATTGCCTCAATTGGGTCTGGAAATGAAATAGTATAATGCTTATCTTCGTAATCCTTAATTACCAATAATAGTAACTCCAAATCATTTCCACCAGAAGTATCTTTTTTAACCTTTTTATCAAACATTTCATCTACCAAATCTAAAGCTTCCAAATATTCTTTTTCTGTTTTAATTAATGATACTTTCATTTTTTTTTGAATTTTACATTATTTACATTTATTTTATCATATTCAGAATGAGTACCAAACCATTTTATCTGAATCGTTCTGAAGTCAAATACAATTCTTACAAGTAAACGATATTTATTACCCATTATATTAAAAACAACTCTATCGTCATCTACAATACTTATTGATGGGTATTGAGTTTTTAGTTCATTAAAGTTTTTAAAATCAGAACTTAATAATTCCCGATATAATTTCTCAAGTGAAATTTTAGCATCAGGATATTTATTAATAAATTCAATAAGTGTTTTTCGTGCAATTATATTGAACATTTAGCAAATTTAGCAAGTTTACTATTAGTAAACAAATTTTGTGAAATAATTATTTATTATCCTTAATAATATTCAGATTTTCTCTATTAAGAATTGAGAATTGATTTGATGAACCAATAACTTTAAATTCAGTTCTACGGTTTTTGGCACGTCCTTCTTCGTTGTCTTTGCCATCGGGAAACGAATTTGGAGCTATTGGAAGTGTTTCGCCATAACCTTTTGCAAGCATACGAGTTTTTTCAATTCCTTTTCCAACTAAATAATCAACAACGCTTTCGGCTCTTTTTTGGGATAATTTCTGATTGTATTCTGCACTACTTACACTATCGGTGTGTGAGCTTATTTCTACAATAATGTCGGGAGTTTCGTTAAGGATTCTATATATTGTTGAATCTATTGTTACAGTGGCTTCTGGAGTTAATGTTGCTTTTCCAAATTCGTAATAAATATTGTCGATAATAATTGGAATTTTTGATATTTTTTTGATTCCCAAAGGTGATATATCTATATTTTCTTTTGTTTTTGGAATATTTTTGGTGGTTAATGATGCTTGTTTGTTAAAAAAACCGTCTTTACTTGCAATTACTTTGTAATTTTTATCTCTATCGAGTTCAAATTCAAATTCGCCGAAAGCATTAGTAGTGTCGGTACGGAGAAGTATTTCAGTATTATCTTCATCAATTAAGAATAGCGAAACTAAAGAGCTATCAGATAAATTTGAGTTAATATACTTATCATCAACGTTGTCTTTGTCGTTTTTAATTTGGAAAACGTTTCCCTGAGCTTTAACAATATATAAATCAAGATATTTAACGGCAAAAATATCATCGCAACAAGTTGCACTTTTTAAAGAAACTATTCCGGGTCGGTTTGATGTCAAAAAAGCTTCTTTTCTGTTTTTTGTGATTGAGTAATAAAGATCGTCGTAGCTAGAATTTACAGGATAACCAATATTTTCTGGTTTTGACCATTTTGTTAATTCACCACTTGATTTAAAAATATCAAGTCCACCTAGTCCGGGCCAAGCATTTGAACTAAAATATAATGTATGATTGTTTTGATCAAAATAAGGAGTTATTTCGTCACCTTCTGAATTTATTTTAGACCCTAAATTTTTTGGTTCTTTAAAATAATTTTTTTCAACATCGTAAATTGCATACCACAAATCCATTCCACCTTTTCCTCCGGGACAATCAGATACATAGTATATAATTTCTAAATCTTTTTTGCTTTCTTTTCCGATTGTAGGTTGAGTTGAAGTATATGCTGGGTTATTAATTCCGTTTTCTAGCATTTTAGGTTCTTGCCATTCGCCATTTTCATTAATACTTATGTAAATTGAGCAAATGACTTTGTTTTGCCAATCTGCCTGACATCTTGTAAAGTAAAATCTTTTACCATCAGGTGAATAAGTTCCATTACCAGTGTTAATATTTTCTGCATTGAATGGTCCGTCAAATTCTTTTCCACCAGTCCATTTATTGTTTTTATTTTCAGCTATATATAATTTTCTGACAGGTTTGTTTTGCTCCTCAATATCGAAATAAATTAATGTATCAGATTTTAACGACGAATAAAGTAGCTTATTTTCAGCAATAAGTAAAGGTGAAAATTCAATATATGCCTTATTAATTGTAGTGTCTAAATGACTTAATTCAACATTCAAAGCATCTGTCATCAATTGTTCTGCTAATTGGCAACCTTCAATGTCAGATTTAAGAATTTTTTTGAGTTCTTCTACCTTATACTCTTTTTTAAATTTTTCAAAATAAGTTAAAGATTGCTTATAATCACCTGTCATCTTGTGCATTAATGCTAAATAATAAAGAGCATTGGGGTATTTGTCATGTTCATCAGCTGAAAAAACATTTTTATAAGATGTTAATGCATTAGTATAGTCTCGGGCTTGGCGATATAGTTCTGCTAAATTATATAAAGCATCAATATCGTCTGTTTTTGCTGCACAATATTTTTCATAAAAAGCAATTGCTGAATAGATATCTCCAAATTTTTCGGCATTCTTAGCCATGTTTTTTGACTGCTTGGGAGATATGTATTTTAAGCTACGTGTTGGCTGTGAAAAGGCAATGCTTGACAGAAAAATTAGAATTAATATTATATTGAAAATTTTGAAATTCATTTATTTATTAGTGTTTGATTCTTAGTTTTTAGTTTTCAGTTTTTGGTTATAGTTTTTTTTGTTATTAGTTTTCGTAGCATTTTGAATGTTACAGGTCATTTTTAAAATAATATTACTTAATTGTTTTAATGCTTTTATCTACTTCTTTAAGATTCAAATATCGAATGAATGAATTTGTACTTTTTAGAAGAATAGTATATTTTTCAGCAATACT
>MEND01000147.1:0-163 GCA_001768975.1 Bacteroidetes bacterium GWA2_31_9 | reverse complement strand
TTTCAGAATTCCTCTTTTTGTTTCTTCTGCTTCACCATTGGCAATATTTAAAAATCTTATTTTTTCTTTTGTTGTTGATTTATGGTAGCTTTCTGCAATATTATTTGAAACTGACGAAGAAGAACGTCTTAATTGGTCAACACTTCTAAATATTTCATCTTTT
>MEND01000146.1:2326-5179 GCA_001768975.1 Bacteroidetes bacterium GWA2_31_9 | reverse complement strand
AGAAGTAATCACATCTGTACTAAAAAAATATGAAGTTGACGAGCCTCAACTCGAAAAAGACATTCAGGATTTTATAATGTCATTAGAACAATATCACTTAATTGAACAAAAAAATGAAAACTAAAATCACAGTTGCTGTAACAGGCTTAAACAATACCGACAATCCCGGTCCTGGTATTCCTGTTATACGCGGATTAAGAGATTCGGCATATTTTGAACCTCGAATAATTGGTTTGGCTTATGAAAATCTCGAACCCGGTATATATATGCACGATTTAGTTGATAAAACTTATCAGATGCCTTATCCTTCGTCAGGTACAGAACCTCTTTTAGAAAGGCTTGAATATATAAATTCAATTGAAAAAATTGATGTTCTAATTCCAAATTTCGATGCCGAATTAAATACGTTTATGCGTTCTGAAAAGAAACTTAAAGAAATGGGAATAAGCACATTTTTACCAACAATAGAACAGTATGAAGAACGACATAAATCTAATCTACCAGCTTACGGTGAGAAATACAATGTAAAAGTTCCTAAAAGCACACCAATAATGTCTCATTCAGACATTTACACCCTTAAAGATTACACATATCCATTAATGGTGAAAGGAAAATTTTATGATGCTTATGTTGCTTATAATGCCGAACAGGTAAAAATGCACTTCAATAAAATTAGTTCAAAATGGGGCTTACCTATTATAATTCAGGAATTTATAAAAGGGACCGAGGTTAATGTTATTGCAGTTGGCGATGGAAAAGGAAATACTGTTGGAGCAGTTCCAATGCGTAAACAGTTTATTACCGACAAAGGAAAAGCTTGGGCTGGGATTACGCTTAAAGATGATAAAATGATGGAACTAACTCATAGTATTATTTCGCAGACAAAATGGCGTGGCGGAATGGAACTTGAATTAATTAAAACTTATGATAACGAATATTATTTGGTTGAAATTAATCCTCGTCTGCCTGCATGGGTTTACCTTGCAGTTGGTGCAGGGCAAAATCTTCCAGAAGCGATTGTAAAATTAGCACTAGGAATGGAAGTAAAGCCTTACACAAAACATGATGTAGGAACATTGTTTATAAGATATTCTTACGACTTAATTTGTAAACTTGAAGAGTTTGAAAAATTATCAACTTATGGAGAATTATAAAAATCGTCAACATTCAGTTTTATGAATTTTGCCACAGATTGCACAGATTCACACTGATTTCGTTCACAGATTAAAATAAAAAATATGTTAATTGTTGAAGAATCTGAAATATTTTACTCGAAAAAAGAGAACTTTCCAATGAAGGAAGAAACTTATAAAATTATAGGTTTAGCAATGGAAGTTCATCGAATTTTAGGCAAAGGATTTTTAGAAATTGTTTATAAAGATGCTCTTGAAATAGAATTTACTGACAATTTAATACAATATGAAAGAGAAAAACCTTACTCAATTGAATATAAAGGAAGACTATTGAAAAGAAAGTATAATGCAGATTTTGTTGTTTATGGAAACTTGATTCTTGAAGTTAAAGCACAATCTGGTATTTATGAAGAAGATATTAAACAAACAATTAATTATTTAGCTTGTTCAAAATTATCTCTTGGATTAATATTAAATTTTGGAGAGGATTCATTAACATTTAAACGAGTCATCTTAACTTAAAAAGAATTTGTGATAAAATCTGTGAAAATTAGTGCTATCTGTGGCGTAAAAAAAATAATTAAATACAAAATATATAAAATTAATTAAATCAAATTATATGGAAAAGTTAGCATACGAAAGACCAATAATTAAAAAACTAATAACTGGAATGCCTAATAAATTTGGCATGAAAACAGTTAACGAGCCTATTACTCATATTGATGGAGTATCAGTAAAAAAAATCATCGAAGACTATGGTTCACCTGTTTATGTAGTATCTGAACAAACAATTCGCAAAACATATCGTGAAGCAAAACGTGCTTTTAGTACACGCTACCCAAAAGTTCAATTTGCATGGTCGTATAAAACAAATTATATGAATGCTGTTTGTAATGTTTTTCATCAAGAAGGTTCTTGGGCTGAGGTTGTTTCGGGTTTTGAATACGATAAAGCAATTGCAAATGGAGTTAAAGGAAATCATATTTTATTTAACGGACCCGACAAAAGCGAAGAAGATTTAACAAAAGCCATCAAAAATGGTTCGTATATTCATATTGATAATTTCGACGAGCTTTATACGATTATAAAACTGACTGAAACAATTAAAGAAAAACCAAAAGTTTCGATAAGAGTTAATATGGATACAGGAATTTACCCCCAATGGGATAGATTCGGATTTAATTACGATAATGGCGAAGCGTGGAAAGCCCTTACAACCATAATGCTTCAAGAAAAATTGGAATTAGTTGGTTTACATTGTCATATTGGCACTTATATGATGACAACAAATCCTTATGCAATTGCAGCTTATAAATTATCTGACTTAGCAGCTAATTTGCAAAAAAAATATAAACACAACATTAAGTATATTGACCTTGGTGGTGGATTTGCCTCTAAAAACACATTAAAAGGTGCATATTTACCCGGAACCGACACTTGCCCATCGTTTGACGATTATGCAGAAGTAATTGCTAATGCTTTAATCAATTCTGAACTTGACCCACAGAATATGCCAACATTATTTTTAGAAACAGGTCGTGCATTGATTGACGATGCTGGATATATTCTTGGTACAGTTCAAGCTATTAAACGTCTTGCCGATGGCACACGTTCAATGGTTATAAATGTTGGTGTTAACTTGTTGTTTACAGCATTCTGGTATGAACACAAAATAACTCCTGCTCAGCCATTTACGCACTATACCGAAGATACAGTTATT
>MEND01000146.1:421-2274 GCA_001768975.1 Bacteroidetes bacterium GWA2_31_9 | reverse complement strand
CATTATTGAAAAAAGGAGATAATTTTGTAATCAGCAGAATTGGAGCCTACAACATGACTCAATGGCTTCAATTTATCACATTACGACCAAAAATAGTAATGATTGACGAAAAAGGAAAAACTCATGTAATAAGAGAAAATGAAACAAATGAAACGGTTGTTTCTTTGGAAAAAACTCCTGAACATTTGAAAAAAATTGAAGTTTAATTAAGAGGAACATGCCACAGATTACACTGATTTACACAGATTGTTTACACAAATTTTTCTCTGATTTAAAACAAATTATATTGCTTAAATCATTAAATTTTAGTGAAATCTGTGGCAATATAAAATTAGTCATACGATTTATTATCAAAACAATACAAAAGGTCAACAAGTTGTTGACCTTTTTAACCCAATAAAAATGTTTCTTTGAAAAAAACTCGTAAGTATTTGAAAAAAATAGATGTTTAAATATTTGATTTATAAATAATGATATTTTTAACAATATGATAATTTCCAATGATTACAAACAGTGGCTTTTTTAAATAAAACAACGAATTCAAAGAAGTCAAATTAAAGCTGCTGTTAGAGTTAATAACGAACTTCTACAGTTATGCAGGAAATTAGGTGAGCAAATTGCAAAAAGACAAATTAATACCAAATGGGGACAAGGATTATTAAATCAATTAAATATAACAACTCCCACACAACAAGCTATTTCTTCTCATTTTTTTTTAAATAGGAAACTGAAAGCCTATATTTGATACATGAAAAAAAATAAAATTATCCTTACAGTTTTAGCACATATAGTTGGCTGGCTTATTTTTCTCTCAATCCCATTTTTATTCTCACCCGAACCACCGCCAGAGTTAAAACATGAATTTGGAAAACTGTATATACTACCTGTTTTAACGAGCAGCCTGTTTTTAATTCTGTTGTTTTATTTCAACTATTTTGTTCTTATTCCTAAATTCCTTTTCACCAACAGATATATTATTTACGTTCTTTTATGTATTTGCTGTATTGCTATTAAACTTATTAGTCCTTTTATTATAATGGTAATCTTTCATAAACCCGAGAATATCATGTTACTCCATCCGCCCCCTAAGTTTATGATGCCTTTGGCTTTCACCAACTCAATTTTATTGTATGTAGTGATTTTACTTTCTTCTATTGGTTTACGTTTAAATAGTAGATGGAAACTTACCGAACAAGAACGATTGAGTTCAGAATTAGCATCACTTAAATCCAAAATAAACCCTCATTTTTTATTCAACACACTTAACAGCATTTATGCTGAAACTTTAGGCAAAGCAGATAATGCCTCTGATATGATTCTAAAATTATCCAATATGATGCGTTACACCATCAGCGAAGCCCACCATGATAAGGTTTTACTGCAAAAGGAGTTTGACTATATCACTAGCTACATTGAACTTCAAAAACTTCGCTTACCTCTCAACGTGAGGATAGAATACAAGGTTATTAGCGAAGCCTACGAACTAGAGATAACTCCTTTGCTATTGATTCCTTTTATTGAAAATGCTTTTAAACATGGTGTAAATCCAGAGCAGAACAGCGTTATCAAGATACTCTTGAAAATTGAAAATAAAGAACTTCATTTATCTGTTTTTAATAGAAAAGTTGAAACGGAAAAGACTATTCAGGAAACAACCGGGCTTGGAATTGAAAACACACGCCAACGTTTGAATTTGATTTATGCAGGTAAACATTTCCTTGCTATAAACGATACAGAAAATGACTATTCCGTTTTATTACACATAAACCTTGCATGATAACAGCAATTGCATTAGACGACGAACCTCTTGCATTAAAGGCAATTGAAAAACTTTGTGAGACAGTTGACTTTAT
>MEND01000146.1:0-272 GCA_001768975.1 Bacteroidetes bacterium GWA2_31_9 | reverse complement strand
TTACCACTGCATTTAGCGAGTATGCAGCAGACAGTTACGAACTAAATGCTATTGACTATTTGTTAAAGCCAATTTCGCCAAAGCGTTTCAAACAAGCAACCGAAAAAGCCAACGACTTTTTTAAATACATCCGAAACAAAAACCACGAACAGCAAAATCATATTTACTTGCGAAGTAATTATAGTTTAGTAAAAATTCCTGTTGAAACGCTTTGGCGAAATTGGCTTTAACAAATAGTCAATAGCATTTAGTTCGTAACTGTCTGCTGCATA
>MEND01000145.1 GCA_001768975.1 Bacteroidetes bacterium GWA2_31_9 | reverse complement strand
TTGGGATTTGGAACTTTGAGCTTGAGTATTTATCGCAACCAGACTAATGTCCATCCCATCTTTTTGTTCTCCTAAATGTCCTTTTTGTTGTAAAGCATTTATTATTTCTTTTCGTAATTCGTTAAGTACTTCATTTGCTTTTGTAATTCCCTTATTTCTAACAATTTCATTTAAAAAGCTGATTCCGAGCATACTCATAAATGCTCCCGGAACACCATGACCAGTACAATCGGCAACTGCAACTATTAGAGTGTTGTCAATTTTGGCAGTCCAGTAAAAATCGCCTGAAACTATATCTTTTGGACGGAAAAGTATGAAGAATTTAGAATTTAGGGATTTAGAATTTTCTTGAATTTCAAATTCTCTAGAATCTTTAAATCCGAGATTTAAAAATTCTAAATCGGGAAGGACAGCTTCTTGAATTCGTTTTGCATAATTTATACTGTCGGTTAGCTCAAAGTTAATAACTTCTATTTTATTTTTTTGTTCAGTAACAAGGTCTCTTTGACTTTCTATTTCGTCTCTTTGAGCTTCAATTTCTTCTTTTTGAAGCAAAATCTCTTCATTTTTAATAATCAACAAAACATTTGCTTTTCTCTTTAAAATATAGAGTTTGTATAACCAAATCGAAAAAACAATTGTAATTATAAATCCTAAAATAAATGAATAAATTATGACTTGTTGCTTTTTTTCAGTTTCTTTTCGTTTTTGAATATCCAAATCTTTAATAATACTTTCTTTGCTTAATAATTCAATTTCTTTTTCTTTTTTTTCGGTTTCGTATTTTGTTTGAATATCCATTATTTGTTTGTGAGTATTTTCAGAGTAAACAGAATCTTTAACCTGAATATATTTTTCATAATAACTCAAAGCCTCAGTTTTATTATTTGTTCTTTTATAAGCGATATACATTGAATAGTAAACATCCAGAATTGTTTCTGAAATATTGAGTCGTTCCACAATATCAATACATTTGTTTAAAGCACTTATTGCTTCAATATTTTTATCTTGTTTTGAGTAGGCATTTCCAATATTTAACCATGCTAATGCAATTCCTTTTGAATCTTTTATTTTTTCTTTCATCAAAAGTGATTCTTTAAAATTTACAATTGCATCATTATATTTTTCTTTAATATAATATATATTCCCGATTGCCAGTAGAGAGTTTGCTATTTCGCTATAATTGTTAATTTCTTGATTTATTTGTAACGATTTTTTATAATAATACATTGAGTTATCGTATTCGGCTTTATCGTACAAAATATTTCCAATGAAAATATAGGCTTTGGCTTCTCCTTCTTTGTATCCAATTTCCTGAAATATTTTTAATGATTTTTCATGATATTCAATTGATTTATCATATTTTCCCCAATCAGCATAAACATCTCCAATGTTTCCCAATCCATAAGCGACACCTCGTTTGTCGCCCATTTCTTCATCTAATTTTAAAGATGACTGATAGTTCTCAATCGTTTTTTCAAAATTTCCCCAGATATGATATATTATTCCTATGTTATTATACGCAATAGAGATTCCTTTTTTATCACTAATTTCCTTATATAATATCATTGCATCGTTAAACATTGTTAGAGCCTTTTGATAATCGCCTTTACTTTTATAAACCAAACCGATGTTGTTTATAGAATTTGCTATTCCGTTTTTATCTTTTAGTTGCTCGCTAATTTTTTGTGAATTTTTATATGATTCAACTGCTTCATCATACTTTCCTTGCTTTTTGAAAACGATACCGATATTATTATATGCTCTTGATATTCCAGAACTATCATTGAGTAGATTATATTTTTCTAAAGCCAATTTGTAATAATCAAGAGCTTTTTCGTAATCAGATTTATTTTTGCTAATAATCCCCAAATTGTTATAGATATTGGCAATTCCACGATTGTCTTTTATTTCAAGATATATTGCAATAGCATTATTGTAATTTACAACTGCATCATCGTAATTTCCAAGGTCTTGATGCTCTAATCCAAGTTCGTTGTATGTGTCAGCAATTCTCTCTTTATTGTTCAGGTTTACATATAAAGTGAGTGCTTTTTTAGAATAAAACAAAGCAGAGTCTGAATTTCTTAAATATCGTTGAGACATTGCCAAATTAAAATATGATGCTGCTTCTAAATTTTTATCTTTTTTTTCTATTGATAACTCCAAAGCTTTTTGAGCATAATAAAAGGCAGAGTCTGGGATTTCTCTGACGCATTTATTGCATAAACTTATATAATAATCGGCACTATTTTTATTTACCTCGACAGCAAAATATTTTGAAACGAAACAGCTTAGAAAAAGTAAAATTATTGTTATTTTTTGCATATTGTAAATCTAATTTAAATTCTAATTCCGACTAAAGTAACATCATCAATTTGTTCGCCATCGCCAATCCACTCAACAAGAGTTGTTTCCAAAATTTGTCTTTGCTGTTCCATTGGCAATTCGCTATTAGCAACTAGCAACTGCTTCAAGTTTTTTGAAAGGAATTTTTTGAATTTCAATCCGCCAAATTGGTCTTGGTAGCCATCAGACATTAAGTACAGAATATCACCTTTTTGGAGCTGTAGTTCGTGATTGGTAAAATCGTCCATGCGTTCGTATATGGCGATAGGCATTTTGTCGGGTTTTAGTTCGAAGAGTTTGTGGTTTAACTTCGTTGAGCTCGCAAGCTCGGTTGTTGTTCGTTGTTCGTTGTTGGCTGACGCACCCTCACTGAACTCTGACAGGGTTTTAAACCCTGTCAGAGTTTCGTCACTACGAACTATCCAAAGTGGATTATTTGCTCCTGCCCATTGAGCGTTGAAGACGTTTGAGGTTTGAGGTTCAAGGTTTGAAGTTGAGGTTGCAAACCGACTTTCTTTTATTGTCGTTTGTGTATTGCCAACCGACGACTGCTTACTGCTTACGGAATACTGCTTACTTTCTTCTTCTTGGAGCTTTGGGCTTGGATTTTGGGATTTGGAGCTTAAATCTTTATTGTTATCGGATTCTTTTTCTATGAACATTTCGCTACTCTGTAGCTCTTCGTCATTAACTGCCGACTGCTTACTTTCTCCTTGTCTCACTTTCTCACTTTCTTCTTCTTGGAATTTGGGATTTGGAACTTGGGATTTGGAACTTTGAGCTTGAGTATTTATCGCAACCAGACTAATGTCCATTCCATCTTTTTGCTCACCCATTTGCCCTTTTTGTTGTAATGCGTTTATTATTTCTTTACGTAATTGGTTTAAAACTTCGTTTGCTTTAGTAATTTCTTTTTTGCGGACTATTTCGTTAAGGAAACTAATTCCGAGCATACTCATAAATGCTCCCGGAACTCCATGTCCAGTGCAATCGGCAACAGCAACTATCAACGTGTTTTCAATTTTAGCAACCCAGTAAAAATCGCCAGAAACAATGTCTTTTGGTCGGAATAAAATAAAATGTTCGCCAAGTACTGACCGAGATTGAATACTAACAGGAAGTACAGCTTCTTGAATTCGTTTAGCATAGTTAATGCTATCGGTAACTTCCAAATGAATTTCCTCAATATGTTCTTTTTGCTTGACTACAACATCACGTTGTGCTTCAATTTCGTCGCGTTGTGATTGTATTTCTTCCTTTTGTTGCGAAATTTCAACATTTTGTTTTGCAAGAAGTGTATTTGCTCGTTTTTTTTGAAGGAAAAGCCTGTATAGTAATATCGAAAAAATTAAAATTATGATAAAACCGAATATAAATGAAAGCATTATAGTTCTTTGCTTTTTGTTTTCAGCATCTTTTTTTTCTAATTGAACATTTTGTATTATTATTTGCTGTTCTTTTTTCTCTGTTTCGTATTTAGTTTGCATTTCATTTATCTGTCTGCTGCTTTCAGAATTATAGATTGAATCGTTGATTTTTTTGAAAAGTTTAAAATATTCGAGTGCATCGGTAGGTTTTTCTAATGCTTCGTAAGCCTCAGACAAGCTTCTATATGCATCGCTTACAATGTTTAAAGAATAAATTTCTTTACCTGTTTCTAAAGCTTTCTGATGATATTTTATAGATTCTGCGGGTTTTCCTAAAATAGTTTTTGTCATTCCAATACAAATATTTGTCGTTGCTATTCCTTTTATATCGTTCATTTGCTCCTTAATTTCCAAGGATTTTTGATAATATTCAAGTGCTTCTTCATATTTTTCTGTTACATATAGTATGTTTCCAATATTATTAAGGCAGACAGAAACACCCTTTTTACTTCCAGTTTTTTCAGAAAGTATAAGGGTTTTATTATAATATTCAAGTGATAGATTGTATTTATTTAAGTCGTAATAAATATTTCCAATCCAATAATAGCAACGAGCAAGTCCAATTGAATCAGAAATTTCAATTTTTGTTTTACAGGCTTCTTCAAAGAACTCAAGTGCTTTTTCAGAATTTCCTAAATAGCAATTAACCGTTCCAAGTCCTGCTAAACATTCAGATATTTCATCATTAATTTCTAATTTTTCATATATTCTAAGAGCATTTTGATAATTCTCAATTGACAAAGAGTATTTGTCTTCTTTAGCATATTCAATAGCTAATAAATTGAAGCTTTTTGCTAGTAATTTTTTATACGATTTTACATTGCAATTAATTGAGTCTTTAATATTTTTATTGCATAAATTTATAGCATTTTTATAATAAAAAACTATCGAATCAGCTTTAAGTCCTTCATAATAAAGTCCAATTTTTAGCATTGTTCTGATTTTATCAGAATCATTCTTGGAAATATTTAATGATTGAATTAAAGAATCTACTTTAAGCTCTTGTGCAAAAAGAGAAAGTGTGTTTAAAAAGATTATAATAATTACAAGTGGCTTAAGAAACTTCATATCAATTACAATTTAATTCCAAGTATTGTTATATCATCAATTTGCTCAAATCGTCCTTTCCATTTTTCAAAACTAGAATTTAGAATTTCTCTTTGTTCAGACATTGATAAACTTGCATTTTCAAGCAACAATTTTTTAAGATTTTTTGAAAGAAATTTTTTTCCTTTTGGACCACCGAACTGGTCTTCGTAACCGTCGGACATTAAATAAATGCAGTCGCTTTTTTGGAGCTGTAGTTCGTGATTGGTAAAATCGTCCATGCGTTCGTATATGGCGATAGGCATTTTGTCGGGTTTTAGTTCGAAGAGTTCGTTGTTTAACTTCGTTGAGCTCGCAAGCTTGGTTG
>MEND01000144.1:8697-10843 GCA_001768975.1 Bacteroidetes bacterium GWA2_31_9 | reverse complement strand
TACTAATTTATTACTTTTTTTGTTAACAAGGTAAACTCCTGCAAAGATTAATAAAATCCATAAAATATCAATAATTGAAATTGTTTCTCCATCGAGCATTCCCCACATTACTGCAAAAACAGGGATAACATAAGTTGTTGAAGCTGCCACAACAGGGCTAACATGCTTTATCAAAACATTTATTCCGATTACTCCAATAAAGGAACTGAAAAATGCAAGAACCATTATGTATGAAAGGTTTAGCAAATAGTGTGGAGTTTCAACTGCATGACTAAAATCAGAAAACAATAAGTAAATTCCACATAAAGGACCTGTAAATAAAAAAGATAAAGTAGAAATTGTAATTCCGCTAAGGTCGCCCAATTTAAACTTAACTTCGTTTACATTTATGCCATAAAATAAAGTTGCTAAAACTACAAACAAAGAATACCAATGGTTTCCTGATAGAAATGAATGAGCATCTTTATAAATTAATCCTGTTGCTCCAGCCAGTCCAATTAACAGACCAACAGCATTTAGCCATCTTGATTTTGCTTTATAAAACATTACACCAACAATAAGTGTAAAAATAGGAGTCAAAGAATTTAAAATTCCTGAAAAAGAGCTACTAATTTGAGTTTGTGCAGTTGTGAAAAGAAATGCAGGAAATCCACTTCCTAAAAAACCAGTAATCAAAATAGATTTTAAATTGCTTTTAGAAAGCTTCTTAATGTGTTTGAAAATAAAAGGAAGAAAAAATAAAAAAGTAAAAAATAACCTGAAAGCAGCAACCTGATAATTTGAATAAGATTGGAGCCCTTTTTTCATTAAAATAAATGAAGAACCCCAAATAAATGCAAGTGCAAAAAACAATGCCCATTGCCAGGCTTTTTTGTTTAAATCGATAAATTTCATTCAGAAAAATTGAGTAGCAAAAATATACAAATAGTGATTCAAAAATCTTTAAAGGAAAGAATTTATTAATCAATTTTGAATTCTCTTTAAACTTATATACTTTTATCATGTTAACTTAAAATTTGTAATATTATGTTTAGTAAAGAAGTCTATTTAAATCGACGAAATAACCTTAAAAAATATTTTGATTCTGGAATATTATTATTCTTAGGAAATACTGAATTACCTATGAATTATCCTGCAAATACTTATCGCTTTCGTCAAGATAGCTCGTTTTTGTATTTTTTTGGATTAAATATACCAAACCTTGCTGGTGTTATTGATTTAGATGAAGGAACTGATATTGTTTTTGGCAATGATGTTGATATTGAAGATATTATTTGGACAGGTCCGTTGCCATCTTTACAAGAAAATGCTTCAAAAGCTGGAATTACAAAAACAGAAGCATTCGTAAGTTTGTCAAAATATATTGAGTCTGCAATTCATAAAGGACGAAAAATTCACTTTTTACCACCTTACAGAGCCGAAAATAAAATTTTACTTTCTGAACTTATTAATGTTGCAACACAAAGAGTAAAAGAAAACGCATCTTCTCAACTTATTAAAGCAGTAATATTGCTTAGAGAAATTAAAGGTATCGAAGAAATTGAGCATATTGACTCAATAATGGATATTGGTTATGAAATGCATACTACTGCCATGAAATTAGCAGTTGCTGGAACTTTTGAAAGAGAAATTGCCGGTAAAATTGAAGGAATTGCTTTATCACACGGAGGTACTGTTTCATTTCCTGTAATATTATCTAAGCGAGGCGAGATTTTGCATAATCATAATCATGAAAATTTACTTGCAATGTTTGATTTATTGCTTTGTGATGCAGGTTTTGAATCATCAATGGGTTATGCAACAGACAATACACGTACTTTTCCGGTAGGAGGAAAGTTTACACATACTCAAAAAGATATTTACGAAATTGTATTAGCTGCAAACAACAAAGCTACAAGCCTTACAAAACCAGATATTACATATCAAAGTGTTCATCTTGAAGTTGCAAAAACTATTGCTCAAGGATTAGTTGATGTTGGTTTAATGAAAGGTAATGTGGAAAGTATAGTCGAAGCTGGTGCTCATGCAATGTTTTTCCCACACGGGCTGGGTCACATGATGGGACTTGATGTTCATGATATGGAAGACTTAGGCGAAAATTTTGTAGGTTATGGTGAGGAAGTAAAACGTATTAAACAATTCGGAA
>MEND01000144.1:6356-8673 GCA_001768975.1 Bacteroidetes bacterium GWA2_31_9 | reverse complement strand
AAAATTTGGAGGAATTAGATTAGAAGACGATTTGCTTGTTACTGATAACGGTTGTAGGCTTCTTGGAAATAAAAGAATTCCAATTACACCAGACGAACTTGCTGAGTATATTGGTTAAAATCAGGATTTTATTTTTTATGTTTTAAAACTTATGTCAATGTCCCTATTATGTTGATAAAAGTTTACTTTTGCATAAAATTTATGTTTCAATGTTAAACCATATTACAGCATTATCTACTGAAGCAATAAGAATTATTGATTTAGATTATAATATAGTTTATTCGAATAAAGCTTATGCAGATATTAATGGCTTAACCATAGAGAATGTTACTAATACAAAGTGTTATAATCTTTTATGTTCACAAAATTGTAATACAGAAAAATGTTCTTTAGAGGTTATTAAAAATGGTGAAAGTAATTGGCAAAGAATTACCGAATTTACTAATCAATCAAACGAAAAAAAATATTACATTCTTAATGTAAAACCATTTAGTAAAGACGGATTAAAAATTACAGGTATTTTTGAAAGTTTTGTTGAAATTACTGATATTATTGAAAAGGAAAATTTAATTATTCAAAAAAATAAGGAACTTAAGACTTTAAATGAATATAAAGATAAATTGTTTTCAATAATTGCACATGATCTTAGAGCTCCTTTATGTGGAATAATAGGTCTATCTGAATTACTAAAGAATAATTTGTTAGAAAATAATTTAGATAATATCTCATTATATATTGACAAAATTTACGAATCATCATTAAATACGAATAAATTGCTTGACAACATTACTTTTTGGGCTCGTTCACAAAAAGATAAAGTTAAAATTATTTATACCGAATTTGATTTATCTAAGGTTATTCGTGAAGAGTTGTCAAATCTTTATGACCATGCTTCAGTAAAGCATATTTCTTTAATTAATAAAGTAACAAGTTCTGTTTTTTTAAAAAATGATATCAATATTCTTGAATTAATATTGAGGAATCTATTGAATAATGCTATCAAATTCACTAATGAATTTGGCTCAATTATGATTTCGTGTTCTCAAAATACTGAATTTACAGAATTTTCGATTTCTGATAGTGGAGTTGGTATTAGTGCTGAAAAAATTGAAAAAATTCTTAATTCTGAGAATATTGAATCTACTTTTGGAACAGTAAATGAAAAAGGAACAGGATTAGGACTTCTTATTGTTAAAGAATATTTAAAATATATAAAAGGTAGTTTACTTATTGAAAGTCAGTTAGGAAAAGGTAGTCGATTTATTGTAAGATTAAACAATAGTTGATACTATTCAACAATTATAGTTTTTTTATCCATTGCAACTGCACCAAAATAACCAAGAGCTCCATTACTTATGTTTGTATTTGGATTTGCAGGAGTACCATTATCTCTCATTCCTTCTGCACCCACAATAACATTTGCTAAAGTATTATAAAATTCAAAAACTTTTTGATCTATTTTAAGTAGCTCAATGTCAACCGTATCGCCTAAAAAAATGTCTCCCATTATACCTCCATATCCTAATGAAACACCATCAGAAATTTTATCATCAAGTAAATAAAATTCTCTGATTTTTTCCCTGTTTTTATAAGCAATGATTCTGAAAAATTCATTAACCCCAACACTATCTTTAAAATAGCAAGAAATTCTATATTGCTTATTTGAATTCTGAGAATGAGGATTCATAAATGGCATTTCGGTAGAAGTTATTGAGTCGATTAATGTTTTTATTGGCATCGCTGAAGTAGAGCTAAATGTTTCTCCATCAATATTTACTGAAAGAGAATAAGTTCGTCCTGGAATACCTTCAATTGTTGATGTTTCATAATTTCCTGCTGATTTCTCTGTAAGAATTTCACTATTTCCTAAGTTATCAGTTATCATTACTTCTGCTCCAGAAATTAATGGATATTCCTGAGGATTAAAATAGTCTGCCGTTTTAGTTAATGTAACTTTGTATGGACCAGGATTATTTGTAATTACAGCTTCAATTACAACTTTTGGATTTGAAGAATTTAAGTCAACATCTATAACTTTTTCACAAGAGGAAATAATTAATAAAATTAGGATAGGTATTAAGATTCTCATAAAATTAAAATTTGAAATTATAAGTTATTGAAGGAATTATTTTAAACAATGATATTCTTACTGCTTCAGTTTTTGAAGGATCATCAGCATTTTCACGGAAAGTAATAGCATAAGCATTTTCTCGTGCATAAACATTGTAAACCGAAAAATTCCAACTTGACTCAGTTTTTGCTGTTTTTTTGTTGTAATAAGTTACTCCAATATCCATTCTGTGATAATCGGGCATAC
>MEND01000144.1:0-6322 GCA_001768975.1 Bacteroidetes bacterium GWA2_31_9 | reverse complement strand
ATTCCAACTATTGACACATCATGTATTCTGTCGTAACGAGCAGGAAACCAGTTGCCATTATCAATGTCGTTGAATTGTTTTTCGGTTTTTGAAATAGTGTAGCTAATCCAACCGGTAAATTTCCCTGTACGTTTTTTTAAGAAAAACTCTAATCCATAAGCTCTTCCAACTCCAAAAACTAATTGGGATTCAACATAAGGATTAAGCATTAAATTTGCACCATTCTTATAATCGACCTGATTTTTAAGATCTTTGTAATATATTTCAACTGAAGATTCAAACTTATTTTCAAATAAATTTTTAAAATATCCAATTGAATATTGATCAGCAATTTCGGGTTTTACTATTGTGCTGCTTGGAACCCATGCATCCATTGGTGTGCCTGAGGTTGTATTCGATAATAAATGAATATATTGTCTGTTTCTGTTGTAAGAAACTTTAACAGAATTTGAACTATTAATTAAATATGTAAGTGATACTCTTGGCTCAAGTCCACCATAGTTTTGAACAGATTCGAGCTTATTAAAAGTTGTTGTGTCTTTAGTATTTCCTTCAGTATCGAAAGTATAAATATCTCCAGGTCCAACTTGTAAAAAGCCAGAATACCTGATACCATAATTCAAATTTATCTTGTCATTTAAAGAAAACTCATGCGATAAATATAGTGCCGATTCTAAAGCATGTTTATTGTCGATTTTGAAATCGTCAAGTGCTTTAATCGAACTATTTATTTCACCTGGTCTAAATGTGTGATAAATTGCATTTCCACCAAATTTCAGTGAATTTTTCGGATTAATAAAGTATTGAAAATCTTCTTTTAAATTAACGTCTTTAATTCCTGATAAAATACTGAAATCATCTTCACCGAACTTCATTCCTACTTTAAAAGTATAATCGCTGTAAATCAAAGAACTATTAAGAAATAATTTTTCTGTAAAGAGGTGATTCCATCTGAGTGTAGTTGTTGCGTTTCCCCAGTTTGTGCCAAGAATATCGCTATATCCAAATACATCTCTTCCAAAATATCCAGATAGAAATAATCTGTCGTTTGCTCCAAATCTGTAATTCGCTTTGAGGTTTAAATCATAAAAGTATAATTTAGATTTTTTCATTCTTTCGTTGTTTGAAGCTTTCAAAAACATATCGACATAAGTTCTTCTGCCAGAGGCGATAAAAGAACCTTTGTCTTTAACGATTGGTCCCTCAACAGTTAATCGAGATGCAATAAGTCCAATTCCTCCAGATGCTTCATATTCTTTTGAATTTCCATCTTTCATAACAATATCCAGTACAGAAGATAGTCTTCCGCCATATTCTGCTGGCATTCCGCCTTTTATCATTTTCACATCTTTTATAGCGTCAGAGTTGAAAACAGAAAAGAAACCAAGTAGGTGAGAGGCACTATATACAGGAGCTTCGTCGAGTAGAATTAAATTTTGATCAATATTTCCACCTCGTACATAAAAACCACTATTTCCTTCGCCTGCCGATTTAACACCAGGCATTAGCTGAATGGTTTTTAAAATATCTTGTTCTCCAAAAATTACAGGAATTGACTGAATTTCCTTAATGTCGAGCTTTACAACGCCCATTTCTGTAGAGCGGATGTTTTTATCTTCAGCATCAGCTTTAATTTCCACTTCTTGAATTATTTCAGAATTTGGGCTAATTTCTACATCAAGCCGATTGTTTTCTGATAATTTAATTTTCAATGATTTAGTATTATAGCCAATAAAACTATATTGTACATTATATTCTGCTTTTGGAACGGTAACAGAATAATAACCATAAATGTTAGTTATTCCACCTGACTTTATTTCAGAAATATATACTGATGCTCCAATTAATTCTTCACCCGTTGATGCGTCTTTTACATAACCATTAAGAGTTACTTTTTCTTGGGAATATGTGTTAAGTGAAAAAAATAGCAGAATTAATAATGCTTTAAAAGGAAGTTGCTTCATTATAGAAATGTTAATTATTGCACAAAGCTAAGAATAAAATTATATATTGGAAACAATTGTGTTAAAAAAAGTTTCCAGCGTTTTTATTTATTGTTTGGTTTTATAATTTCAAAAGAGTTGATAAGATTATTAAAGTCATCTGCAATGATTTGTTCATCATTTTTCATAATTCCAACCTGAAAAACTCTATTGTTTTCAATTAGTTGTAATATATCGACATAATAATTATCGGCAGATGCTTTAAAAAATTTCCCCATATAATCATTAACTATTGTATCTCTTTCTGAAATTAAATCAATTTCTAATTGATTTAAAATGTAGTTTCTAGAATCTTCAAGAAGTAAAATTTTGTCTTCATCATTTTTAACGGTATAGTCATAAACAGATGAGGACGCAAAGTATTTCTCATCTTCATTTTTTTTCGAATAACAAGATGTAAAAATGATATTTCCAAAAGTACTTTTCAGGATTTGGTTATTCACAACAGGTTTGATTGGAAAATTTACTTTAAATCGACCATCTTCTGTATAAAACCTATTATCAGGTTGATTATTAATTGAACAACCAATTAAGCAAAAAATCGCAAATAATATGATAGATAATTTCATAATAAAAACTATTTAATTATAACTTGCCGAAAGTAAGGTTTTTATATTAAATAATTTGCCTTAATTTATTAATAATTGTTAAGATTTAGAAGTTTAAATATTAAAAACACTAATTTAGACTTCTATTTTATAATAACAGTTTCAAAATTTATTTAATCACATATTTATATGCTTTATCAACTTAGAAGATATTATGTATATTTTACTTTTATAATATTTTTTTCATGTACTTCAAATTATAATTCGTCCTACTTAAAATCTATTGATAGCTTGGTAGTTGTTTCAGATTCCTTGATGTTTAAGATGTTTCAATTTAATATTGATAGTCTAAATCTTGAATTTGAAAAAGTTAAAAATTACGAATCACAATTGCGTTTATATCTCGATAGCTCCGAAGTTGATTTAAATATAAAAAGTAGCTTAATAGTTCTTGGTAGAGCTCATAAATCATATAAGAGTTTTCTTAAAAAATTTGATGAAAACATGAGTAATTGCAGTTATTCTTTTAAACAAGTAACCGATTTAAAAAAGGATGTAGATAATAATATTATAAAAGAGGAGGAGTTTATTAAATATTTTAATCAAGAAAAAGAAGCCTTAACAGAACTTTCTACGAATCTGAATTTTCAGTTTAATGATATGATTACTATAAAAAGGCTATATTTACAGGAAATTAATTCGATAGACTCGATCATTAAAAGTAAAGAAATTAAGTGAAATCGTTTTTAATAATCATTTTAATATTTCTTAGTGTAGTTGGTAATTCTCAAAATAATGACGAATCTCAACTAGCATTAGAATATTATCGAAATAAAGAGTTCGAAAAGGCTTCTGTACTCTACTTAAAATTATATAATAAAGATAAAGTTAAGATTTACTATAACTACTATTTGTATTGTTTGTTTGAATTGAAAGAGTTCGACGAAGCCGAAAAATTTGTAAAAAAGGAAATTAAAAAGTCATCAGATGATTTGAGTTTATTAGTTGATTATGGGTTTATTTATAAATCTAAAAATCAGCCAAACGATGCAAATGAACAATTTGATAATGCAATAAAAAAGCTTGCTCCAGATCAAGTTCAAATAGTGAATTTGGCAAATGCATTTATTTCAAAAAGAGAATATGAATATGCAGAATTGACTTATTTAAAGGGGCGTAAGCTTATTAGAGATAATTATCCATTCAATCTTGAACTTGCTAATTTGTATCAAATTCAGCGTAATTATCAAAAAATGATTGATGAGTATTTAGACTTATTAATTATTTCTGAAACTTATATTCAAACAGTACAAAACCGATTGAATAATGCAATTTATTCTGATAAAGATTCGTCATTAGTAAAAACATTAAAGACCTCAATTGTTAAAAGAGTTCAGAAATATTCGGAGTTTAATATTTACTCTGAATTACTAATTTGGTTATATATTCAGGATAAGGATTTTAAAAGTGCATTTACTTATTCAAAAGCTTTAGATAAAAGAAATAAGGAAAGTGGTGAAAGATTGATTTCGCTTGCAAGAATTGCAGTTTCAAATCTTGATTTTGAAATTGCTTTAGAATGTTACAAATATGTTATTGATAAAGATAAAAATGGTGATTTTTTTATTATTGCAAAAAATGAATATTTAAACACATTATATCAAAAAATAATAATTGCAAAAGACTATTCAGATGCTGAAATAGCTGAATTAGAGCAGAATTATTTAACAACTTTAAATGAACTAGGAGAGAAGTCATCTACAATTTCGTTGATTAAGGAACTGTCTTATATTCAGGCTTTTTATCTGCGTAAGAGTGATGTTGCAATTGAGAGATTGGAAAATGCAATATCATTTCCAGGACTGAAACCTGCTGATTTATATGAAGCAAAGTTGGTTCTTGCTGATATTTATTTGTATTCGGGCGATTTATGGACTGCTGCAATTTATTATGCTCAGGTCGAAAAATCAAATGCTAATTCTCCTATTGGATATGAGGCAAAATTCAAAAAATCAAAACTTGCTTATTATTCCGGCGATTTTAAATGGGCTGAGGCACAGTTGGATGTGCTTAAAGCAAGTACTTCAAAACTGATTGCAAACGATGCTTTTTATTTATCATCAATAATAAATGATAATACTGCATTAGATACAATAACTACTCCTTTAGAAATGTTTTCAAGAGCCGAATTGAGTATTTTTAGAAACAATGACTCAATAGCAGAGCTAATTCTTGACTCAATCTCGAAGCAATTTCCAACTCATTCATTATCTGACGATATTGCATTTTTGAAATCGAAAATCTATGAAAAAACAAAGAACTATAACAAATCTTTAGAATTACTCGAAAAAATTGTAAAAGATTATTCTTATGATATTTTAGCCGACGATGCACTTTATGAAATGGCTAAAATTTACGATTATCAATTGAATGATAAAACGAAGGCAATGGAAGCTTATAAGGATATTTTAGTTAAATATCCAGGGAGTATTTTTGTAGTTGAGGCTCGCAAGCGTTTCAGATTACTAAGGGGAGATTTATTAAAGAATGAGTCTAGCTTGTTTGGTAATTCATAAATTAATTAGAGTTTGTCCATAATGTCCGATTTCATCGTTATTCTTGACCTTCAAATCAGTCATGTACTGAAGTACACTCCTGATTTTCAGCTCATCGAAACCTCGAACTCGAACATTTTGTTTCAAACTCTTGACTTTATAGACAGACACTAATTAGGATTAAATTCTGATACTTTCAATTTAAAATGAAACCTCAGGCTAAAGCTACATTATTAGCGTTAATTGCTATCTTACTTTGGTCAACTGTTGCAACTGCGTTCAAAATAGCCTTGAATGAGATAAGCGTTTTGTTAACATTATTTTATGTTTCACTTTTTTCTACTGTTTTTCTTTTTGTAATTATTGTTTTTCAAAACAGAACCAGCGAAATTTTAAATTTTAATAGAAATCAAGTATTTAGTTCAGCGGTTTTAGGATTTCTAAATCCATTTTCATATTACATAATATTATTTGCCGCTTATTCAATGCTCCCTGCGCAACTAGCTCAACCATTAAATTATACATGGCCAGTAATGTTGGTTTTGCTTTCAATACCGATTCTTAAACAAAAGATTAGCAAATTAGGTTTTATTGCAATTTTAATTAGCTTTTTTGGAGTTGTATTTATCTCTTTAAAAGATTCGTTTAGCTTTAAACTTGATAATCCTTTTGGAGTTTTTTTAGCAATAATTAGCTCTGTTTTTTGGGCATTATTCTGGATTTACAACTTAAAAGATAAAAGAGACGAAGTTGTAAAATTGTTTTTTAATTTTCTTTTTGGATTTATATTTATTTCAATTTTGGTACTTGCAACATCTGAATTTAAAATGCTTAGCCTGAATGGATTATTAGCAGTGCTGTATATTAGTTTATTTGAAACAAGTATAACTTTTGTTTTGTGGCTCAAAGCGTTAAAACTTTCAACATCATCTGAAAAAATCAGTAACCTTGTTTTTATTTCGCCATTTATTTCACTTATTTTTATTCATTTTATTTTAGGTGAGAAAATTTATATTACTACTTTTATTGGCTTGACATTAATTATAATTGGAATTTTATTTCAACAATATTTGAGTTTTAGAAATAGAAAGCAAATTAATCAATCAATCTATTAGTCATTAGAGTTTATACCGAATAAGTTTTTATGTCAGGGCTAAAGCCCTTTTTTTTTGGCTTATTATAACCCCGACCTTAAGGTCGGGGTTAATAGAATATA
>MEND01000143.1:24260-29093 GCA_001768975.1 Bacteroidetes bacterium GWA2_31_9 | reverse complement strand
TACTCATAAATTATTTTATTTTCAAAGGTATTACTCATAATAGTTTGTTTTTTTATAGGTATTTCCCGAAGTAAATTCGGGACAAGCTGTGAGGTCGCTTCGCTAAGTTCGTGAGCTCACTTCGTTCGGTTCATCGTTATTCTCGACCTTCAAATCAGTCATGTACTGAAGTACACTCCTTATTTTCAAAACTGCGAAAGCCTCATTCTTGAACTTTTCTAAAGAAACACTATGTCTTCTTATTCACAATAAGTATATAAAATATAGCAATTAACTCATGCGAAAGTCCTTTACTGATGGTTTTATTTATAAATGTAATAAAAAACTTATAAAGCATTCAAATTAATTGTATTGTTATTAAGCATAATAAAAAAAAATTCTATTATTAAATATTTTTTTGATAACTTGCTTAATAATTCATGAATTTTTGAGAAGAAAAATTAATATCATAGGTGCAGGAATCTCTGGTTTATCAGCTGGTTGTTATTTACAAAAAATTGGTTTTGAAACTCAAATATTCGAAAAACATTCTTTAGCTGGTGGCTTATGTACAGGTTGGAAAAGAAATGGTTATACTATTAATTGCAGTTCTCACTGGATAATGGGTTCTGATAAAGGAAGTTCGTTTTACAAAATGTGGTCAGAAATTATCGATATGAAATCAATTCCATTTCATAATCACGATTTGAAATACGATTTAGAATTAAAAACAAATACTGATAAATACGGAAGTAAAATTTTTCATTTTTATACAAACCTCGACAAACTTGAAAAATACTTAATTGATATTGCACCAGAAGATTCTGAAATAATCCAAACTTTTATTAAAAAAGTAAGAGTTTTTCAAAATTATGACCTCCCTCCTATTCCTCAGGAAAACTCATTTTTGAAAGCTACAATTGAAGGTATGAAAATGGCTAGATACTTTCCTGTTTTAAAGCTAATTAGAGAATGGAATAAGGAAACTAATTTTACATTTGCTACAAAACTTAAAAATCCGTTTTTAAAAGAAAGCTTTCAATTGCTTTACGACGACGACGAAGTTAAAATGTTGGTTTTTGCCTTACCTTTAGCTTTTTACGATTCAAAAAGTGCAGGATATCCAATTGGAGGTTCTTTAACTTTAGTCAATAAATTAGAAGAAACATACAAATCACTTGGAGGTAAAATAAATTTCAATTCCGATATTCAAAAAATAATCATTGAAAATAATCAAGCCACAGGAATTCAATATAATGAAAATAAAGTTGACAATTCTGATTTAACAATCTCAACTGCAGATTGGTACTTCACACTTTTTAATGCTCTGGAAGGAAAATATATTACAAAAACTACAACAGCTCTTAAAAATCAAGAAAAACTTAAAACATTTTTCTCAGTTGTAATGTTTTCAATCGGAATTAATAAAGACTTAGGCTATTTGCCACATTTTTTTAGATTTCCACTTGAAACCGAAATCACGTCACCAGATGGAACTAAATACCAGCGATTTGAAGTACACATTTACAATTACGACAAAACTCTTGCTCCTGAAGGAAAAACTTTAATGTCAATCTGCTTTTACACTAATAACGGCGAATTTTGGATTAATCAAAGAGAAAACGATATTGAGAATTATAAAAAGCTGAAAAATGAATTTGCAGAAATTGTTCTTCAAAATTTAGAAAAAAAAATCGGAATTAATACCGAAATGATTGACATGCTTGACATTGCTACACCTGCAACATTTCTCAGATATACAAATAATTGGCAAGGAAGTACTCAAGGCTGGATGCCGGGCAAAAACTTTATGGCAAGCCCTCCTGTAAAGCTAAAAATAAAAGGCTTAAACAATTTCTATTACGCAAGTCATTGGAATACACCCGGTGGAGGCATTCCAGTAGCTTTAAAAATTGGGAGAGATGTAACTAGATTAATTTGTAAGGAGAATAATATTAAATTTAAAACCAAATGAAACATTCACGACCACAAATAAGGACATACAAGGGAATGATTATAGAGAAGAAATTAGCCACAGATTGCACAAATTTTACTCATAAATCGCATATTTTTAAAGGCATTCGTGAGTCGCTTCGCTATGTTCACAGATTTAAAACAACCTTTGGTTGTTTTATCTGTGCTAATTCAAAAAAATCTGTGAAACAAATTTGTGTAAATTAGTGTAATCTGTGGCAAAAAAAAAATCATAAATATCAATGTAAATCAGTGTCTAACTAAAATATAAAAACATGAAAAATTTATTAATAATAAGTTTACTAATAATCTATTCAGATTTATTATTTTCACAAACTCAAAACACTGATAGTATGAAAACATCAAAAAAAGTAACCGGAATTGGAGGTATTTTCTTTAAATGCAAAAGCCCCGAAGAAATGCGAAATTGGTACAGTACAAATTTAGGACTACAAACTAACGAATATGGTTCTTTATTTGAATTCCGAGAATCTGATAAACCCGAGAAAAAAGCTTATCTTCAATGGAGTCCTTTTAGTGAAAACACTAAATATTTTGAACCTTCGGGAAGAGAATTTATGATTAACTATCGAGTTGAAAATATCGAAAAGTTAGTCGAAGAACTTAAAAACAATGGTGTAACAATACTTGATACGATTGAAACTTACGATTATGGTAAATTTGTTCATATACTTGATTTAGAAAACAATAAAATTGAACTTTGGGAGCCTGTTGATAATGAGTTTACAAAAACTTATGAAGGAAAAACAACAAAATAAGAAAACAAAATCTTATTAAATTGAAAAGTTTAGTTTTAAATATTTCAATAGTTTTCGGCTTAATTTTTTTTAGTACAACTTCATTTATTTTTTCTCAAACCATTGATTTATCAAAAAAAATCACGATAAAAGCAAAAAATAAATCGCTCGAAGAAGTATTAAGCGAAATTGAAAAAAGTGCTGATATCATTTTCTCTTATTCAAGTCAGATTATTGATGTTTCAAAAAAAATCACTTTAAAAGTTAAGAATAAAACCCTCGAAGAAACCTTAAATATTTTAAACCAAGAGGCTGATATTGAGTTTAGTATTCTCGAAAAACAAATTATTCTAAAACCAGTAAATAAATCTGCCAATCAAACAAAAAATAGGAATAAACACCTAAACAACTACACACTCAGTGGACATTTGTACGATAAAGAATCTGGCGAAGTATTAATTGGGGCATCAATTTATATCGATGGAACTAAGTATGGAACAATCACTAACGAATATGGTTTTTACTCATTAACAATTCCAGAAGGCAAATACAATGTAATGTTTTCATTTATTGGCTATAAAACCACAACTCAAGAAATTGAATTAACTAAAAACATCAAAACTACTTTAGAACTTGATTTTAATAATGAAATAATCGACGAAGTTGTTGTTGAAGCCGAAAAACAAAACGATGTTGTTGAAAAAAATCAACAAGGAGAGATTAAGCTTACTCCAAAAAGCATAGATAAATTAACTGGTTATGTTGGCGATATTGATTTAATAAAATCGCTACAGCAATTTCCTGGAATAAAAAATTATGGCGATGGCTCAACATTATTTTATGTAAGAGGTGGAAACCGTGACCAGAATTTGATAATGATAGATGATGCTCCAATTTTTAATCCTTCTCATTTACTTGGTTTTTTATCATCAATAACTCACGAATCGGTTAGCGAGATGACAATTTATAAAGCCGATTTTCCTGCAAATATTGGAGGCAGAGCATCTTCCGTAATTGACATTAGAACAAAAGATGGAAATATGAAGCATTTTGGAGGTTCAGCATCACTTTCGCCATTTGTTTCGAGTTTTGCTGTTGAAGGTCCAATTTTTAAAGACAGAGTTTCGTATTTCACTTCTGTAAGGTTTTCCAATTTTGGATGGATGTTCCGTAATTCAGGTTTTAAAATTTCATTTACAGATTTAAACATAAAACTTAATTATAAAATCAACAGCAATCAACGTTTGTTCTTTACTTTATATTCAGGAAGCGATTTTATTGGACGAATTTCAACAACAGGAAAAGGAACTTATGGCTTATCATGGACAAACTCCTTATTTGTAATAAGATGGAACAAAATCTATAGTAGTAAAATATTTTCAAACACAACTTTCAACGGAAGCATTTATGAATATTATATGTACATTTCAAAAGAAGAAGGTAAGTTTTGGAATTCAGCAGTAAAAAACTTTTCATTAAAAAACGATTTCACATATTTCATTAACCATAATAATACTTCAAAATTTGGATTCGTCATTGAAAGCTATTCATTCAATCCAGGCAATTTATATATGAATGATTCGACAGTTCAAGCATATATTCCTTATGTTCCTGAAAGATTTTCAAATCAATACATATTATACTACAATCACGATTGCAAACTTAGTAAGAGATTATCATTTCGTGCTGGAGTAAGACTACCAATTTGGGAAAACACAGGCCCTTTTAAAGATTATATTTTTGATGAAAGTTATCAAATAAAAGATACTATTGCATATATAAAAGGAGACAAAAGTCCTTCGGTTTCAATTCCAGAACCAAGGCTCAATCTGAACTATATTATAACTAAAAAATCTTCGCTGAAATATAGCTTTAACATTACGGGGCAATATATTCATCTACTAACCAATACAGTAAGCCCGTTTACTTCTTTTGAAGTGTGGCTACCTATTTCTGGAAATTTAAAACCAATAACATCTAAATTAAATTCGTTAAGCTACGTTTATAATACAGGTAAATTTGAAGTTTCTGCCGAGTCATTCTATAAAAGAATTAACAATCAGATAGACTATGCCGATCATGCAAAAATGCTTCTAAATCCTTACATTGAAGGTGAATTAAG
>MEND01000143.1:4318-24246 GCA_001768975.1 Bacteroidetes bacterium GWA2_31_9 | reverse complement strand
CAAGTTATGGAACAGAATTAACTATAAAAAAGACACAAGGAAAGCTAAATGGGTGGATTTCTTATACAATTTCAAAAACTACGATGCAATCGCCCGGAATAAATAACGATAAGCCCTATCCTACTTTCTACGACAGACCTCACGATTTTAATATTTTTGTTTCATATATAACCGAAAAAAGATGGCAAATTGGTGCAGCATGGCTTTATAGTACAGGTGCAGCTGTAACAACACCAACTTCATTTTATTATTATCAAGGTTATCAAATTCCTGTATATTCAAGTAAAAACAACGATAGGCTTCCTGATTATCACCGACTTGACTTTACGATTAAGTATAAAATTAATAAACCTGAGAGAAGATTTCAACACGATTTAACTCTTATGATTTATAATGTTTACGCTCGTTTAAACCCATATGTAGTTAATTTTAATAAGGTTATGAATGAAGACCAAAGAGTTGTTATTCCTTCAAATTTATATGGCGATTACGAAACTGTTCCAACACAAACTTCACTTTCAGGAATTATTCCTTCAATTACTTATACTTTAAAATTTTAGATATGTCAAAAACCTTAAAAACAACATATTATAAAATCAGACTTGGAATAATTTTTATTTATTTATTCTTCAATTTAGCATGTGAAAAAAGGGTTGATTGGGATATTAAATCTGATAACAATGAATTAATTGCAGTTGAAGGTGTTATTACAAACGAAAAGAAGGCTCATATAATTAAACTCACAAAGTCTTCGCACGAAATGAATTCTATGCCAATACCAATTTCAGGAGCAGATATAACAATTGTTGGAGGTGCTTTTTCTGATATACTTGAAGAAAATCCAATTGGGTCGGGGCATTATTATACCGATTCTACATTTATAGGAATAACCGGAAACAAATATGTATTAACCATTTCGATTGAAAACAAAGCATATTATGCAAATGCACACATGATTCCTGTAACTCAAATTGAAGCATTTAAATATTCTTATTCTGAAGAAAAAAAAATGAACAAAATTGACTGGGTTACAAACTCTTATGAACCAGAAGACCCTTCAATGTATGAAATTATTTTAGATTGGTCGTCGGTTGCTGGTTTTGAAAATAAAGATGCCGACAGTTGTAAAGCTGTTCTTTACTATTATTCTTTACCAACACTAGATGTAAATCAAATATTTATTCCTGAAGCAGAAACTGTTTACTTTCCAAATGGAACAATTGCAACTGAAAGAAAGTATTCGCTTACAAAAGAACATTGCGACTTTATTAGAAGCTTACTTTCGGAAACACGCCTAAGAGGTGGCTTTTTCGACTCTAGTCCATCTAATATAAAAACAAATCTATCAAATGGAGCTGTCGGTTTTTTTGGAGCATGTTCGGTAATATCTACAACTTTTGAAATTCAATAAACCGTCAAGTTTTTAAGCAACAAGCTGACAAAAAGAATGTTAACTCTTTGTGATACTTTTTTAAAACGCATTCTAATCGGGTAACAGTTACAAATAATACAACCAACTCTTAAGGCTTACAAAACTCATTAATCTAAAAACCTAAAATACAGATAATTACGATTTATTTTTCATTTTTCTCAAAAATAATTCAATTTCTCGGGTAACCTTTTAGCACTTTTTGCAATATATGTATGAATTGTGTTTATAAGAAAACTCCAAAAAACAACAAACAAATGTCAAATAAATTCAAATTTTCAAAATTCAAGCTTTCAAAACAGTCTGGATATTAAGTATTAGCTGTTTGATATTTATTTGAGTTTTGATACTTGTAATTTGATATTTTTAAAAAATACACAGTTTTCTTAGATGCACTGAATATATACAGATATGTCATTTCCATTTTACAAACAACTCGATGCTTCAGACTGTGGTCCAACCTGTCTGAAAATGATAGCAAAGCATTATGGGAAAAATGTTGGCTTGCAAACATTGCGACAAAAATCGCACATAACCCGTGCTGGAGTTTCTCTTATGGGAATTAGCGATGCAGCTAACGATATTGGAATTAAAACCACAGGTGTACGATGCAGTTTCGATACATTGGTCGAAGAGGCACAACTTCCGGTGATAGTTCATTGGAATCAAAAGCATTTTGTAGTAATTCACAGTTTAAGAAAAAAACGAAAACAAGTTCTACGTATTAATGTTGCCGATCCTGCCTGCGGTTTAGTAAGTTATACAAAAGATGATTTCTTGAAAGGATGGGTAAGTACCCGAACACTTAATGAAGATAAAGGAATTGCACTTTTGCTCGATCCAACTCCCGAATTTTACAAATGGGATAGCGAGGAACAAAGCAAAAAAACTTCGTTTGCTTATTTGTTTTCGTATTTAAAGCCATTCAAAAAAACTATAACACAATTGATGATAGGCTTGTTTGTAGGAAGTTTGCTTCAGCTACTTTTGCCATTTCTAACACAATCAATTGTTGATATTGGAATTGGAACAAGAAATATCAATTTTATTTATCTTGTACTTACTGCTCAAATAATTTTATATGCAAGTCGCATGGCAATTGATTTTATTCGAAGTCGAATATTGCTTCATATAAGTGCAAGAGTAAATATTTCGATAATTTCCGAATTTCTTGTTAAAATGATGAAATTGCCTTTAGGCTTTTTCGATACCAAACTCACTGGCGATATACTTCAACGTATTAACGACCATCATCGTATCGAAACATTTCTTACATCATCGGTAATTAACATTCTGTTTGCAATTTTCAACTTAATTGTGTTCGGAATTGTGATTGCAATCTATAGTAGCAAAATATTTCTAATATTTTTTGTAGGAAGCATATTGCATATAGCTTGGTCGTATTTATTTTTAAGCAAACGACGTGAATACGATTTTAAAAGATTTTCAAAACAAGCCGAAGATAAAAGTAAAGTTTTACAACTAATACATGGCATTCAGGACATTAAACTTAATAATTGCGAAAATCAGAAACGATGGGAATGGGAAAGTATTCAGGCAAAGCTATTTAAAATAAGTATTAGAAACTTAAATTTAAACCAATATCAACAATCAGGAGCAATATTTATTAACGAAGTCAAAAATTTCACAATGTCGTTTATGGCTGCAACTGCTGTAATTGATGGAAGTCTTACATTAGGAATGATGGTCGCTCTGCAATACATAATAGGACAGTTAAATAGTCCGGTGGAGCATATTATTCAGTTTATGCACTCATTTCAAGATGCCAGCATAAGTTTAGAAAGATTGGGTGAAATTCACGATAAACCAAACGAAGAAATTAGCGAAATGCTGAAAATTTCAAAACTTCCCGAAAACAGAAATATTAAAATAAACTCGCTTACATTTCAATACGACGGACCACATTCGCATAAAGTACTTGATTCGATAAATCTCGAAATTCAACAAGGAAAAGTTACTGCAATTGTTGGTAATAGCGGAAGCGGAAAAACAACTTTATTAAAACTTTTGCTTGGATTTTATCAACCCTCAGAAGGGGAGGTATTTTTAGGAGATATAAATTTCAGAAATGTGAACCATTCAATGTGGCGACAACACTGCGGAGCTGTGTTGCAAGACGGATTTATTTTTTCCGATACAATTGCTAATAATATTGTTCTCGAATACAATAATATTGATATTGAAAGGCTCATGAATGCTGCAAAATTGGCTAATATTGATAGCTTTATAGAATCATTACCATTAGGTTATAATACAAAAATTGGTCAAGAAGGACATGGATTAAGTCAGGGACAAAAACAAAGAATTTTGATTGCACGTGCAGTTTATAAAAATCCTGAATTTCTTTTTTTCGACGAAGCCACAAATGCTCTTGATGCAAATAATGAGAAACAAATTCTTCATCAACTAAACCAATTTTATAAAGGAAAAACCGTGCTGGTTATTGCACATAGGTTAAGTACAGTAAAGAATGCAGATAAAATTGTTGTACTAAAAAATGGAAGAATTGCAGAACAAGGAACTCATACTGAATTGATAAAGTTAAAAGGCGAATATTTCAATTTGGTTATCAATCAATTAGAATTGGGAGGTTAAACCTACCATACATTGAGTTGGTTGCTGAGCGTAATCGAAATACTCTCGAAATGTGAGGTTCATATACTAAATACAGAAATTAAAAAACAAATGACAATAATGTATAAAAGTCAGATTATCCCAAAAGGATAAAATATCAATAACCACTGATGAAACCAGTGGTTATAATAAAAAAATTAGTACAACCCAGAATGGGTTAAATATTGAATAAAAAAATAAAAATCCAAAAATTATGTCAAAAAATATAGAACTCAGAAACGACGAATTAGACGAAATCTTAGAAAAGCATCCAACATGGTTTGTACGTTTCGGAATAATAATATTTTCGTCTATCGTAATATTAATGTTGGCAGGAGCATATATATTCAAATATCCGGATATTATTTCAACCAAAATTAGTATAGTTACCGAAAACATTCCTATTATTTTATTTGCCAAAACAGAAGGACGAATCACTCAACTTTTTGTTACAGATAAAGAAAAAGTTGAAAAAGAAAAAATTCTTGCCATTATTGAAAATACTGCCGATTACAATCATGTATTTGAGTTGAAATCTGAACTTGAAAGATTTTATTATAAAAATGAATCAGATACTATAATATGGTTTGTTAAGCGATATAATTTAGGCGAACTTCAAAGTCAGTATTCTGAACTTCAAAAACGTGTGACAGCTCACCGTATTGCAATTGAAAATGATTACTTTTTTAAAAAAATTAAATCATTTAATTCAGAAATTGAGAGTTATCGGAAATTATCAGGAAAACAAAAACAGCAATCGAAGTTATATGAAGAACAGTTGAGTATTTCGCAAAAACAATTTGCTCGCGATTCAATATTACATTTGTCAAAAGCTATTTCTGATGCCGATTTTGAAAAAAACAGAAAAGAATTTATTGATAAACAATTAATGTACGAAAATTCAAAAACAGCATCAGTCAATATTCAAATTTCAATTTCTCAACTTGAGCAACAAATAATTGACTTACAAAGCAAACAAAATGAAAATTTTTCAGAAATGAAAAATAGTATTATTGAAGTTTCCGAAAACCTTAAAGCCAAAATCAATAAATGGGAACAAGATTATATAATTAAAAGCCCTATTGATGGAGTTGTAAGCTTATCAGGAATTTGGAAAAATAACCAATATATACATATCGGAGAACGAATTATGGGAATAGTTCCCGAAAAAGAAAGTAAAATAATGGCACGAATGCAATTACCTATGAATGGTGCCGGAAAAGTAAAATCAGGACAGCAGGTAAATATAAAACTCGACCACTTTCCTTTTATGGAATACGGAACTATAAATGGAGAAATAACAGATATTTCGCTTATTTCCGATAATGCTTTTTATATAGCAGATGTAAAACTTACTAATAACCTTGTTACAAACCGTGGAAACAAACTAACATATACACCCGAAATGCTTGGTACAGCCGACATTATTACAGAAAATAAAAGCCTGCTTGCACGACTTTTTGAAAATTTAATAACTGTTTTAGCTAAATAGTGATTGTAAGAAAACTCAAAAAAACAAAAAATAAATGTCAAACAAATTCCAATAATTATGAGGAAATCGGACATTATGGACAAACTCTAGATAATTGGCTGATTTACCCTGCTATACTGCTCATGAGATAAATTAAAACATTATAAAAGTCCTGTTAAGGACGATATATTGGTAGAAAAAACATCACTTCAAGTATTCAAAGTCCCGTATGGAAGTGATATATGTCGTGTCAATGGGGTCGCACAAACATAAAAGTTTAAATTTATCCTATTAACAGAACAGTAGTGAAATAATTTTACATTTTTTTAATATTTTCATTACTTTTATTTGCTAAGTACATTATTGTTTATTATACTTGTATATTCAATTTTTAAAAAATCATTATATGAAAAAAAATTTAATTAACTTTTGCATGAATTGTATGAATGTTTTTTATAAAAAAAATATTTCATATTTGCTTTCAAATGGAGCATTTTTATTAGTATTGTTTACATTTTTAATTAGTTTTTTTCTAATCTTACCTAAATCATATTCGCAGGTTTTTTATAAAAAAGATGCTGAAAAATATGTTCCAAACACTTCTTTAGTAAGACTTAATGAAAAAAGCAAACAAATAAACTTTGTTAAATTTAATAAAGGCTTTTCTTTTCCAGTAGCTAAAGCCGATAGATGGTTGTTAAGCACTTTAAATTTATCTTCAAAGCATAATTTTATTTTAATAAATCAGTATAACGATAAATTAGGAATTAACCATTCAAAATATAATTTATATTACAATAACATTCCAGTAATTAATAACTGTTTTTATATTCATTCTAAAAACAATAGTCCTTTTTCGGCTAATGGCGAAATAAATCCTTTTACACCAATTGTTACAGTACCTTCAATTAGTAAAGACGAAGCTTTTAATTTAGCAAAAAACGATGTAAATGCCCAATTATATAAAACTAATGATTCGGAAGTTGAATTAGTTATTCTGCCTTTAGAAAATAAATATTATTTAGCTTATATGGTTGATATTTACTCTATTAAACCTCTAAGCAGACAATTTATTTATGTAGATGCTAAAAATGGAAATATTTTGAAAAAAACTAATCGCCTAATAAGTAGCGATTCAAATGGAACAGCAGTTACAAAATATTGTGGAACACGACAAATTACAACCGACTCATACAGCGGCACATATCGATTAAGAGAATCTGGCAGAGGTGGTGGAATTGAAACTTATGACCTCAATAATGGTTCTGATTCATATAGTGCAGTTGACTTTACCGACAGTGATAACTATTGGAATACTACCACAAATCAAGACAATGCAGCTTATGATGCACACTTTGGTGCAGAAATGACTTACGATTATTATTTTTCAAATTACGGCTGGAATTCATATAATAATGCCGGTTCAAAAATTTATAGCTATGTTCATTTGGACTATAATTATAGTAATGCCTATTGGGATGGACAAGGAATGTATTTTGGCGATGGCGATGGATATGAAACAGAAGCATTAACTTCATTAGATGTAGTAGCACATGAATTTACTCATGGAGTAACAGAATATTCAGCAGGCTTAATTTATTCGAGCGAATCGGGAGCATTAAACGAATCTTTCAGCGATATTTTTGGCGTAGTTATAGATTTTTATGCAAATCCATCGACAGCAAATTACTTAATGGGCGACCAATTTTCGTTAATCGGTGGAGCCTTCAGAAATATGGCAAATCCAAACCAATATCAAAATCCTGATACATACATGGGTACATATTGGGATCCTTATGAAGAAGTTCATTGTAACAGTGGCGTTATGAATTATTGGTTTTATCTTTTAAGTGAAGGAGGTTCGGGAACAAACGATATTGGTAATAGTTTTAATGTTTCAGGAATTGGAATAAATAATGCTGCTCAAATTGCATTTTATAATCTAACAAATTATCTTACAGCCAGTTCTAATTATAGCGATGCAAGGTTTTATTCAATTCAAGCTGCCGAGGATATTTTTGGTGCATGTTCTGCCGAAGTCATTAGTGTTACAAATGCTTGGTATGCTGTTGGAATTGGAAGTTTATATACAAACGCTGTAATTGCTAACTTTACACCATCTCAGAGTTATTCTTGCACAGTACCTGCAACTATCAATTTTACAAATACTTCGACAAATGGAAGTACATATATTTGGGATTTTGGCGATGGCACATCAAGCACTGTCGAAAATCCTAGCCATTCATACTCATCTATTGGAGATTATTCAGTACAATTAATTGTAACAGGAAATTCACTTTGTAATTCGAGTGATACTGTTTTGTATAATAATTTGATTACAGTTACAAATTCTGGTGGACCAAGCACTCCTTCGTGTCAGCCAGGAACAAGCTCGCCAGGTTCATGTGGAATTTCACAATTCATATTTAATACAATTAATAATTCGTCGGGTTTATCTGATGAAGGTTATATGGATTTTACTTGCGGAAACTCAACAACTGTTACCGAAGGGTTGCAATATAATATAACAATTTCAACAAGTAGCTATGGCGAAAATGTTAAAGTTTGGATAGATATTAATAATAACGGTCAATTCAATAATACTGATGAATTGATTTATGTCTCAAATAATCAAATTATTCATTCAGGTTCGATTATTATCCCAGCAACTTCAGCAACAGGAGTTCCTTTAAGAATGAGAGTTGTTTCCGATTATCAGAATAATACAATTTCTGATGCCTGTTATCAAAGCTATTATGGTCAAACCGAAGATTATACAGTAGTAGTACTTGACAATCAGAATCCTCCAGTTGCACACATTGGAGCAACTTCTTCATCTGTAAATGTTGGAACTCCAGTTCAATTTAATGATATGTCAACAAATATTCCTACTTCTTGGTACTGGCAGTTTCCGGGAGGCACACCATCTACATCTACATTACAAAACCCACTTGTTACCTATAGTACTATTGGACAGTATGATGTTTCATTAAGAATTGCAAATACCTATGGTGTAGATTCCGTATATATGCCAAACTATTTATCAGTTTTAAATACTTATACAATGTGTTCTGCTACTTCGTCAATAGAGCAAACTGGAATAATATACGATTCGGGTGGACCATCAGGCGACTATCAAAATGGTGAAAATTGCAGTTTTTTAATTTCAATACCTTGTGCTAGCTCTATTACACTATCATTCAGTTCGTTTTACACAGAGAGTTGTTGCGACGATTTATATATTTACGATGGTACAAGTTCTTCATCTACACTGATATATTCTGCCGCGGGGAGTACTATTCCGCCTGATTTAACTGCTTATTCAGGAAATATGTATTTAGTTTTTAGCTCCGATGGTTCAGTAATTGCATCTGGTTTTGAAGCATCATGGACATCAGTTGTTCCTTCTGGTACTGGACCAAATGCAAGCTTTGCCATTTCCGACAATAATCCTCCGCTAAATTCATCAGTTGATTTTACCGACCAAAGTACTAATGTTCCAATTGCATGGCTTTGGAATTTTGGCGACGGACAAACATCAAATCTTCAAAACCCCAGCCATGCTTTTGCCACTTCTGGGAGTTTTAATATTACATTAATTGTATTTAACTGCTTTACTAGCGATACAATTATTAATACTCTTGTAGTTCAACAATCGCCATCTTATTCTGTATCACCATTAAATATAAATGTAAATCTTGCAAATTGTAACGATTCTATTACTGTTCCATTAACTGTTACTAACTCTGGTGTTGGCGAATTAATTGTAAATATTGAAAACGCTGGAAATGCAAGTGAGTTAAATATTTTGGCAATGACTTATGGTGTTGATTTATACGGAGAATATCCAAACACAATTTCAGCCATAAATCAATATTTTACTAATTATATACTTACCGAAACTAGCACTATATCAGCTTCTGTGCTTCAATCAGCATTGATAGGCAAAGATGTTTTATTAGTTCCCGAAATTGAATCAGGTAGTGCTAGTGCATTTACTTCCTTAGCAAGAGTTATTCAGTCGTTTATAAGCAATGGCGGTACAGCAATTTTTACAGGTTCTTATTCCATTTCAAATCAACATTTATTTAATATGGGTTTATTTAGCGGTAGCTCATTAAGTAGTTCTTCTTATGGAAATTTAAACGTTATTGACCCATCAAGCCCATTAGCTAATTCACTACCATCAATAATACCTGCTCAAGATGCTACTTTATATTGTAACTTTACAAATTCTGATGCTTTTTGTGTTGTTAACTATGAAAATATTTTAACCAATGAAGTTGTTACATATCGACAAATTGGCTTAGGAAAAGTTATTTATATTGGCTACGATTATTATTCTTACGATGATAATGCTGCACGAATTATTTCTAATGCGATGTTTTGGGCACAATCTGAAAATTTACCAAATTTTATCACAATTTCGCCTACTACAAACATAATTTCTTCGGGTTCAAGTGAAGTTTTTAATGTTACTCTATCTACAAATGGAAATTTGGCAGGAATTTATAATACTAACTTATATTTGAATACTAACGACCCTCTTCACCCTATTGATACAGTATCTGTTACAATGACAATTACAGGACAACCAGAAATTGCACTTTCGGCTTCGTGTATAAATTTTGGCTCAGTAATACAAAATGCTACAAAAACTGATTCAATAGAAATTATAAACCTTGGTTGCGATACACTTATGATTAGCAATTTATTATTTACAAATTCAGACTTTTCGTCGCCATCAAATCAGTTTTATGTCTTACCAAACGATACAGCAACTTTACAAGTATCGTTTAATCCATCAACACTTGGCTCATATAGCGATACATTATATATCTATAATAACGACATTAATAAAACTATTTGCTTAACAGGAACTGCTACGCCCCCACCAGTTATTAGCGTAACACCCGATAGCTTATTTATAAATTTCACAACATGCAATGATTCAGCTTCAGTAAGTTTACAAATTTCAAATAGCGGTGGTTCAACTCTTGAGGTAATAATTTCTGATGGTACTTTTATTTCAGGCACATCTACAATTTTAGAAGACGATTTTGAATCAGGAATTAACTCTAGTATTTGGTATGCTACAACTGCAACAACATCAGGAGATTGTGGTGCAAATAGTGGCTATAATTCACTTTATTTCAACGATGGCTCGTCACGATATGCCGAAACTATTGATCTTGAATTAAATAATACTGCAGGAGTTGAGTTTAATCTTAAATTCGGAAGTGGAAGTTCTCCTTGCGAAAATGCAGATTCAGGCGAAGATGTTGTTTTAGAATATTCTACAAATGGTGGTTACACATGGACAATATTAAATACATACCTAGCCAATAATTATGATTCATATACACATATTTATGAACCTGTTCCACAAGTTGCAATCACATCAAGTACAAGATTTAAATGGCGACAAGTTAGTTTTTCAGGCTCAGGAATGGATAACTGGACAATAGATGATGTTAATATCTGGACAGAAGGAAATACAGGATCTTTAGATACCCTAAACATACTTTCTGGCGATAGCTCACAATATGATATGACTTTTTATTCTGATGATTTTGCATCGGGTCAATCTAGCATAGACATTACACTTAATACTAACGACCCTTTAAACTCTGTAATCATAATTCCATGTATTGTAAGTAACATTTCATTACCTTGTGCCGATTTTGGTTATTTAACTTCTGGTTGTTCGGGCATAGTTTCATTTACAGATAGTTCGTCAAATACACCATTATCTTGGAAATGGAATTTTGGAGATGGAACAAGTTCATCATTTACTCAAAACCCAAATCATACATACTCACAAGCTGGAAATTATGATGTTAGCTTAATAGTTTGCAATAATTTTGGTTGTGATACAATAATTAAACAAATCAATATTCCGTTTGTTGGCTCATTAGCAGCTACTTGCACACAAACCTCCTACTACTCCGATTATACAGGTATTTCAAACGTTGATTTTAACACAATTAATAAAACTACAACACAAAGCCTTGTTGGATATAACGATTATTCTTGCGAAAATGTAACCAATTTAATTCACGGACAAAGTTATACATTAAATATTAGTACATTTAATTATCAAAATGTTAAAGCATGGATTGACTACAATAATAATGGTACTTATGAAACAAGTGAAGTAATAATAACCTCAAATAATTTAAATAACCATACTGCTTCAGTTTTAATACCATCATCGGCTGTTCATGATACACGTTTAAGGTTAAGAGTTGTAACCGATTATTCAGGATATTCTATAAATGCCTGTACAAATGTATATTATGGCGAAGTTGAAGATTATTCAGTAGTAATTGAAAATCCAATAATGACTCCAGTTGCAATAATTAATTATTCAATTCTTAACGAATGTAGTGGAAAAATAAAATTCAATGATGTTTCTGGAAATGAGCCAACTACTTGGTATTGGATGTTTGGTGATGGAACATATTCAATGCTTCAGAATCCAATAAAGAATTATTCTTCAAACGGAACTTATACAGTTACTTTACTTGCCTGTAATAGTGCTGGATGCGATTCAGCAAGTCAAACTATTACCATAAATAATTTTAGTAACCTGACTTTAGCATCATGCTACCCAGCAACTGTTAATCCATCTTCTGATAATGGAATTAAAGCAGTTTACTTTAACACATTATCTAATGTAACAAACGATAGTCTAAATGATTATATGGATTATTCATGCGATTTTTCGACCGAATTATTCGAAGGCGAAGTATATTCATTAACAGTTATTACAAATTCAATTTTAGGCGAAAAAATTGTAGCATATATTGATTATAATAATAATGGTATATTTTCGGCAAATGAACTTATAATGACTTCAAACAGTGGATTGTTACACACTGAAAATATTACAATACCTAATAATGCAATATTTGATACTCCATTAAGACTTCGAATTGTTTCAGATGCAATTAGCACAACTTCGTTAAGTGCTTGTAATAGTCCAATTTATGGACAAATAGAGGATTATGCTGTTACAATAAAATATCAAAATATTTCGGCAGATTTTTCATACAATATTATCGACCCATGCAATGGAGTTGTTTCGTTTAGCGACAATTCAAGTACTGTTGCTCAAAGCTGGAATTGGTCATTTGGAAATGCAACAACATCAACGCAACAAAATCCAAAAGTTACATATACTTCCGAAGGAACATATATTGTAAGCCTGATTGTTTGCAATGGCGTTGGTTGCGATACTATCAGCAAAACTATTGTAATTGATAATTTATCAAGTCTAACTTCTGCAACATGCTATCCTACAACATTATATCCATCAGCTACCACAGGAATAAAAGCAGTGTATTTTAATACAATTGCAAATGTAACTAATGATAGTTTAAATGATTATAGAGATTATTCATGTTTTTATACTACAAATTTAACTGCTGGTAAAACTTATCAAATCACTATTAGCACAATTTCTTTATTAGGCGAAAAAGTTGTGGCATATATTGACTATAATAATAATGGATTTTTCTCAACATCAGAACAAATTATGACATCAAGTAATGGCATGTTGCATGTAGCAAATATTCTGATTCCTAGTGTAGCTACTTTTGATACACCACTAAGATTAAGAATTGTATCAGATGCAATTGGTACACCTTCTCTTAGTGCATGTAATAATCCTGAATATGGTCAAGTTGAAGATTATGCAGTTACAATAAATTATCAACCAATAGTTGCTGGTTTTACATACGATGTTGTTGACATTTGCAGTGGATTTGTACTTTTTAATGATACTACTTCACCAGCACCTCAAAGTTGGTTATGGTCGTTTGGCGATGGAACTACGTCTTCTTTACAAAACCCATATCATTCATTTGCATTAGCTGGAATTTATAATGTAATACTTGAGGTTGTAAATGCTTATGATACTTCTACAGTTACAAAATCAATAACAATTAATACTATTTCTGCTAATATTAATTTAAGCGAAACTGAATACGAAATTGGCGATACAATTATATTCACATCAAACTCAATTGGTGCAAATAAATGGACTTGGGATTTTGGCGACGGCGAAACTTCTATAATTGAATCACCAACTCATGTTTTCGATTCGTCTGACGTATATAATGTTAAACTTATTGTTGAAAATACTTTTAGCTGTATTGATAGTACTTATGTTTACATTAACGTTATAAATGATTTTATTGCATATAGAAACAACTCTTCAAAACAAATTTCGGTGTACCCAAATCCAAATAATGGTAATATGATTATTAATTTAAGTGGATTTGAAAATCAACCTATTTCAATTGAACTATTTGATATATCAGGTAGATTAGTTTATAATGAAAAAGATATTAAGCTATCATCTGCTGAAAAGTCAATTAGTTTCAAGACCGAAAACACTGGAATTTACTGGTTAAAAGTTGTATCTGAAAAAAATGTTTTTGTAAAAAAAGTTTATATTTATTAATAAATTTGTGTATAACTAAAAAAATCATGTCGTAGCTAGTTTATGACATGATTTTTTTTTGAATAGAAAACGTTAATTATGGAAAAACGAGTAGGAAATGTAAGTATTATTCTTCTTTTTTTAGTGTTACCTTTTTGTTATTCAACGAAACTAATCGACCCAGTTTTACCTGTACAGTTATTTATTTTATCGATTATAACTCTAGCTCAAACATTATATTTATATTTTTCAAAATCGTATAAAAATTTAAGTCATGTTGCATTAAGCCTATTTGCAGGATATTTGATTATTAGCATCTTAACCTCCTATTCTGCTATAAATATTACGGAATCACTTATTGAGATTTTTAAAAATTTTGTTTATTTTATTTTGCTAATTAATATGCTTATATTTTTTAGCAATACTGATTATAAGTCTATTACAACACAAATAGTTACTATTTTCTGCTTTGCCATAATTTTAATTGGAATTTACCAACTTTATCAGGTTTTGAAAATAGGAGTTTATAATCATCAACTTTCGTACAAAATAAAATCTGTTTTTGCTAATCGAAATATGTTTGCTGAAGTTCTATTGTTAACCATTCCATTTGTTTCATATTATTTTATTAAAACTCAACAAAAAATATGGAAAATATTCACATTAACAGTGCTTTGTGCAAATATTTTCTTAATAATACTTTTACTTGTGCGTACAGTTTGGTTAGGATTATTTGTTTCAGCTATTGTTACTTTATTTTTTTATACTATCTTAAATTGGAAAAATATATTAATAAAATCGTACCGTAAAAGCATAATATATATATCGACATTGATTATTACAATTGTTTTATCAACTTATATATATTCTAAAATTGACTCAACAGAAACACTAAAAAAACAAGTAGAATGGGTTAAAAATTATAATTTTGGTTCTACACAAGAAAGAATTGAACTTTGGACAAAATCCCTGCAATTAATTAAAAATAATTATATTACAGGAGTTGGATCTGGTAATTGGAAAATTGTATTTCCATCGTATGGGATTACCGGACTTCGTTCCGAAAGTGGTGAACTGCTTTTTCAGAGACCACATAACGATTTTATTTGGGTGCTTTCAGAAACTGGTATTTTAGGTTTTTTGTTTTATTTTTTATTTTTTGCGATTTTATTTATATCTATTTTTAAATCAATCTATTCAAAGAAGTCTGATTTGTTTAACTATTTTCTATTATTTGCATTGATTAGTTATATTATTATATCATTTTTTAGTTTTCCAAAAGAACGAATTAGTCAATCAATTTTACTAATCATAATTGTAGCCTTTATACTATCTGATTCTGATAGTTTATCAATATTAAAAAAATGGCTTCTTAATTTTGCTTCAAGGTTTATAGTTATACTGTTTATTATCATTAATATATACATTATTTTCTTTTCCTATAAAAGAGTTATTGCTGAAATACATACAAAAAATGCAATACAATTTAAAAAAGAAAAAAAGTTTATTAATACAATTAGCGAAATTGAAAAAATCAATACATTTTACTACAACATCGACCCTATTTCAACACCAATTAAATGGTACAGTGGCATGGCTTATTTATCGCTTAATAAAGTAGAAGATGCTTTAAATCAATTTAGTGATGCAAATAAAGCAAACCCATATCATCTTCGAAACCTTAATAATCTTGCTTCATGTTATTTTAAGAAAAAAAATTATCTAATGGCTGAACAGTATTATAAAGAAGCGTTATTAATTTCTAAAAATTTTCAGGAATCAATATTTAACCTGAGTGTAGTTTATTTGTTAACTGAAAAATATGACTCTTCTTATAAATATATTTCTTGTTATAAAGCTGAAAATGAAAAAACTAAGCAAATTGTATTAACATCGTTACCACATTTAATAGATAGCTTTATTAAAGTAACTCCAGACACTATTTTAACTGATGTTTTTACTGGAATAAAGGCTACTGAACAGTGGATGTATAATATTCACAATAAGTCGATAAAAAATAAAATTTCTTTTAAAAAACAGTTATATCTTGATGCTATTTATGTACTTGATTCTGTTGAACATAAAATTAATTATAACGAGGCTTTAGGTTTAAATGCAAAATATTTGAATCAGTGATTTTAACTATTGCATATTTTTAATAATAACTTTTGATTTAAAATCTTTATTGATTTCCCCTTTATTTCGATAAGTTTATCATTTGAAAATTCCTTTAATGTTCTCGATAAATTTTCGTGTGCTATATACAGTAAATCTGCAAGTTCGTGTTTACTGATTACCAGATTATTATCATCATCGAATAATACACTCTCAAAATAGATTAGAGCGTAAGCAACTTTTGGCTTTACTTGCTTGTAAAGTATATCATTCTTAAAACTATGAAACAAGCTAATGGTTTCACAAACTTTCGTTAATAAATCATTTACAAAATTTATATTTTTATATTTCAATTCCTTAATTACATTTATATTAATGTAATATAATTGAGTGCTTTTTCCGGCAGCAATAGCAGTATATCTATATTTCTTATAATAAATAGAGGAAATAATATCTATAAAATTTAATTTTGTAATAATATTAACAAGTTTATAATTACTTTCTTCTGTTTTATAAATCTTTACTAAGCCATTTACAGAATATATTAAATGAGTTATATCCTGCTCTTCTTTATAAATAACTTCATTATTTTTGAATTTGATAGTAGTAACCGCACTACACAATTGTTTAAATTCAATCTCTGTTAAATTATCAAATAATTTAATGTCTCTTAATAACTTAGAAATTCTATCAGGCATAATTGATTTTTATCAAAAAACAAATTGATATTTTCTAGTTTTTATGCAAATATAATGTTTTATAATATTTTTATCTGAATTTAATTAAATAAATTATGTTAAAAAATACAAGAAAAACTAAACTAATTTACAAACTATTATTTGTTTATACATGTATTATTATTTTTATTGCTACAATTGGTGTTTTTGATTATATTTCTCAAACCAAAAGCATTAAAACCTATTCAAGTATAAACAACATTTCAGAACTCAGTAGTAATTTTCAAAAATTAAACTATATGTTTAATTCTGAAAAACTAACTCAATTGAAAATTATAAATCCAAGTAATCATAACGAACTAATTTATTATATCGAAAAACATAAAACCGAAATTCCAATTATAAGTACTTTAATAAATAAAATTAATAATTCTTTAGATAAATTAGACGCTCAAACCGTTGGATATAATACGAAATTAATCAATGAAGTTATTAATAAATCCGCAACATGTTTTGCATTTTATAATTTTGATTTTATACCTGCTGCCAGTAGAATAGCAGAAATTCAAATAAATATCTTTGAAAAAAAATTGAGCAACGATTCTAGTTCAACATTATCAAAATTAGAATTACATGATTTAATTTCTGAAGCTAAAACAATCGACTTATCAATTAATTCAAAAAGCGAAATTGTTGAAAAAGAAATAGAAAACATTATTTCATCTTTAGTCAATTTACAAAGTGAATATAAATCAGAAATTGCAAATATTACTGATAATAAGCTTATTGTTAATATTGTATTGCTTTCAATAGCAATATTATTTTCAATTATAATTGCATTTTTGTCTATAAAATTAATTAATACACGTTTAAAAAAGATTAAAATTTATTTAAATGAAATTAGTGTTGGAAATTTCCCTGAAATAATAAAATGTAAAAGTGAAGATGAAATTGGCGATATAATTAATTCAATATCATCTATTAAGGATAATTTGAAAAACACTCACGATTTTGCAATTTCAGTTGGCAGCGGAAAATTTGATAAAAATTTCACTATTTTTAATGAAACAGGTCAACTTGGAAAAGCCCTGTTAGAAATGAGAGAAGGATTACAAACAGTTACTTTTGAAAGAGAAAAGCAAGAATTTGAAGAGAAGAGACGAAATTGGGCAACAGAAGGCTTTGCAATTTTTGGCGAAATTTTACGTCAAAACAACGACGACCTTGAAAAACTTTCATTTAATATTATAAAAAACCTTGTGCAATTTATGGGCATAAATCAAGGTGGAATATTTATGTTAAATGATGATGAAAATGATAAATATCTTGAATTAATGGCATGTTTTGCTTATGACAGAAAAAAATTTGCTGATAAAAAAATTACAATCGGTGAAGGTCTAATTGGCACTTGCTTCCTTGAAAAACAAACTATTTACATTACCGATGTTCCAAATGATTACATAAACATAACTTCCGGTTTAGGCGATGCTCCACCTAAAAGCATTCTTATTGTTCCACTGAAATTTAATGAAGAAATATTTGGAATTATTGAACTTGCTTCATTTAATATATTTGAACAAAATCAAATTCAATTTGTTGAAAAAATTGGTGAAAGTATTGCGTCAACAATTTCTACTGTAAAAATTAATATCAAGACTTCTAGTCTTCTCGAAAAATCTCAAAATCAAACAGAAATTCTACTTCAACAAGAGGAAGAAATGCGTCAGAATCTTGAAGAATTACATTCAACCCAAGACGAAATTTTAAAACGCGAATCTGAATTTACTGGAATTGTTAATGCAATTGACAATACAATTGCTAAAGCCGAACTTCAATTAAATGGTGCAATTATTAATTTAAATGAAAAATTTAATAAAGTTTTTGAAATCGAAAAAGCGAATCTTGTAAATCAAAATATCAAAAAGTTTATTTACGAAAATCAATTCGACATATTTGATAATAGTTTCGAAATTGTTTCAACCGGTGTAAGTTCAGATTTTACAATAAAAGGACATACTTCAAAAAATAACGACAAATGGCTATTATGCTCATTAACTCCTGTTTTCGATTCTAATAAACAAATAGATAAGGTTTTATTCATGGCTAATGACATAACTCAACAAAAAAATTTAGAAGATGAATTAGCTAAAAAAGATGAACTTCAAAAGCACGAAATAGAAAGACTAATACACGAGAACAATCAAAAGCTCGAAGAATTACATACTACACAAGAAGAATCAATAAAAAGGGAGGCAGAACTTGCAGCTGTATTAAACGGAATTAACCAATCTCTTGGAACTTACGAGTTTGACTTAAATGCAAAAATCACAACTGTAAATCAGAAATTCCTTGAACAATCAGGGATTATTGAAAGCGATTTTATTGGTGAATCAATTATTAAATTTATGCCTCAAGACAAACATGCTGCTATGAATGAGTTAGTTAAAAAACTATTTAACGGCGAAAAACATTCAGGTGCTCATCAATTTAAATTCAACAATGAAGATAAATGGTTTTATGAAACCTATACTCCTGTAATGGCTTTAAGCGGAAAATATAATAAAGTAATTGTATTATCAAATGAAATAACAAAATCAGTATTACAAGAAAGACAGCTAAAAGAACAGACCGAAGAATTAGTTTCATCTGATGAAGAGCTTCGACAAAATCTCGAAGAAATGAAAGTAATACAAGAAAAAATCATTAAAGATGCCGAAGAGCAAAAAACAAGAGATGCGATTTTAATTAAAGAAGCTAAAGCAGAGGCTCAGTTTCATATTTTAAATATGGAAGAAGACTTTTTCAAAAAACAAAAAGAAATGAAAAAGAGACTAAAAGAAGCAGCTTTAGAATTAGAAGCAGCAAAAAATAATTAAACTAATATGTGTGATATAGAAACTATGGAAAGAGATTTATAGGAATAAAGGAATATCAGTATAAAGGTATTAAAGGATAATCATTTTAACGTTTAGTATTTCCCGATTTCCTTTTACTATATATCCTCTATACCTTTTTACTAAAATACATATCTTGTATGTTTTCATTAAATAAATTAACAAAAAACTAAAAGTTAAATAATATGGAAAAACAAAATTGTTGGGAATTTAAAAATTGTGGGCGTGAACCTAACGGAGCAAAAGCAATCGAACTTGG
>MEND01000143.1:3245-4298 GCA_001768975.1 Bacteroidetes bacterium GWA2_31_9 | reverse complement strand
AAATGCAAAATTGCTTAGCTTGTGATTTTTACACCGTAGTTCAAGATGAAGAAGATGATGACTATATGATTACAAAGGAAATAATTAAGAAATTGACTTAAAATATAAACTGCAACAATAGCATATCTTATAACCATAAATTTGCAATTCAAGTAGTCAAGAAAAATCTCGCAATACAAATTGTGGGAGTTACAAGATTTTCTAAATCATAAAGATTTAGAAAATCTTTTTTTGCTTATTAAAATACTGTTGTCCGATAAAATTAAAAATGAATTAGAAACACTTGATTTTATAACGTACCTAAAGGCACTAAAATAATGATGGTTTACTTTTTCTTCTACCAATATTGCCATTGCACAGTCTGTCTCAAAGCTCACTGGAGCTTTGCCCCTAGCGGAACTGTCCCATCGGGACAAAATATTGGTAGAAAGATAATTCCCATTTTAACATTAGTGCCATCGGCACGAAATATTTTTTAATCTGACAATAGTGAATTAAAAAGCATACTCGTAATATTTCCTATGTCTAAAAGCGTATTTTTTAACATAATATAAAAACAGTATTTTTTTAAAGAAAATATTACCAACTTTTATTAAATTCTTTTGTAATATGTAATGCACTTACTAAGAGAATTAAATACCTAATAATTTATGAATATACATCATTGGTTTAACAAAAAAACAGAAACTTATTTAGTTTCAAATCTTAAAATGCCTATATGAAAAAACTTAATGTTTTATATGTATTAATTTTAATGGCTATTGCTCTATTAACAGCATTTTCCACTTCAATTAGCATATTTATGTTAGATCGTGGAGAAATTGATAATAAGATTATTAATATTTCTGGAAAACAAAGATTGTTGAATCAAAAAATAGTAAAATGCCTTTTAATTATTAATTACTCCGATAATGTAAATGAAATAAATTTGCGATATAATGAATTAAACCAAACAATTCAGGATTGGGAAATTATAGAAAAACAACTATTTCAGTTAGTCTGCACACACGATTCTTTAGCAACTTATAACACACATAAAATTGATTCGTTACT
>MEND01000143.1:0-3236 GCA_001768975.1 Bacteroidetes bacterium GWA2_31_9 | reverse complement strand
TAGTATTATTAAAAAAAGAAACTTTAAAAAAATTAAAGATTTAATTGTTTTGCAGAATGAATCACCTAAACGAGAAAACGTATTTAAAGATATTCTAAATCCATTACTTTTTGATGAGATAAAAATTGCTGACTTAACAAACAAAATCACTGAACTATTTGAAGAAGAAGCAAAAAGACATATTAAAGATATAAAAACAGTTATTTTAACTCTTTTTATCATTCTATTGATTGTTTTACTTTTGCAAGCATTACTCATTTACCGCCCAGCAAGCAAAAAAGTGGACAAAACCATTAAACAGCTTGATTTTGCAAAACATAAACTTTTAGAGCTAAATCAAAATCTCGAAAAAAATGTTCAAGAACGAACAATAGAGTTACAAAATCTTACTGCTGAATTAGAGTGTGATATTGAAAGCCGTGTTGAGACCGAAAAATTGCTTCAAAAATCGGAATATCGATATCGCAAATTACTCGAAAATGCAAGCGATGCAATCGTAATTGGCGATTTAGCAGGAAATATCATTGAAGTTAATTCAAAAATGGAAAAACTTACAGGCTATTCTAAAGAAGAACTTATTAACCATCATTTTACCATTTTTATTCCTTCCGAAGAAATGCAAGTTGCAAAAAAATCAGTTGAAGAATTGAATAAGTATGGTTTTTTTAAAATCATAGATGGTAATATTAAACGAAAAGATGGAACAACTATTCCTGTTGATTTATCAGGAAATGTAATTGAAATTGATAACCATAAGATTGTACAGACAATAATCCGCAATATTACTGAACAAAAAATATTGAAAGACAAATTGGTGCATATAAGCGAAAGTCAGGCTGCAATAAACTCTGTTTTACTCCTAACACTTGAAAAACAAACATTGAATGAAATACTGGAAAAAATCCTTGATATATTGCTCTCATTAAAATGGCTTTCGTTAGAAGCAAAAGGTTGCATTTTTTTAGTAGAAGATAATCCACAAGAATTAGTACTCAAAGTAAGTAAGAACTTAAATAATTCACTTTTATGTATCTGTGCTAAAGTTCCATTTGGTCGATGTCTTTGTGGAAGAGCAGCTTTAAGTCGTGAGATTGTTTTTGCCGATTGTTTAGACCATACACACGAGAATACTTATGACGGAATTTTATCGCATGGTCATTATTGCATTCCAATTCTTAACAATGAATCGTTATTAGGAGTTATTAATGTTTATGTTAAAGATAAACATATCAAAAAAGACGAAGACATTACGTTTCTAAAAGCTTATGCCTCATTGGTTGCAAAAATTATTATACATTATAATACTGCAAATAAAATAGAAACTCTAAATATGAATCTAATTGAAAGGAATAAAGAACTTGAACAATTTGCATATATTACATCACACGATTTGCAAGAGCCATTAAGGTCTATCACAAGTTTTGTAGATAAAATAAAATCAGAATATGTTGTTAAAATGGATGAAAATTTTAACGTTTACTTTAATTTTATTACACAATCTACCAATAGAATGAGTAAATTAATTCAGAGTGTACTCGAATATTCAAGGCTTGGTAAAAATCGTCAATTAAATAAAGTAAACTGTAACGAATTGCTATGCGATATAATGTCAGACATTTCAGCTATCATAACCGAAAGCAAAGCGACTATTGAATTTAAAGATTTACCTATAATTTATGCTTTGCCTATTGAGATGAAACAATTGATTCAAAATCTTATTGTAAATGCTATAAAATTTAAGAAAAAAGATATTGCTCCAGTAATAAAAATTACCGTCGAAAAAAATGGCAATTTATGGCTGTTTGCAATTAAAGATAATGGTATTGGAATAAATGAAAAATATCAAGAAAAAATATTCAAAATCTTCCAGCGATTACACGATAGGTCGGAATATGAGGGACTTGGAATAGGACTTGCATTTTGCAAAAAAATTGTCGAATTTCACAATGGGAAAATATGGGTCGAGTCGGAAATAGATAAGGGAAGTACTTTCTATTTTACTATTGATACTGCTGAAATAAAATTAGTAAGCTCTAATTGATTTCAGAGAAATATAAATTTATTAGCCCGTAGGGCTTCAATGTCAATAAAATACAATATATAAATAAATTTTTGTCCGTAGGACATTAACAAAAAAGTAAATATGGCAAACGACAATACCCACTTGTATAAAGTTGTATATTCCCTACGGGAAAATATTAAACAGTGGTTTGAGTTTTTATTGTCATTAATGCCCTACGTGCAATTTTTTCTGAAAGCAAATTGAATTTACTAGAATTATAAATAAATATTTTTGATATGAAAAAAAAATTGAATTGTATTTTATTGGTCGATGACGACGAGGGAACTAATTACCTTCATAAGATGGTTCTTAAAGAAGCTGATATTGCCGAAAACATACTTGTAGCATTGAATGGAGAACAAGCGTTAGAAATTATTAATAATGTGGATAATAAATATCCTCAGCCCGAATTAATTTTTCTTGACATTAATATGCCAAAAATGAATGGTTGGGAATTTTTAGAAGAATACCAAAAATTTGACAATAGCAGAAAAAATGAACATATAATTGTTATGTTAACAGTCTCATTAAACCCTGATGACGAAAAAAAGGCTAGTACTATTCCCGAAATATCAGGTTTTAGAAGTAAGCCATTAAATAATGAGATGCTTGAGTCAATTATTAAAGAATACTTCTAATCAGCTATTACAATTGTAATCAAAACTAATGGCAGAGCTTGTTGGGCAGTAGCTGGAACACTTTGTGGCGGAACAGTTCAGAGCGAATATGCTACTAAAATGCAAAATTGCTTATCATGTGATTTTTACACTGTTGTTCAAGATGAAGATGATGATGATTATATGATTATAAAGGAAATAATTAAGAAATTATCTTAAAAATAATATTCTTTTTTGGATAATCTTTCAATTTTTTAAAATTTTTCAAAAGGTAAAATATATTAGACACCTTTTTCTCTTACTCTACATCTATTAACAATGTTATAATTTCAATTTTTTAAGTTTGATTTTTGTTTTTTTTCTGAATTATTTTCATTTTTGAGGATGTTTGGGTCTAATTTTACCCATTAGACATAATTATTCTAGCTTGAATAATTCATAAACTTTGTGAACATTCGTGTAATCCTTTGAATGTCTTTGTGGTAAAAAAAAATAAGGCTAAGGTTTATGGTTTCTTTGATTTCAACCTGTATTTTGTAAAAATAATGCTTTTAGTA
>MEND01000142.1:0-22781 GCA_001768975.1 Bacteroidetes bacterium GWA2_31_9 | reverse complement strand
GATTTTTTGCTTTTCCTTTTTCTAATAAAATATCAGGAACAACATTAAATAACATGTCAACATATTTAAACAAGGTATCGTTAGGTAAGTTTTTCAAACAGAATTCTCTTTGAGTTGTATAACGTGGATCTGTTTTACGAAGTACTGCATGACCGAATCCTGGGATAACTTGTCCACTGTCAAGAGTTTCTCTAACAAATGTTTCCATCTCATCTTTAGTTGGAACTTTTCCACCCATTTTATTCATAACTCCTTGTAACCAAGCTAATACTTCTTGATTTGCTAAACCATGTAATGGACCAGCTAAACCATTAGTCATACCAGAAATAGAATAATAAATATCAGATAATGCACTTGCAATAAGGTGACCTGTGTGAGCACTTACGTTACCACTTTCGTGATCGCTATGAAGAATAAAATACATTCTAGCTACATCGTCATAAGGTTTTGCAATTCCCATCATGTGAGCAAAATCGCCACCAAAATCAAGATTTGCATCAGATTTAATTATGTCTCCACCTTTAAATTTGCTTCTATAAATATAAGCTCCAATTTCAGGAAGTTTTGCAATTAAATTCAAAGAATCTTCATAAGTAGGATCCCAATATTCATTCTTTTTCATTCCTGCATTGTATCTTTTAACAAATTCTGATTCTTTTTGCATAGATAAAATTGCCGTTGAAAAAGCAACCATAGGATGTGTATCTGCTGGTAAAGCATTAATTACATCAAAAACATACTGAGGGACTTTTTTACGTTTTTTAAATTCTTCTTTTACTTCTGCAACTTCAGCTTCAGTAGGTACATCACCTGTTAATAATAAATAAAAAAAAGATTCAACAGAAGGCATCTCACGACCTGCTTCTTTAGGTAATTTTGCCATAACTTCAGGAATTGTAAAACCTCTGAATCTAATTCCTTCTAGTGGATCTAGATATGAAATATCTGTTACAAGACATTTAATATCTCTTGCTCCACCAATAATTTGCTCAATAGTAACTTTGTCGGCTACAACATTACCAAATTCCTTTACAAGTTTTGCAGTTCGAGGACGCCATTCCTCAATTTTTCTAGCTAATTTTACTTTTAATGTTTCCATATTATTGCTTTAATGATTAATTATTGTTATTGTTATTTAGATTAAATCAACCGCAATTTATGTTAAATAAGTTAATTCTAAAACATATTTACATTTTTTTAAAATTGTTTTAAAACATGGAAAAATAAAGAATAAATTTTATTAAAAATTCAAGATTCATTTGTAAACTTGTATGTTTTAGATAAAAAAAATGTTAATTAATTAAAATAATAATTTATGAAAATCACTGTAATTGGAGCTGGTAATGTTGGAGCAACTTGTGCTCAGGAAATTGCTAAAAAAGAATTAGCATCTGAAGTAATATTACTTGACATCAAACAAAATTATGCTGAAGGAAAATCTTTGGATATGTGGCAAACTGGTCCAATCAATTCTTATGACAGCAGAGTTACTGGAGTAACTAACGATTATTCAAAAACAGCTAACTCAGACATAGTTGTAATCACTTCAGGTCTTCCAAGGAAACCAGGCATGAGTCGTGATGATCTTATTTCTGTTAATGCAGGTATTGTTAAGAGTGTTACTGAAAGCACAATTAAATATTCGCCAAATGCTATTATAATAGTAGTATCAAATCCGCTAGATGTAATGACATATTGTGCTTATTTAACTGCAAAAGTTGATTCTTCTAAAGTATTTGGTATGGCTGGTATTCTTGACACTGCACGTTACAGAATGTTTTTAACTGAGGCTTTAGGTATTTCCTATAAAGAAATTCAAGCAATTTTAATGGGTGGTCATGGCGACACTATGGTTCCACTTCCTCGTTATACAACTGTTGCTGGAATACCTGTTACTGAACTAATTTCTAAAGAAAAACTTGATGCAATAATCGAAAGAACTAAAAAAGGTGGTGGCGAAATTGTAAACTTACTAGGAACATCGGCTTGGTATGCACCAGGTGCTGCTGCTGCTCAAATGGTTGAATCTATTGTTCGTGATCAAAAAAGAGTTTTCCCTGTATGTGCATGGTTACAAGGCGAATATGGTTTAAAAGATATTTATCTTGGAGTTCCTGTAATTCTTGGTAAAAAAGGTATTGAAAAAATTATTGAACTTCAATTAAACGAAGAAGAAAAACAATCATTAAACAAATCTGCTGCTGCTGTTAAAGAAGTAATGGATGTTTATGATAATATGAAATAACAAGTTTTATTTATACTTAAAAAGACCTTCAAGGAATAAAAACCTTGGAGGTTTTTTTTTCTCAAAATCGATTTATAATTCCAAAATGAATTTTTGAAGCTCTTAAATCTATTGGATTTGAGAATTGTTTACCAAGTGCATAATTAATTGTAAAAATTCCTGCTTTAGTCTCAAAATCTATTCCTGCTCCAAAACCAATTGGAGTATCATTAATATATTCAGAAGGAGTATTTTTTTCATAGTAACCGCCATCAGCAAAAGCATAAATTGCAGAATTTGTTTCAAATAAATATCTTAATTCCATACTAAATATAGAAAAGGCAGAAACATTTATTGATTCTTCGTCAAAGCCTCTTAATGATTTTAAACCACCTATTTTCAGCAATTCGTTTTCATAAAAAATATTATTAAAGTCATTTTGAAAATAATTATACATTAATGCAGAATTGTTTCTCAGCTTAATTACTGAGTTTTGAGTTATCTTTTTATAATATGAAACATCAATATTGGATTCTATTTTTCCGGTAGTTTCATATTCACTTTGAATTTCTGAAATTAATTGTTTAAATTTTCTTTGACCTGCCGAAATATTAAAATCAACGATATATCCTTTGCGTGGATTATAAATATAGTCAAGTTTTTCGTAATAAATTCCGCTCCCGCCCATCGAAATTGTATAATTCGACAAATTATCAGCAAGAGTTATATAGCTTTTATTTTTAATTACATACGAATTTTTATTGTCATAAAATAATTTAATATAATTACCTCCATTCAATAATAATTGAATTCCGGTTTTATTATGAATCGTAATGTACGATGTGTCTTTTTTATAAAGCTTAAAGTCTTCATCAAGTCCAATTGGTAATGAAAAAATATATTTATAGTCGGCTTTAGCCTTAATATCCTGAGTAAGTGTATTAGTTTTATGCCACTCAAAAGCAATTTTTTCTCCTTGATTAAATGAATTTATTAAAAATAAATTCAATTCACCTGTAATGAGCAATTTTCCTGTAGTTTTTTCATTTGGTAGAAATCCTAAAATTCCATTAAATTGATTTGCCTTTTTGTTTTTTAAGAAAAGATTAACATCTGCTGAATTTTCACGAAATGAAACTATTGGCTTTTTTGAAATATTTAGAAATACTAACTTATTTAGTTTATTTTCAATATTTGAAATCATTTCTTCATTATAAAGTTTGCCTTTTTTTAATCCTAAAAAGCTTTGCAAATACTTACTTGATATTTTTGAATCTCCAATAATATTAATACTATCTATTTTAAACTGTTGACCTTTTTCTATTTTCAACTTTCCATTAAAAATATTGTTACTAATTTTAAGATTATTTAGCGAAACATTTACAAAAGGATAGCCATTATTTTCATAATAATTTACAATTTTCTTTACAGCTTTAAAGTATTTTTTATAATAAATGGTTTTGTTTTCAAAAAGAGATTGCTTGACTCCAATTTTTGATAAATTAAAAAAATAAGTTGAATCAATTTTAATTACACCCCATTTATACAACTCTCCTTTTTTTACAAACACATCAATTTCTGAATTTTTAAAACTAATATTATCAATTATAGCATTTAAGTATCCTTTTGAATTTAACGATTCAACATAAGCATTTATCACAATTTTAGCTTCAATTGAGTCACTTAAACTCTTTTTTAATCTCAATTTATTATTAAACAATGAATCTCTTTCGTGGATTTTCAAAATAGATTTATTTTGAGAAAACAAACTCAATGAATTAATAAATAGCAATATAAAAAATATGTATTTCAATTTTTTTACTTAATAAATAAGACCATTAAAACGACTTATATTTCAATAAATTGCAAAAAAAAAGCCGGAGAATCCGGCTTTCAAATATTTTTATTAAATGTTAAGACATGTGTTTCAAGTTAACACCAAATAAAATAATAAATAAAATTGTAAATACAGCACTAATACCTAATCCAAGAATAGCCATAGTACCAAATCCGTAAAATACCAAAGGAATAATTAACATTAAAATTTGAGCACCTGTGTAAGCCCAGAAACCTGTTTTTTTAGTTTTCCACATCATGATTACTCCTAATAATGCAACAATCGATAAAACAGCATTAATAATAGATACTGTAGCTCCATTTGCAGCAACTTTAGTCATATAGTCACCCATACCACCCATTGCATCATTCATAGCACTTCCTAAGTTTTCCATACCTTCCATGCCTTCCATGCCTTCCATACCTTCTAAGCCAGAAGTATCCATTCCTTCCATTGCGTCACTTAATCCTGAAGTAAGAGCATTTGCAGCTTTATAAGCAAAAAATGCCATAACATTAGCAATAATTGACCAACCTGTGCCAATAAAACCTAAAATACATAGTACTGTTAAAAATACTGGTCTCTTTTTAGTAGCTTGTTCTTCCATAGTTGTTTAGTTTAGTTAAAAATAGTTAAATTATAAAAACGAATGTAAGACAAGATTTTTAATTTTCAAAATAAAAATAAAGCATTTTATATAAATGTCTGTATTTCTGTAATATAAAAAACATAATTCTTTTTCTATTTTATCATTATATTTGCATAATTATTAAAATTACGGTTAAATGAAAAGAGATTTAGATATTTTTAATTTAATTGATGCTGAAAATAATCGCCAACATCATGGAATAGAATTAATTGCATCAGAAAATTTTGTTAGCAAACAAGTAATGGAAGCAATGGGCTCGTGCTTAACTAACAAGTATGCAGAAGGTTATCCTGGTAAAAGATACTATGGAGGTTGTCAAGTCGTTGATCAGGTAGAACAACTATCTATTGATAGATTGAAAAAACTATTTGGTGCTGAATATGCAAATGTTCAGCCTCACTCGGGTGCTCAAGCAAATGCTGCAGTTTTCTTTGCATGTTTAAAACCTGGGGATACTTTTATGGGACTAGATTTATCGCATGGAGGACATCTTTCACATGGCTCTCCTGTTAACTTATCTGGAATTAACTATAAACCAATTGCATATCATGTTGATCAAGAGTCAGGACGTGTTGATTATGACGAAATGGAAAAACTGGCAATTGAACATAACCCAAAAATGATTGTAGCAGGAGCATCTGCTCATTCACGCGATTGGGATTTCAAGAGAATGAGAGAAATTGCCGATAAAGTTGGTGCTTTATTAATGGCAGATATTGCACATCCAGCTGGTTTAATTGCAAAAGGTTTATTAAATAACCCAATGCCTCATTGTCATATCGTTACCTCTACAACACATAAAACTTTAAGAGGTCCAAGAGGTGGAATTATTATGATGGGCAAAGATTTTGAAAATCCATGGGGACAAACAACTCCAAAAGGTGAAATAAAAATGATGTCGCAGGTTTTGGACTTTGCAGTTTTTCCAGGGCAGCAAGGTGGTCCTTTAGAGCATATTATTGCTGCTAAAGCTGTTTCGTTTGGAGAAGCGTTAACCGATAATTATGCTAATTATGCTATTCAAATGCAAAAAAATGCAAAAGTAATGGCTGATGCATTTATCTCAAATGGCTATAAAGTTATCTCAGGTGGAACAGATAATCATTCAATGCTTATTGATTTAAGAACAAAATTTCCAAACATTACAGGAAAACAAGTTGAAAACTCACTTGTAATTGCTGATATTACAATAAATAAAAACATGGTTCCTTTTGATTCCAGAACACCTTTTACAACATCTGGGTTAAGAGTTGGAACTCCTGCAATTACAACTAGAGGAATGAATGAAGAACACATGCCTTTAATTGTAGAAATGATAGATGAAGTAATTTCAAACATTGATAACGATTCAAGAATATCTGCTGTTAAATCAAAGGTAAATAAGTTAATGGCTGACTTTCCTATTTTTTCGTGGTAAATAGGAAGAGGTTTGAGGTTTGACCTACCCCCGACCCCTTCCAAAAGAAGGGGTGTAAGAGTATGAGGTTCATGGTTATATTGTTGCTAAGTAGCTAAATCATTAATCTCTAAATAATAAAATCTTAAATCCTAAATGAGAAAATCCTAAATTCAAAAATGGAATGGTATGTTTACATATTAGTAATTGTTGTTGGATTTTTTGTTGGATTTATTAACACTCTAGCGGGAGGAGGTTCAATTTTATCTCTTCCTTTATTAATTTTTTTAGGACTTCCGGCAAATGTAGCAAACGGAACAAACAGAATAGGTGTTTTATTTCAAAGTATCACTGCTACAGGTAGTTTTAGCAAATTTAAAATTATAAATATTAAACATGCTTTATTGTTTGCTATTCCATCTGTAGTTGGAGCTGTAATAGGAGCAATGTTGGCTGTAAATATTGACGAATCAATGCTTGAGAAAGCAATTGGAGTTGTATTGTTATTTATGTTTTTTGTAATTTTATATAAACCCGAAAAGTGGCTTAACGGCAAAGAAAATTTAAAATCATCGCCAAGTTTTTTACAAATTATTGTTTTTTTCTTGATGGGTTTATACGGTGGTTTTATTCAGCTTGGTGCGGGATTTTTTTACATTGCAGCATTTGTATTATCGGCAGGGATTGATATTATTAAGGCAAATGTTCTGAAAGTAATTATTATAGGGTTTTATACACTTGTAGCAATACCAATATTTATTTATAATAAACAAGTTAACTTTGAATTGGGAATTTTATTGGCAGTTGGAAATGTTATCGGAGCCTTTGTTGCGGCTAAAGCGGCTATTAAGTGGGGAGCTAAATTTGTTCAATATATATTATTGGCAACAATAATTATTTCAGCAATAAAATTATTTACAGGGATTTAATCTATTGAAGAATAAAGTGATAAGTAATTGTTCCTTTTTGTTCTTCTGGAGCATCGGATTTTGCAGTGAATTTTGCATCAAGAGCTGCCTTTTTTGCTGATTCCCATAGTTTTTTATCAGAAGTAGTTGTACCTTTAACTCCTGGAATAGCTTTAATCACATTTCCAAATTTATCGACTGTAACATCAACTACAACTTTTCCTTCTTCCTGACTATTATATGCTGGTTTTGGTAAAGCTTTTGTATTTCGTCCTGTTAGACTGAATGAAATTCCATTATTTCCAGCACTTGGACCACCTTCATAATTTTTCGAATTTGTTGATCCATTAATATCTCCTTGATTTCCTGTTCCAGTTTTATTTCCGTCACTATTACTGTTATTATTGGTATTACTATTGCCGGGAAATAATGCTTTCTTGTTCACTTCAGGCTGTTTTTCAACTTCTTCAGTAACTTCATTATTTTGTGTCTCTGTTACTGTAGTTTTGGTTTTGTTTTTTGATTTTATATTTACTGATTCTTCAAAATCTTGTGTTAATATGTTTTCGTTGCTTTTATTCGGATTTTCAGCTTCATTTTGATTTTTCTCGGGAGAAGAAACTTCTGGGTTGCTTTTAATATTTTCAGGTTCAATAAATCCTGAACCGGACTCTTCTGTTCCAAAATTTATTAAGATTCCTTCTTCTCCAGGTAATGGAAGAGCTGTTGTAAATCCCATAAATATAAGAACTAGAGCAATTATTATATGAAATAATAATGTTCCTAAAATTCCTAATTTATTTTCCTTAAAATATTTATTCATTAATTTGGACTTGTTGCTAATACTAATTTGTAGTTATTTTTTTTAGCAATATTCATAACTTTAACTACATAATCAATTGGAACTGTTTTATCGACATAAAGTGAAATATAAATATCTTGATTATTGCCGATTTTCTCTATCAAAATCTGTTCCATATTTTCAAGTTCAACTTTATTGTTCTCCACATAATATTGTAAATCTGGAGTAATTGAAACAGTTGTGTTAGGTTTTCCAGCAGTCTGATTATTGCTTTGTGGCAATAGTAATTTTAAAGCTGTAGGATGCACCAGTGTTGATGTTATCATAAAGAATATCAGCAATAAAAAAACCAAATCGGTCATTGATGACATACTAAATGCAACACTTACTTTATTTCTAGTTTTAATAGACATAATTTTTTACTTTACTGGTTCATTTAATAAATCCATAAACTCTGTTGTTCTTGTTTCAAGCATGAATACAACTTTTTCAACCTTAGAAACCAAAACATTATATGCTAAATACGCAACGATACCAACTATTAAACCAGCAACTGTTGTAACCATTGCAGTATAAATTCCATCAGATAGCATTGATACATCAATATTATTACCAGCCATCGACATTCGATAAAATGCCTGAATCATTCCAATTACAGTTCCCAAAAAACCAATCATAGGAGCAGCACCAGCAACTGTTGCCATTGTTGCTAAATTCTTTTCAAGTTTGTAAACTTCTTGTTTACCAACATTTTCAATAGATGTATTTATGTCGTTTAATGGACGACCCAATCTTCCAATTCCTTTTTCAATCATTCTTGCAATAGGACTATCAGTTGCCTTGCACAAGGAAATTGCAGAATCAATTTTATTCGATAAAATATTGTCTTTTATGGTATTCATAAACGAAGTATCATCTTTTGAAACTTTTCTGATTGCCATAAATCTCTCAAAAAATATATAAACTGCAATAACAGAAAGAATTGCAATAGGAATCATTGTAAATCCACCCTTTACTGCTAATTCCCAGAAAGACAAATTAATTTCTGTAACTTCTTTAACTGGTGCTATATCTGTAACATTTCCAGCAACATTGATTTGTAATAAAAAATTGAGTAGCATATCTAAAGTTTTAATTAATTTTTATGCGAAGATACAGTGTGTCAATTGCTCAAACTTTATCAACTTGATTTATTTGTTAACAAGCTGTTGTTAATGAAACTATTCTATAAACGAGCAATTGTAAAGTTTATTATAAACAAAAAGGGAGCAAATTTGCTCCCTTTCGTAAAAAATATAATATCTAAATCTATTTTCCGCCTTCCCAAGTGGAAGTATAAGTTCTTGAAATAGTTTCAACTACATGTTTAGACACAACTCCTGTTGTATCTCTTGTTGGATCTTTTTCATCATTATAAAGTAAGACTCCAACATTAGTTTCATAATTATCCCACACTGTAGTATGTGTTGTTCTATCATCTGAATTTTCGGTAATATCTTCAAGTATAATCTCTTTATTTGATAATCTTTTTAGTTTACCTTTCATTATTTTACCTGCAACTATAATTATTTTTTGATCTTTAGCATCTTCCCACCACCAGTCACCTTCCTCAATAACGGTTTCTGTTTCAGCTGGTAAATATGTAGTATCATCAGGAGTATAATTTGTCGTTATTCCTCCAATAGTCTGATAACCTGAAGAATAATGGTATGTAAAAGTTTCAGTAATAGTAGCTTTGTAAGTATGATCTTCATTAATTTCTAATTCTACTGAATAGTTCTTTTTGTTAAGTGTATGATTATTATCAATAACAACTTCAGTTGTTGTATTATACGACCATTTTTGGGTTGCAGAGCTCTGAACTGGTTCAGTAATAACGTTTGTTGTAGTAGTTGTTATATTATTATCAGTTGTAAAAACTGTTCCATCAAAAGTTAATGATTCAGATAATGAACTAGCCTCAGTTGTTTTTACTAAATTTTTATTATTGTAATCGGTTGTTGTTCTATTAGTTGTTGTTACATCAGAAGAGCTTTTCAATGTCCAAGTACCAATTATTCGTTTATCACGACTTCTTAAAGATAAAAAAGGATCTTCTTCGCCTTTTCTACAACCTGTATAAGTTAAGGATGTTATTATTCCTAAAATAGCTATAAAACCAAATAGTTTCTTCATAAAATTATTAATTAAGTTAAATTATTGATTACAAAAATATTAAAAAATATACACAAATTACAATTTTTTTTATTATTCATTATTATTGATATTAAATCCAAGCTTTTGAATATCCTCCCAATATCCTGGATAAGACTTGCTTACAACTTCAGGATCTTCAATAGAAATTCTCTGTAAAATTGCTAAAGGAGTCAAAGAAAGAACCATTCTATGATCATTATATGTTTTAAATAATAAAGTATTTGAATGATACTTATTAAAGTTACTATTTCCGAATTTTGATATAGTATCACTAGTAATTGCAAGATTTGTTCCTGTTTTTAACAATTCATTTTTTAATGCTCTTATTCTGTTAGTTTCCTTGATTAAAAGGGTATCTAATCCACTTAATGAGAAAGGAATATTTAGCATTGATAAAGTTACAGCTAAGGTTTGAGCTAAATCAGGAATATCTGAAAAATCATATTCAAAGTTTTTAATTTTAGGATTAGATACTTTTCTAATTCTTGCCCCACCTTGAATAAAAGTGGTTTTAATACCTAATTGTTCAAATAATTTAGCAACTATCGAATCTCCTTGAATACTATTTTTTTTAAGACCATAGAGTTTTATATCAGCCCAATCAGCTAGAGTAGCTAACTCGTACCAATATGATGCAGAACTCCAATCAGCTTCTACTGTAAAGTCCTTTACTCTATAACTTTGCTTTTCTACAATTAAATGATTGCCTTCCCATCTTGACTTTATACCAAATTTTCGCATCAAATTTAGAGTCATATCAATATATGGTTTGGAAACTATTTTGCTTTTTAATTTTATATTTAGTCCTTTTGGCAAAGTTGGAGCAATTAACAGTAAAGAGCTTATAAATTGGCTACTTATGCTTCCTGAAATTTCAATATTTCCGCCTTCTAGCTTTGTTCCATAAATTTTTATTGGAGGAAAACCATCTTTTTCTAGATATTCAATTTTTACACCTAGCTCTTTTAATGCATTAACTAAGATTCCAATTGGTCTATTTTTCATCCTGTCTGAACCTGTAATAGTCCACTCGCCAGGTTTGTTTGCTAAATACGAAGTAAGGAAACGCATTGTAGTTCCAGCACTTCCAACGTCAAAAACGTTTGAATCTGATTTTAAAATATCTAATAAACTTTTTGTATCGTCGCTATATGATAAGTTATAAATTTCAAAATTTCTTTTTGCAATAGCACGTATCATCAAAAGTCTATTACTAATACTTTTAGACGAAGGAAGAACAAGCTCGCCTTTAATGATTTTGTTTTCCTTGTAAATATCGTATTTCATTTGAATTTCAAAAGTAATTGATGCATTATCTAATGACAAATGTATAAATTTTATTTATTTGCATTAAAATTATTGAAATGTTTTTATTCGACAATACCGAAGTTGCTTTTAAATATAAATCGTCAAAGGATTTATCTAGATCATATTTTATATTCAAATACTTATTAAATGGGTATATAAGTGTTATTGGAAGAAAAATAATTAAATTGTTTATAAGGCTTAAAATTCCTATTAAATGGTTTGTAAAACCTTTAATATTCAAGCAGTTTTGTGGTGGTGAATCTATTAAAAAATGCGAAGATATTGTACAAAAACTTTCTAAATACAATGTCAAGTCGATTCTTGATTATTCTGTAGAATCAAAAATAAATAAATCTGAAATAGCTTTAACTTTTAAGGAAACTATTAAAACAATTGAAGAATGTGCCAAAAATGAAAATATTGCTTTTGCAGTTTTTAAACCAAGTGCCTTTGCTCCAATATCGTGTCTTGAAAAGGTAGCAGAGAAAAAAAACAGCACCGAAACAGATATAATATTTCAAGAATTTAGAAACTATATTAATGAACTTTGCAATACTGCAAGTAAGCTAAATGTCAGAATATTAGTTGATGCAGAAAACTTTTCATTTCAATCTATCGTTGACAGTGTTGTATTAGAAATGATGATTAAATACAATAAAGAAAAAGTGATAGTTTATAATACTTTACAAATGTATCGACATGATAGAGTTGAATATCTGAATACTTTAATTACAAAAGCAAAAAATGAAAATTTTTATCTCGGAATTAAGCTTGTTAGAGGTGCATATATGGAAAAAGAAAGAGAAAGAGCTTCTCTATTTGGCTATAAATCTCCAATTTGCACTTCAAAAGCAGAAACTGATAATTCATTTGATTTAGCTGTTGAATTATGTGTAAAAAATGTTGACATTATTAATTTATTTTGTGGTACTCATAACGAAGAAAGTTGTTTAAAATTAATTACTTTAATGAAGGATTTCAATATTGAAGCAAACAATGAAAAAATCTATTTTTCTCAATTATATGGCATGAGTGATCATATTAGTTTTAATTTAGGAAAAGAAAATTATAATGTTGTAAAATATATTCCTTATGGTCCAGTTAATGAAGTTATGCCATATTTATTAAGAAGAGCCGAAGAAAATTCTTCAATAAAAGGTCAACAAGGAAGAGAACTTCAACTTTTAAATAAAGAAATTTTAAGACAAAAAACACTTAAATAACCTAAAAGGCTATTTTAAAAGACTTTAATATTCAGCCTTTTACAGCAAGCAACAAAACAATTTAATGTGTTTAATGACATAATTACAGATTTCACTTTTAAAAATTTCTTATTTTTATAAAAAAAGATAGTACGTTATTTAATCACATTTTTTATGGAAGAAAACCATTCTACTAAAGATTTATTAAAACAAATCGAACAATTAAAAACAGAAATTGAATCTTATAAAAGTATAGACGCAGATATAAATAAATCAATTTTTTTCAATATTCTTGTCGAACAAGCTGGAGATGGATTTGAATTACTTGATGAACACGGTAAAATAATTGAAGCCAACTCTATAACCTGCGAACAACTTGGTTATACTAAGGAAGAATTACTAAAAAAACATATTTGGGAAATTGATTCTGACTTAACAGAACTAGATTTTTATGAAAAAGTTGCATTTATAAAAGATCATAATCCATTTATTTTTGAAGCTACTCATAAAAAGAAAAACGGGACATTATTTCCTGTTGAGGTTAGTGTATCAATCATTGAAATAGGAAATAAAACTTATACCCTTTCACTTTCAAGAGATATTTCTGAAAGAAAAAAATACGAATTCAATTTGATTAAAGAACGAAATAAAGCCCGACAAATACTCGAAACTATTGAATCAATAATTGTTGCTATTGATGTAAATGGCAATGTTTCAATGATTAATCGTAAAGGTTGTGAAGTACTTGGTTATTCTGAGAACGAAATAATTGGAAAAAATTGGTTTAAAAACTTTCTTCTACAACCTGATGGTACTGAAAAATTGTATCTTATTTTTAAGCAATTAATATCTGGGTCTTTAGCCGGTATTGACTATTATGAAAATGAAATAATTACAAAAAATGGAGAAATAAAAACAATTGCATGGCATAATTCATTCTTAATTGATGAAGAAAAAATCTCTGGAACTTTAAGCTCGGGTGAGGATATTACTGAAAAAATAAAACTAAAAAATGAACTCCAATATAATGAACATTTATTAAAAGAAGCTCAAACTGTTGCCAAGCTTGGATATTACGAATTTGATATTTTAACTGGATTTTGGACAAGTTCAGACGAATTAAATAATATTTTTGGGATTGATTCTGATTATCAAAAAGATGTAAATTCGTGGTTAGGAATTATTCATCCCGACTATAAAGAGGAAATGCAAGCATACCTTACACAACATGTTCTTACTGAGGGTAAATTTTTTGACAAATCATATAAAATCATACAAAAAAACACTGAACTTACATTATGGGTTCATGGATTAGGTTCATTGATTTACGATAAAGATAGGAAACCTATTAAAATGTTTGGGACTATTCAGGATATTAATGACAAAATGCTGATTCTAGCTGAATTAAAATTAAAAAATGAAGAATACCTTGCTACAAATGAAGAACTTGTTCAAGCAAATGAAGAATTAATTAAAGCAAAAGATATAACTGAAGAAAGCGAAAGAAGAATTCGAACAATGTTTTCTTCATCTAATGCCGGATTCGTTGTCATAAATGCAAAAGGCAAATTAATTGAATGGAATAAAACATTTATTGATTATTTTGGATATACTGATGATGAATTCAAAAATTATTCATCAAAAGATATTACTTATTATGAAGATGTTGAAGAATCGTTTAATAAGCTTAACAAAATAAAAGCAGGTGAAATAACCGATTTTAGAATTGAAAAAAGATTCGTAAAAAAAGACAAATCAATTTTTTGGGCAGACATGTTTGTTTCAGCATTAAAAAAGAAAGATGTAGTTGTAGCTTTTATAGGAGTAGTAAATGACATCACATATAGAAAAGAATTTGAAGAACAATTAATTTTAGCAAAGAATAAAGCAGAAGAAAGCGACCGTTTAAAATCAGCATTTTTAGCAAATGTTTCACATGAAATTAGAACTCCAATGAACGGAATAATGGGATTTGCTCAAATGCTTGCAAACCCTGATGTTACATTCGAAAAACGAAAATTCTATTCAGAAATAATTACAAATAATTGCAATCAACTTTTAAGCATTCTTAATGATATTCTTGACGTTTCAAAAATAGAAACTGGTCAAATGAAAATATATAATGAAGCTGTAAACATTAATAATGTAATGCTAGAAATGACTTCATTTTTTAAACCTCATGCAACAAAGTCAAATATTAGCTTATTTTCTAAAAAAGAAGTCCCTGATGAATTTGCAATTGTTAATACCGACTTAACTAAATTACGACAAATATTTACCAACCTATTGAGTAATGCAATAAAATTTACTAGCCGAGGAGTAGTTGAGTTTGGTTATTCGTTAAAGAAATACAATATTGAGTTTTACGTAAAAGACACTGGAATAGGCATATTAAGCGACTTGCAAGACAAAATATTTGATCGTTTTCGACAAGCCGAAACTTCATTTACTAAGCATTATGGTGGCACTGGTCTTGGTTTATCAATTTCTAAAGGATATGTAGAATTAATGGGTGGAAAAATCTGGCTAGAATCTGAAATTAATAAAGGTACAACATTTTTTTTCAGCATACCTATATGCGAAACCGACAAAATATATAAATATAACTCAGATTTTGAAGAGAATAATGAAAGGCTCATTACTGTTCTTATTGCTGAAGATGAGGAGATTAATTTTTTATTTATAGAAGAAATTTTATTACCTTTTAAATACAAACTTTTACATGCCAAAAATGGTCAAGAAGCAATTGAAATATTTGAAAAAAACAAATCTATAAACTTAATATTAATGGATATCAAAATGCCTATTAAGAATGGGTTTGAAGCTACAGAAGAAATCAGAATTATAAACTCAAAAGTCCCAGTTATTGCACAAACAGCGTACGCATTATCTGAAGATATAGAAAAATTGAAAAAATTTGGTTTTAATGATATTTTGACAAAACCAATGACTGAAAAGGGACTATTAGATATTATAAAAAAATATATCTAAATTTTAAAGTGAGCAATCATATTATAAAATTAATTGAAAAAGGTGAAAATCAAACTCTTGATTTTAAATTTGAGATTAGCGACTCAAAAAAAATAGCGAGAACTATATCTGCTTTTGCAAATACTGATGGAGGAAAACTTTTAGTTGGTGTAAAAGATAACGGACGAATTGCTGGTGTTAGATCAGAAGAAGAGTTTTATATGATTGAAGGAGCTGCATCTATGTACTGTAAACCTCCCATTAATTTTTCTGTTAAAAATTGGCAAATTTCTGGCAAAACAATTCTCGAAGTTGACATTCAAAAAAGCAGTACTACCCATTATGCTCCTGATGAACAAGGAAAAATGCAATATTACACAAGAGTTGATGACAAAACCCTTCAAGTAAACTCTATATTTCTAAGAGTTAAACAATTGCAAAAGCAAAAAAAGCCTGTAATACTTAGATATTCAAAAGATGAGCAAGCAATACTTGACTATCTTGCAGAAAACAAAGACATAACATTGTCAAAATTTTGCAAAATTGCTCATCTCACAAATAAAATGGCAGAAGAAATATTAGTAAACTTAATTGTTCTAAATATTATTGAACAAAAGCTTACGGAAACAACTGCTTTTTATATGTTAAAAAAATAGATTATTTATTTAACCATTAATAAACTAACCATTTATAATTGGGCTTAAATTATTAAAATCAAATATTTTAAAATATTCCAATACATTTATTAAATTTGTTAAGTAAAAATTACTAAAATATGACACCACTTGTAAGCATCATAATGGGCAGTACATCTGACTGGTCGGTAATGGAGAAAGCAGCAAAACAATTAAATGAATTTAAAATTCCTTTCGAAGTTAATGCACTTTCTGCCCACAGAACTCCTGAACTTGTTGAAGAGTTTGCTTCTGGTGCACAAAAAAGAGGAATTAAAGTAATTATTGCAGGTGCAGGTGGTGCAGCACATTTACCAGGAGTAATTGCAGCATTTACAACACTTCCTGTTATTGGTGTTCCTTGTCGTTCAGCAATTTCTATTGATGGTTGGGATTCTGTTTTATCAATATTACAAATGCCTCCCGGAATTCCAGTAGCAACAGTCGGATTAGATGCTTCTCAAAATGCTGCTATACTTGCAACTCAAATTCTTTCAATTGGAAACTCTTCAATTGCAGAAAAATTCAGCCAATTTAAAACAAACTTGAAAAAGAAAATTAAAGAAGCTAACGACGAATTTTCAAAAATATCATTTGAATTTAAAACTAATTAGATGAATCAATTATTGAAAAAAATATATTTACCTATATTTTTTATACTAATTTGCTTTGTAGCAATTAGTGGAAATGAGAATTATCCTGTTGGAGCAAGATATTCCTCAATGGGAAATACTGGCGTAATGACTCCTTCGTTATGGTCAACATCGCATAATCAAGCAGGTTTAGCATTCCTTAAAATATCTGAAGTTGGATTACATTATGAAAATAAATTTTTAATACCAGAATTAGGATTAAGCTCACTAGCATTTGCTTTACCTTCGAAAAAATCAGGGACATTTGGTTTAAATTATAATCATTTTGGCTATTCAAAATATAATGAAAGTAAAATAGGACTTTCTTATGCAAAAATGTTTGGAAACTCTTTTGCAGCAGGTGTTCAAATAGATTATTTTCAGACTCATATTGATGAAGAATATGGAAACAAAGGAGTTCCAGTTGCTGAGATTGGAATATTATCTCAACCTGTAAAAGGATTATATGTTGGTGCTCACGTTTTTAATATTTCAAAAGCAAAAATTGATGATTACTCAAATGAAAGAATCCCAACTATTTTTAAATTAGGCTTAGGATATGCTTTTTCAGAAAAAACTTTAGTATGTATCGAAACAGAAAAAGATTTAGATCAAAAGGCAATTTTCAAAGGGGGCATTGAATATCAGCTTCTTGTAAATTTATATTTAAGAACGGGAATAATTACGAATCCTGTCCAAAATACATTCGGTGTTGGTTATAAAATGAAAAAGTTTAAAGCCGACATCGCATTTGTTACACATCCTGTTTTAGGGTTAAGTTCTCAGATTTCAATTTCTTATGCTTTATCTTCAAAATGATAAAATATATTTTATTTAGCCTATTTTTTCTATTCTCTTTTGCAATACTTGCACAAGAGGGTTCAAAATCTGCACAAGAAGTTGTTGAAAAATTAATTGAAGAAATTGCATCAAACACCGATGAGGAGTTAGATTACACTACTATTTATGAAGAATTAACTCAATTTTATAACGATCCATTAAATCTGAATTCAGCAACAAAAGAAGAGCTAGATAAACTTCAAGCTTTAAACGATTTTCAAATTAATAGTTTAATTAATTATAGGACAAAATTTGGCAATTTATTATCACTTTACGAACTTCAGTTAGTATATGGCTTTGACGTTGATGACATTAAAAAAATTGCCCCTTTTGTAACCGTTGAAGCTGTAAAAACAAAAAATAAATTAAATTTTGCTAGAGTATTAAACTATGGCTCAAACCAGCTATTTCTTAAAAGTCAAAGAGTTATAGAGACACAAAAAGGTTATTTACCAGAAACTACTAATGGATACCTTGGAAGTCCTTATAAAATATATACTCGTTATAAGTTTAATTATAAAAATCAAATTTCGGCAGGATTTACAGCTGAAAAAGATCCTGGTGAAGAGTTTTTTAAAGGAACTCAAAAAAATGGATTTGACTATTACACAGCTCATTTACAAATAAACAATATCGGCATTTTTAAAACTATAAGTCTTGGTGATTATCAAGTTGGTTTTGGACAAGGCTTGGTTATTAATTCTGGAATGTCATACAGTAAGTCTTCTTATGTTATGAATATTAAGAAAAAAGGTCAAGGAATAAAAAAATATTCCTCTGCTGACGAAAACCTTTTTATGAGGGGTGCAGGAACGACTTTGAGATTTAAGAATTTAGATTTTTCTGCATTTTATTCTCAGAAAAAAATTGATGCGAATGTAAGCATACAAGATACTATTTCAGAGGAAGTTATTGAAGTGTCATCTTTTCAGAATACAGGATACCATACAACACTTTCTGAACTTGCCGACAAACACACTATTCAAGAAAATGTAATGGGGGGAAACTTAACTTATAATAGAGAAAAATTTAATATTGGATTAACATACTTAAATTATTTTTTTGATGCAGAACTTACAAAAGATTTAAAGCCTTACCAAACTTTTGATTTTATTGGAACCAATAATTCCAATTTAGGTTTTAATTATCAGTTTGTATTAAAGGGAATTAACTTTTTTGGAGAAATAGCTGCAAGTGAAAATAATGCTATTGCATACTTAAACGGAGCTGTAATGTATATTGCACCACAAGTTTCTGTATCAGTTTTACAACGAAATTATTCAAGAGACTATCAATCATATTATGGAAAAGCTTTTTCAGAAGGATCAAGTAATTCAAACGAAAAAGGCTTATATATTGGAACTGAAATTCTTCCATATCAAAAATTCAAAATATCAGCATATATTGATACCTACAAGTTTCCTTGGCTAAAATTTAATATAAATTCTCCTTCAAGTGGAGTTGATTACTTTGCACAATTAGATTATAGTTTGTCAAGAAATGTACAAATGTATTTGAAGTTTAAAAACGAAATTAAATCCGATAATTCTCCACTTGACTCAACTGGTCTTAAGACAATTATAGACGTTTCTAATACAAATATCAGATATCATATTTCATATCAGGTTACAAATACAATTTCTATGAAAGATAGGATTGAATTCAAAATATATAATAATCACTTAAACACTAATGATAAGGGATATTTAATTTATCATGATATAAATTATAAACCTATGAAGCTACCATTAACGATATCATTCAGATATGCAATGTTTGAGACTGATTCTTATGATACTAGACTTTATGCTTTTGAAAGTGATATTTTATATGCCTTTTCTATTCCAGCTTATTATTCAAAAGGCACAAGAACTTATATAACAATAAAATATTCAATTTCTGACAAAATTGATTTTTGGATAAATTGGGGACAATTCTATTATTCTGATAAAAATGTAATAAGTAGTGGTTTAACCGAAATACAAGGAAACCATAAAAGTGAAGTAAAAGCTCAAATAAGAATAAAATTCTAGAATTAGTAAAAGCCCCGAATTCAAAATACTATCGCAAATTAAGTTCACGAAATTTCATTCTTGGAGCTTGGGATTTGAGGCTTTAAACTTGGAATTTTCAGATGTTATTTCCAACCAGTTAAAGTTAAATCATCACGAGGATTAATACACATTACTGGAATTCCATATTTATTAACAATAATGTCTTGTTCTTTTGAACCAAATAATACATTACTAAAACCAAAGTCTTTGGGAAGCATTATTAAAATAATATCAGCAGATACTTTATGTGCCAATTCAACAAAACCGTCAGCATAATCTATTTTGCTATCAATTGTATGATGTTCAAATTGAATTCCTTTATCATCAAGAATATTTTTAGCAAACAGAAGATTATTTTTTATAAACCTCATTTTTCTATCGTCTGTGGTTTGGGGTGAAACAAGATATACATGCGGATGTAGCTTAAAGTTCCTATTTAGAAAGCTAAACCAATTCATTTTTTCTTTTGATTCCTTTGTATAATCTAATGGCAATACGATTTTATCAATTTCTTTTTTTTGTGGAGAGTTCTGTACAATTATGTAAGGTATTTGAGAACCAGCAACAATTTTAATTGTTTTGCCTCCTAAAATTTTTTCCATTCCTGAAACACTACTTGTATGCTTTATTATTAAGCTACAATTCTGTTCTACAGCAATTTCACTAAATTTTTTTAAAATATTGCCAGAAGCGACAACAATATTAGGTTTTATAGAATATTTTTTTTCTAAATTAAGGCTAACCTCCTCCAAATCAGCTCTCGCCTCATTAACTAAGCTTTCTGATTTAACAACTTTTCCAATTGTAATACCACAATCACATCCATTTGAAATATTAACGGCAAATTCAAAGGCTGTTTCTGACATCATGGTTAACCCCCATGGCACTAAAATCTTTTTCTGGCTTGTATTTGCTTCCATTATTTTAACTTCAATTAAAAACTAAACTCAATTTTAAGCAAAATATTTTTTACAAGATAAATTATTTATTATACTTATACAATTAGCTTTATAAAATGAAGTTATAAAACATATATAAATACCATTAATTCTTAAAACCAAGACAATAAATAAAGTCTATTTGTCAATACTTTTGATTCTTTAATGTACAAAACACATCGCTTGGTCAAGATTTTAATAAAATAAAAAAAAGGGAAGCAATTACTTCCCTTTTTTTTATTCAAGTTAATCGTTATTCAATAATAACAATCTTTTTTAAATATACACTATTATCTGCCATTAATCTTACAAAGTAAGTTCCTGGCAATAAGCCTGAACTATGAGTATTAATAGTATAATTATATTCACCCACTAATTGATTATTATCAACTAATGTTTCGATATTCTTACCAACTACATCAAATACTTCAAGTTTAACTTTACTATTAATATTTAAATTATAGCTAATATTAAACTGCTCTTTTGATGGATTAGGATAAACAGAAACTGACATCATAGCAATATCAGTATTTGGTATATATACTAATACTGTATCAATATTACCACTATTAGCAGTTGTATCAACATAAAAATCTAAGCCTGCAAAAACTGTATCTGTAGCATTGATATTGATATTATAAGTTCCAAACATTGGGAAACCTGGAATCTCAACTCTTAATGAGTAATCTCCTTCTGGCATATCTGCAAAAACATAATCTCCATTCATATCAGTATTAGTATTTGCAATTGGTGCATCGTCTGGTTCTTGTTCAAGAGTTATTTCAGCACCTGGAATTGGCTCACCAGCAGCTTTATCAGCAGCAAGATAAATCCCTTTTGGCTCAGAGGCTTTACTTCCAGCTACAGGATAAAATAATGCTCCTGTTATTTGACCGTTTCCTGGACTAAGTACTGGTAATTCAAACATTGTAATATTTGCTTCAAAGTTTTCACCACAATTTAAGAAAATAGTATCAGCTGTAGCCCAAGTTGTAACAGTACTATCTACATTATAATAAGAATTAATCATTCCTGAATATGGATTTCCTGCTAATAACTCTACTCTTAATACATACTGATCAGGAACAAAATTATTTAAGTAATAAGTTCCATCTGATGCAATTAAGTAATTACTTGGAAGTAAATCAAATCCACCACCAGTATGTAAAGTTCTAGAATAAACTTTAAGTTGAGCATATTGACCGTCAACTCCACCACCACTATAAGTAATTCTTCCAAAAATTGTTGGATTCGGCATTGCGTAAGTAATATCAATTATATCACCTGCTGTACAACCTGCTGCATCAATTACTTCAACTGATTGTTCACCAACACATAATTCAACTGCAGAAGAAGTTGTTTCACCGCTTGTCCATAATATAGTATATGGAGTTACTCCTCCAGATATTGCAACAGAAGCTGTACCATCGCATGAAATACTACATGAACTTGGTGTAGATGATGCAATCATTACACTTGGAGCAGTATTATCAACTATATTGTAGTTTTTCGATTTTGTACAACCTTTAGCATCAATAACTGTTACTGAGTAGTTTCCTGCAAGTAAATTGCTAACTAAACTACCTCCTGACGAATATGTATAAGGCGTAACTCCTCCTGTAACATTAATTTGTGCTGAACCTGTAGGTTGACCACAATCTGAATTTGTTGCTATTACTGAAACTACTGGAATTGAATTAATAGTTACATCTTGAGTATATGTTGCACTACAACCATATTGATCTGTGAATGAATATGAAATTGTATTTAGTCCTAAGTTTGCATTTATAGGATTAAACACATTATTATTAGTTATTCCTGTTCCACTGAATATTCCATCAGTAGAGTGACTTCCAACCAATAAAACAATATTATCAACTTTACAATATTCAGCTGCAAGTCCAGTAAACGATACTACTGGAATAGGATTTACAGTTAATGTTAGTTCATAAATACTGTCGCAACCTAAAGCATTTACATAATTGGCATTATATACTCCTGATAAAGTGTAATCAACACCTTGCCAGTTGTATGTTTGACCTTCGCAAATTGTATATGTTTCTTGATATAATTCAGCAGGATTTACTGTTAAAGTTAAAGTAACAACTGAATCGCAACCATTAACATTTGTAAATGTTTCGTTGTAAGTTC
>MEND01000141.1:4651-9848 GCA_001768975.1 Bacteroidetes bacterium GWA2_31_9 | reverse complement strand
TTTGAAAATAAGGAGTTTACGAATGTAAATGACTGTTTTCAAAACCAGAGTAACGAAATTATTGAAGTTTTCTAAGAGACACTAAATAAGGTTAATTTTCTACAATTTCCCATCACTTTTTCTCCATATATCAGCAATTTGACAAAAAACCGCTATCTTCATGCCTTAAAAATTTTAATATGTCAAAAAAGAAATTCATCAAGACAAAGGAAACTTACACCAAAAAAAAGCTTACTGAGATTATATTTCAGGCATTTAACGACGATGCTTCCCGAACTTTTAATTACAAGCAAATATCAAAAAAACTTAAAATTGAAGACACTTCTGCTCGTCAGATGGTTGTGAAGGTTTTACAAGAATTGAAAACCGACGAAAAAATAGAAGAAATCTATCAAGGAAAATATCGACTAAAAGTCAAAGCTGGGTACATTACAGGAGTTGTTGATTTAACAACTAAAGGTTTTGCATATATAAAAACCGATGAACTTCCTGAAGATGTTTTTGTTTCCCAGCTTAATCTTCGTCAGGCATTTCATGGCGATACTGTTAAAGTATATTTATATGCAAAAAAGAAAAATGCACAAATCGAAGGAGAAGTTGTTCAAGTAATTGAAAGAGCAAAAACTTCTTTTGTTGGAACGCTTGATATTTCAAAGCATTTTGCGTTTTTAGTAACTGATAACAGACAAATGCCTAACGATATTTTTATCCCATTCGAAAGCCTTAAAGGTGGAAAACATGGTCAAAAAGCAATTGCACGAATTGTTGAATGGCCAAAAAAAGCAAAAAATCCTGTTGGAGAAGTAGTTACCGTTTTGGGTGATGCTGGGAATAATGATACAGAAATGCACGCAATTCTTGCCGAATTTGATTTACCTTATACATTTACTCCCGAAGTTGAAAAAGCTGCCGAAAGCATTTCAGAAATAATAACTCAGGAAGAAATAGAAAAAAGAAGAGATTTCAGAAAAATCACAACATTCACAATCGACCCAGTTGATGCAAAAGACTTTGACGACGCATTGTCAATCAGAAAATTAGATAGTGGAAATTGGGAAATTGGTGTTCATATTGCCGACGTAACATTTTACGTTAAACCAAAAGAAAAAGTAGAAGAAGAAGCCTATAAGCGTGCTACATCTGTTTATCTTGTCGATAGAGTTGTGCCAATGCTTCCAGAAAAATTATCAAATAAAGTTTGCTCTTTGCGACCAAATGAAGACAAACTTTGCTACTCTGCTGTTTTTGAAATTAATGAAAAGGTTGAGGTTTTAAATGAATGGTTTGGACGAACAATTATAAATTCCGACAGACGATTTACTTACGAAGAAGCTCAGGAAATTTTAGATTCTGAAAATGGCGATTTGGCAGAAGAGTTATTAATATTTAATCGACTTGCAAAATTATTACGTGCCGAAAGATTCAAAAAAGGTGCAATTGGTTTTGAACGTAGCGAAGTAAGATTTAAAATTGATGAAGCCGGAAAACCATTGAGTGTTTACACTAAGGAAATGCACGATTCCAATAAACTTATCGAAGAGTTTATGCTTTTAGCCAATCGAAAAGTAGCAGAAAAAATTGGAAAACCACTCGATAAAAAAACAGCTAAAACATTTGTTTACAGAATCCACGACCGACCAGATCAAGATAAATTGATGGCTTTTTCGAACTTTATCAAACGTTTTGGTTATAAAATAAAACTTACATCAGCCAGTGTAATTTCACAATCGTTAAATACATTACTTGAAGAAGTTCATGGGAAAAAAGAACAGAATGTGATTGAACAACTTGCTGTTAGGTCGATGGCTAAAGCAATATATTCAACAAAAAATATTGGTCATTACGGCTTGGCTTTTAGTCATTACAGCCATTTCACATCTCCAATCAGACGATACCCCGATATGATGGTTCATCGCTTATTGGATATGTATTTAAAAGGCGAAAAAAGTGTCGATGCTGATGCTTATGAATTAATGTGCAAACATTCGTCAAATATGGAACAACGTGCTGCGGAAGCCGAACGGGCATCAATAAAATATAAGCAAGTTGAGTTTATGAGCGATAAAATCGGACGAATATATAAAGGAGTAATTTCGGGTGTCAAAGATTGGGGAATTTATGTAGAAATCCTTGAAAATAATTGCGAAGGGCTTGTTCCTGTGCGCGATATGACCGACGATTTTTATATTTTCGATGAAGATAATTACTGTCTTCGAGGAAAATATTCCAAAAAACAATTTGCACTTGGCGACGAAATTCAGGTTGAAGTTATTAAAGCTAATCTTCAGAAAAAACAATTGACTTTTAAGATTTTTGATGATAGTTATATGAAGTAAATGAAATCTCAACGCTATTGTGTGAATGATATATCGTCTTTTCTTGTTCTACAACATCACTAATCTTTTAGCAGAAATTTTCTATAAAAACAGTATCTTGTAAAAATTTTTAATGGATTTATCATGGCAAAAAGAAAACTCAAATTTAATTACTATCGACTTACTATTCAGTGGACTATAGTTTTATTATTATCATATATGTTGGGACGTTTTTTTGTTTCAACAACTTATGTCCCCGATTTTGAAGCATATTGCCCACTTGGTGGATATCAGGCATTTTCAAGTTTTTTGATTAATAATAGTCTTGCCTGTTCAATGACTACAATGCAAATTACAATGAGTTTTTTATTAGCCATTGGAGCAGTATTTTTTAGTAAATTGTTTTGTGGATATATATGTCCTGTTGGAATTACTACAGAGTGGTTTGGAAAATTAGGTGATAAATTCAAATTAAGATATACAATAAATGGATTTGCTGATAGAATATTGAGAAGTTTAAAATATGCATTATTTTTTATAACCTTTTATTTTACAATAGATTCGAGTGAGTTGTTTTGCCGAAAATATGACCCCTTTTATGCTTCATTTAGTGGTTTTACCAGCGATGTAGTATTATGGATGGGAATTGTAACTATTGTTTTAGTAACAATTGGAGCTATTTTTTTACGTCAATTTTGGTGTAAATATTTATGTCCATTATCAGCAGTAACCAATATTTTTTCATTTATTGCTGTAACAGTAATTGTTTTTGGAGGATATGCTTTACTAATTTTCTTTGGTTTAGAAATTAGCTGGGTTTATCCTTTAGCAATTATTTCAATTCTTGGATTTTTATCTGAAGCTTTCTCGTTAAAATCAAGATTTTCGCCAATGCTTCGAATTACACGTCAAGACGATGCTTGTACTCATTGTAAATTGTGCGATAAAGCATGTCCTCAGGCAATTACTATTTCAACCGGTCCACAGGTAATTAAACACATCGATTGCAATTTATGTGGCGATTGCATAACATCTTGTCCTCATTCAGGAGCTTTAAAAATTAACAGAAAAAGCATTAATTGGTTTCCAGCACTAATAACAGTATGTTTAGTTGTTGTTGGATTGTTTTTAGGAACTGCTTATGAGTTACCAACAGTTGATGAAAGATGGGGTAGCCCTGAGCAAATAGCAAGTGCTTCAATTTTTGAAAAATCAGGATTGAAAGACATTAAATGTTTTGGAAGTTCTTCGGCTTTTGTTTCACAAATGAAAGATATAGATGGAGTTCTAGGAGCTGCAACTTTTGTAAAAACTCATACCGTTAAGGTTTATTTCGATAGTTTGGTAATTTCAAGAACAAGTTTAATTGAAAAAATATTTGCTCCATTAAAGAAAATGCTTAAAGTTCCTGATGTTGAAAACATTAGTGAGGTAACTATGGGTTTAGGTCACTTTTTTGATAGTTATGATGCTTTTTTCTTGATAAAACTTCTTGAACAAACAGACGGAATATTTGGTTTTACTACAACTTATGGGGAACCGGTAGCTACTCGAATTTTTTTTGATAGTAATAAATTAAATACAGAAAAAATAAAGCAAGTACTTGAAAGTGAAATAGTAACTTTTACAGAGAATGGACAAAAATTTATAGAAAATGTTGAATTTTCAGTTGATTATGTTAATTCTGAAATAAAGTCTATATCAGCAAATGAATTTCAGACGTTTATGTTTAATTCGTTTTATGAAGACATTAATAAAGGTAAAGATTTTTACAATAAAAATGACATCTTAATTTATGAAATTTCATTACCCGAAGGTCAAGACTCCGAAATGAATAAATGGATTCCTTACATTGAAAGTCATTTATCTTCAGATTCTTGTATTGTAGGATATGCTCAGGAATTTACAAACATGTCTGTAGCAAAAGTTTATTTTAGAGCTAATTGCATAGATACCTTACAGTTATATAATTTACTATCTGCCGATTCATTTATTATTAAATATAATGATGGAGATATTGAGAATATTGTAAATCCTTATGCTTTTGAAAAACAAGGTAGATTAGTTTACGATACTTTAAAGCTATTACCAGATACTTTAGCAGTAGAATAAAAAATATTTTTTTAACTGTTACTTTTTATATATTTTTCGAGTATATTTATAAATCAAAAATATTAAAATATAAAACTTAATTATATGGGTTTATTCAGTAGTTCAGATAAAGGTGCATCAAAACGATTAGTTCGTTGGGCACAAAAATATAAAATAACTGCAATTCCATCAGATCCTGATAAAGTTAAGCAGTTAAAAAAGCTTGATTTGAAATTTAAAAACATTGAGGAACTTCCTACTGAAATTTCTGCTTTAGAGGAATTAGTTGAACTAAACTTAAGCTATAACGAAATAAAAGCGTTGCCTTCAGAGCTTGGCTTGCTTAAATCGTTGCAAGTAATTAATATCGAAAGAAATAAACTATCAGGCTTTCCTAAAGAAATTGGAAACCTTACTTCTTTAAAAGTTTTAGATTTCGAAAATAACGAAATTAATAGTATTCCATCTGAGGTTGGAAAACTTACAGCGTTGGAAATATTTAATCTTTCGCATAACCAAATTACGAGTTTGCCATCAGAAATTGGAAATCTGGTTAATCTTATTGAATTAAATATTGGTGCAAATAATATAAAAGAACTTCCTACAGAAATAGGTAATTTGCATAATATTCAAATAATAAATGTTCAGGCGAATAATCTTTCTGAAATACCATATAGCTTTAGTAAATTAATTAACTTAATTGAATTTAATATATGGTCTAATAAAATAAAAGAAGTTCATCCTGATATTCAGAAATTACCGAAACTTTCTGGCTTTGAACTATTATTGAA
>MEND01000141.1:0-4628 GCA_001768975.1 Bacteroidetes bacterium GWA2_31_9 | reverse complement strand
CAAAAAGTTTAGAAATAGTTCGTATGTTATTATCTCACCATGCAGACCCAAATGTAAAAAGAGAAAAAAGAGCTCAATCAAGTATTAAGGTTTGGGAACATGATGATAAACATTCAGGACAATCCGAAACATTTCTTTCGAAACATCATTCTTTAGAAGTTGAAAAATATTTGAAATCGATTAAACTTTTGTAATCAATTTAATATAAAATAAAAAAGAGCTTACTAAATATTTAGCAAGCTCTTTTTGTTTAACCCAAACCCACGAATTAATTTCCTAACTCTGAAATAAATTTAATTCTTAATAATCTAATTTCTTCTTCAGAATAATCGTCCTCTCCTAATTCTTTAAGTGCATTTTCAATAAGGTCATTGTCAGCTTCTTGGAAATAATCAAAAACTTCTTGTTGTTTATCTTCATCAATTACATCGTCTATGTAATATTCCAAATTAATTTTTGTTCCTGAATAAACAATTGCTTCCAATTCTTCAATAAGATCTGCAAATTCTAATCCTTTTGCCTTAGCAATATCTTCGAGAGGCATTTTGCGATCAATACTTTGAATAATATAAACCTTATTTGATGATTTATTTACTATTGATTTTACAACAATATCTTGAGGTCTTTCTATTTCGTTTTCAGTTACATAAAGCTTAATAAGGTCAACAAATTCTTTTCCGTATTTTTCAGCTTTTCCAGCTCCAACCCCAACAATGTTTTTCATTTCATCCATTGTAATAGGATACTGAATTGCCATATCTTCTAAAGATGGATCCTGAAAAATTACAAAAGGAGGTAGATTTTTAGTTTTAGATATTTTTTTTCTTAAATCTTTAAGCATTGAAAAAAGAACAGTTTCAACACCTCCGCCTGAGCCAGAAGGAGGAGCAATGTCGTCATCTTCTAAATCTTCAAACTCATTGTCCTGCGACATCATAAATGAGTATGGATTTTTAATATAGTTAATCCCAGCTTCAGTTATTTTAAGTAAACCATAATTTTCAATATCTTTTGTAATTAATCGGGCAATTAAGGCTTGTCTTATTAGTGCTTGCCAATATTTTTCGTTTTTATCGTCGCCGATTCCAAATGTTGGTAAATCGTTGTGTTTATATGATTTAATTGCAGATGTTTCGTTGCCTGAAATAAAATTTGCAATATGATCTGACTTAAATTTCTCCTTAACTGCAAGAATAGTTTCTAAAACGATTACTAAATCTTCTTTTGCTTCTGACTGTGTTTTAGGATTTAAGCAATTGTCGCAACAATTGCAATTATCTTCTTTATAAACTTCACCAAAATAATGTAATAAAAGTTTTCTCCTACAAACTGAAGACTCAGCATAAGCAACAGTTTCTAATAAAAGTTGTTTGCCAATTTCTTGCTCAGCTACCGGTTTTCCTTGCATGAATTTTTCTAGTTTCTGTATATCATTGTAGCTATAAAATGTAATACATTGACCTTCGCCTCCATCACGACCAGCTCTGCCAGTTTCCTGATAATATCCTTCTAAGCTTTTTGGAATATCGTAATGAATAACAAATCTTACATCAGGTTTGTCTATGCCCATTCCAAATGCAATTGTTGCAACAATTACATCAACATCTTCCATTAAAAATCGATCCTGATTTTCAGTTCTGGTAGCTGAATCCATACCAGCATGATATGGTGCAGCTTTAATTCCATTAACTAATAGGGTTTGAGCTAGTTCTTCAACTTTTTTTCTGCTAAGACAATAAATAATTCCTGATTTACCTTGATTATTTCTAATATATCGGATTATTTCTTTTGCTGCATCAGTTTTTGGTTTTACTTCATAATACAGATTCGGACGGTTAAAAGATGACTTAAATATAGTTGCATCTAACATCCCAAGATTTTTCTGAATGTCGTGCTGAACTTTTGGAGTTGCAGTTGCAGTTAAAGCAATAATTGGTGAACGACCAATTTCTTCAACAATAGGTTTTATTCTTCTATATTCAGGTCTGAAATCGTGTCCCCATTCTGAAATACAATGTGCTTCGTCAATTGCATAAAAAGAAACATTTACTTTTCTTAAAAACTGGACATTGTCCTCTTTTGTAAGCGATTCAGGAGCTACATATAATAATTTTGTCTTTCCAGACATAATATCTTCTTTAACTTTTAAAATCTCACTCTTATTTAATGATGAGTTTAAAAAATGAGCTACTCCTTCCTCCATACTAAAACTTCTGATTGAATCAACTTGATTCTTCATAAGTGCAATAAGAGGTGAAATAATAACAGCTGTACCATCAAGCATTAATGCTGGTAATTGATAACAAAGAGATTTTCCGCCCCCTGTTGGCATTAATACAAATGAGTCTTTCCCATCTAACAAGTTTTTGATAATCGCCTCCTGATTTCCTTTAAAACTCCCAAAACCAAAATATTGTTTTAAATAATCCGATAAAGGCTTCTCAATATCTACTTCCATTTAAAATTTTCTCCTTCAATTATTTATAAAAAAATTAAAATTAACTACCTTATTAACAATTGTTTTGTAATTTTGTAAGCACAAAACATTGAAAATAAATTCAAGTATTAAAAAATGAATACTTTTGTGAAAATAAATATACTGATAATATTTTGGTTTTTAAAACAAAGTTTTTCACAATTTTAATTATTTAACAATTGGATATTAACAATAGAATATTAAAAATAGCTTCGAAAACCATTGAAACAGAGGCAAAATCAGTAAATAATTTGCTAAATTATTTAGATGATGATTTCGTTTTCGCAATTAAACTTTTATATAATTGTAAGGGAAGAGTGATTATTTCAGGTATTGGTAAAAGTGCAATTATCTCTCAGAAAATAGTTGCAACACTTAATTCTACAGGAACTCCGTCAATTTTTCTTCATGCAGCTGATGCTATTCATGGCGATTTAGGAATTATTCAACCCGATGATATTGTTATTTGTATTTCTAAAAGTGGAGATACTCCTGAAATAAAATTATTAGTTTCATTGATAAAAAATCTTGGAAATAAAATTATTGCTATTGTTTCAAATATAAATTCATTTTTAGCATTACAAGCAGATTATAAAATTTATGCGTTTGTTGAAAATGAAGCTTGCCCTAATAATATTGTACCTACTACAAGCACAACAGTTCAGTTAGTTTTGGGTGATGCAATTGCAGTTTGTCTTTTAGAATTGAAGGGTTTTTCGTTAAACGATTTTGCAAAATTTCATCCAGGTGGTGCAATTGGCAAAAAGCTTTATATGAGAGTAAATGATTTATTAATAATGAATCGTTCGCCAAAAGTGGATGAGTCTGATAATATTAAAGATGTTATTGTTGAAATATCATCTAAAAGACTTGGTGCTACTGCAGTTTTAGGCTCTAAAGGAACACTTTCTGGCGTTATTACCGATGGCGATTTAAGACGAATGCTTGAAAAGAATATTTCATTCGAAAAATTAGTCGCTAAAGATATTATGTCGATAAATCCTAAAACTATTGAAAAAGATGCGTTAGCTGTTGAAGCATTTAATTTAATGGAAAAACATAATATCACTCAATTAATTGTTGTAGAAAATAATAAATATCTCGGAATGATACATATACATGATATTTTGAAAGAGGGAATCGTTTAAGAATGTAATATTTAATAAGTAATATTTAATATTTAATGTTTAAGAAGCTATGAATGTAGATATTATATATTAAATTTTACTTATTACGTTCTGAATGAACCTCATAATTCAAACATCAAACTTCAAACAAAAAAACATGAGACTCTGGACAGAAAATTTAGTAAAAAAATATAGAGCAAGAACAGTTGTAAATAAGGTTAGCATTGAGGTAAATCAAGGAGAAATTGTTGGCTTACTTGGTCCAAATGGAGCCGGAAAAACAACATCTTTTTATATGATTGTTGGTTTAATTAAGCCACTTTCAGGCAAAATATTTTTAGATGATGTTGAAATTACGCACGATCCAATGTACAAAAGAGCTCAAAAAGGAATTGGATATTTGGCTCAAGAAGCTTCAATATTCAGGAAACTTTCAGTCGAGGATAATATTCGTGCAGTATTACAAATGAGCAAATATTCAAAAAAGTACCAAAAAGACAGGCTTGAAGAATTAATGGATGAATTTGGCTTGCATAAGGTCAGAAAAAGCTATGGAATTCAGCTTTCAGGAGGTGAACGAAGACGAACCGAAATTGCACGTGCTTTAGCAATAAATCCAAATTTTATTTTGCTTGACGAACCCTTTGCAGGTGTTGACCCAATTGCTGTTGAAGATATTCAAACGATTGTTTCAAAACTCAAAGAAAAAAATATTGGAATCCTAATTACCGACCATAATGTTCACGAAACTCTTAATATAACTGATAGAGCATATTTGCTTTTCGAAGGAAGCATTTTGAAAGCCGGAAATGCTGAAGACCTTGCTCAAGACGAACAAGTTCGTAAAGTTTATTTGGGTCAGAATTTCGAATTGAGAAGATAAGACTTGAAGAATGTTTGAAGTTTCTGGTTTGAAGTTTGAAGTTAGAGGTTTATTGTTAAATTGTTCCATTGTTCTAATGTTCTATTGTTCTAATGTTCTATTTTTCTATTGTTCTATACTGAATCCAAATAGGTTTTAGGAA
>MEND01000140.1 GCA_001768975.1 Bacteroidetes bacterium GWA2_31_9 | reverse complement strand
TTCGAATACTTTGTTGTTTGCCAGTTGCTTTATCTTTTGCAGATACGTTTAATATACCATTAGCATCAATATCGAACATAACTTCAACTTGCGGAATTCCTCTTGGCGATGGTGGAATACCATCAAGGTGGAAACGTCCGATAGTTTTATTTCCATTTGCCATTGGTCTTTCTCCTTGTAAAATATGAATTTCTACAGAAGATTGATTATCGGCAGCAGTTGTAAATGTTTCAGTCTTTTTGGTAGGAATTGTAGTGTTCGATTCAATAAGTTTTGTCATAACTCCTCCAAGAGTTTCAATACCTAATGAAAGTGGAGTAACATCTAATAAAAGTACGTCTTTTACTTCACCTGTTAAAACACCACCTTGAATAGCTGCTCCAATTGCAACAACTTCGTCAGGATTAACGCCTTTAGAAGGAGCTCTACCGAAGAATTTTTCAACAATTGCTTGTACTGCAGGAATTCTTGTTGAACCTCCAACCAAAATTACTTCATTAATATCGCTAGCTGACAAACCTGCATCTTTCAATGCTTTTTTGCAAGGTTCCATTGTAGCTTGAAATAATTTATCAGCAAGTTGTTCAAATTTAGCTTTAGTTAAGGTCTTAACTAAGTGTTTTGGAATACCATCAACTGGCATAATGTAAGGAAGATTAATTTCTGTAGAAGTTGAGCTTGAAAGTTCAATTTTAGCTTTTTCAGCAGCTTCTTTTAATCTTTGAAGTGCCATTGGATCTTTTTTAAGATCAATTCCTTCGTCTTTTTTAAATTCTTCTGATAACCAATCAATAATAACCTGATCAAAATCGTCACCACCTAAGTGAGTATCACCATTTGTAGATTTTACTTCAAATACTCCATCACCTAATTCCAGGATTGAAATATCGAATGTACCACCACCAAGGTCAAAAACTGCAACTTTAATATCTCTGTTTTTCTTATCTAAACCATAAGCTAATGCAGCAGCTGTTGGCTCATTAATTATTCTTTTTACTTTTAATCCAGCTATTTCACCAGCTTCTTTTGTAGCTTGACGTTGAGCATCGTCGAAATAAGCAGGAACTGTAATAACTGCTTCTGTAACTTCTGTTCCAAGATAATCTTCAGCAGTTTTTTTCATTTTCTGAAGTACAATTGCAGAAATTTCTTGAGGAGAATAATTTCTTTCATCAATTTTAACTCTTGGAGTATTATTATCTCCTTTTATTACTTCATAAGGAACTCTTTGAACTTCTTTAGTAACCTTGTCAAATTTTTCTCCCATAAAACGTTTAATTGAATAAACAGTTTTTTTAGGATTAGTGATTGCCTGGCGTTTTGCAGGATCACCAACTTTACGCTCACCGTTTTCAACAAAAGCAACAACAGAAGGAGTTGTTCTTTTTCCTTCGCTATTAGGAATTACAACTGGCTCATTTCCTTCCATTACTGAAACACATGAGTTTGTTGTTCCTAAGTCGATTCCAATAATTTTTCCCATATTTAATTTATTATGTAAATATTCAAATTTTTAACGATTGCATTTTGACAATGTTTGTGCCACAAGAAAAAAAACGACTTTAAATGAAATTATGACACAAAAGATAAGTTGGATTGGTTTTAATATGACATAAAGACTGACAAATCGACACCAATCTATGGTTGATTGGCATAAAGTGGATCGTTATGATCTACAAAGTTTAGATGTTTTGTATAAATTCCGTCAGCAATTGAATCAACTGTTTTTGATGAAAGTTCTTTGCCTAATACTTTTGAATCAAATCTTGTAGAAAACAAACCAATTCCATTGTCAATATTAGTAAATGCAGGTTTTTCTTGAATTAATCCATTAGAAGGTTTATTAACTTCGATATAGGTATATAAATCATCGCCTCCAACATAAAACATAAAATCTAATCCCTTTTCATTTACTACTCTATAAACATTTGGATTAGGTTCTAATCGAGATGCAATAAAATTGAAAAATGAAACAGCGTTTATAGATAGAATCATGTCTTCTCCTCCTAAACTTCCTTGTGATACTTTACTTGATTGTATCCAATCTAAATAATGATTAGTTACTTCATAAGTTAATTTATCTACTTCAAAATAATGCAATCTTAAAGTAACTTCATATAGTTTAGCATTTGCAACCGAATTCCAAGTTAACTCAAAAGGAGTATCATAATTTGAAAATCCAATTTGCATTTGTGGAATACTAACTTTAAAATTATTTATTAAAGCTGTTGAAGCTGTTACACTTTTTCCACTAGATGGTACATAAATATTCAATTTATAAAGTGCACTTGATTGTAAATTATAAGTTGTTTGATATAAAATATTTTGATCATAAGAAAAAATCACATTTTCTTCAGGATGCATTGTATTAAAAGTATCTTTAGGAATACTAGTAATCTTATCAAGAACAATAGTGTTAGTAAGTACAGACTTTACATACTCTTCAAGCACTACAGAAACACTATCGTAATAAAGAGAATCTGCTTTCATTGCCATAGTATAAGCATCTTCGGGGCCTAAAAATGCTTTACCAACTTTAACATAATGTACAGCATCGTTTTGATTTAGTAATCCATACACAACTGGAATATCTTTCCATTTTGCATTAACCTCAAAATCAGTAGAACAAGATTGAAGTATGACACTAATTATAGCAAGACAATATAAAAAAACACGCATAAATGAAAAAATTGATATTTTTTTTCAAACTTTGTGTCAAAAATATATTTATAATTTTACATAAAAAAATTTAGGCTATGTCTGTTCATCAAAATATAAAAAAAGTAACTACTCATGTTCTGGCTGAGATGAAGTTAAGAGGAGAAAAAATTTCAATGTTAACTGCATACGATTTTTCGATGGCTAGAATTATTGACAGTACTGGTATAGATGTTATTTTGGTTGGCGATTCGGCATCGAACGTAATGGCTGGTCACGAAACTACACTTCCTATAACACTTAACGAAATGATTTATCATGCTGCGTCTGTTGTTAGAGGTGCAAAACGTGCTTTAATTGTAGTTGATTTACCATTTGGAACATATCAAGGCAATTCAAAAGAAGCATTAAGTTCAGCAATTAGAATCATGAAAGAGACTGGTGCTGCTGCTGTTAAAATGGAAGGTGGAAGTGAAATTAAAGAATCTGTTGTAAGAATATTATCTGCAGGAATTCCTGTAATGGGTCACTTAGGACTTACACCTCAATCAATTCACAAATTTGGGACATATATAGTTAGAGCTAAGGAAGATACCGAAGCCGACAAACTAATAGAAGATGCCAAAATACTAGAAGAAGCAGGGTGCTTCGCCATTGTTCTGGAAAAAATTCCGGCAAATTTGGCAGGAAAAGTTGCTAAAGAAGTTAAGATTCCAGTAATCGGTATTGGAGCAGGAAATCAGGTCGATGGTCAGGTTTTAGTTCTTCATGATATGTTGGGAATTACACAAGAGTTTTCACCGAGATTTTTAAGAAGGTACCATAATTTACATTTAGAGATTTTTGGTGCAGTAAAGCATTATATTGAAGATGTGAAAAATTGTGATTTTCCGAGCGATAAAGAACAGTATTAAGAACCAAGTCCCAAGTCCCAAGTTTCAAATTCCAAGTTCCAAGTTCTAAGCTCAAAGTTCCAAATTCCAAATTTCAAATTCCAAGATCCAAGATCCAAGAACTAAGTCAAAATAGAAAGTATCAAACAGCAATTAGTTAAAAGATTAAATGTCTAGCCAACAACAAACTATAAACATTAAACAACAAGCTTTAGATATTTTATTTGAAGATAATCACTTAATTGTAGTTAATAAGAAATCTTCTGATATTGTTCAGGGCGATAAAACTGGAGATATTCCTTTAAGCGAAAAAATAAAGACTTATATTAAACAAAAATACAACAAATCTGGAGACGTTTTTCTTGGTGTTACTCATCGTATTGATCGACCTACAAGCGGAATTGTACTTTTTGCCAAAACGAGCAAATCGCTTACACGAATAAATCAAATGTTCAAGGATAAAGAAATAAAAAAAACTTATCTGGCAATTACCGACAATAAACCTACTGAAAATACTGGATCATTAACTAACTTTCTGTTAAAGAACGAAAAGCAAAACAAATCATTTGTTTATAAAGACGAAAAAAACGGAGCAAAAAAAGCTATTTTGCATTACAAACTAATTAATAAATCAGATAATTTTTTTTTACTGGAAGTTGAGCTAGAAACAGGGAGACATCATCAAATAAGATGTCAGCTTGCAAATATTAGTTGCCATATAAAAGGTGATTTAAAATATGGTGCAAAGCGTTCAAATCCTGATGGTAGCATAAGTCTTCATGCGTGGAAAATACAATTTATTCATCCTGTAAAAAAAGAAATGATTGAAATTATTGCTCCTACTCCATCAGAGAATATTTGGAAGGAAATTACTTCAAATATTAAACTGAATTAATATAATCGTTTCTTAATTTGACCTCTATTAACGCCCTTTAAGTCATACAAAGGCTTAGTTTCCTTAGAATTTGGCCAATGAAAAGCAACAATAATTTCATGTGAACCACTATTTGTTTTTCTAAGTGGTGAAACTACAATATCATAAGAATATGCAAATAAATATTGCTTAAATCGATATCCTAACATCATCGAAATTGCATCACCGTATCTATATGTAAGTCCACCAATATAAGAGTTTCTATAAATTCCTTTCAAATTCAAGTCAATAGCAGGAGGTCCAACTGTAGCACTACTAATTAAAATAGATGGTTCGACTAGAATTTTTTTATCATATTGAAAACTATATCCACCAGCTATATAATAATGATTTGTAAGTGGAACTGTTGCATTAGCAAGATTCATTTTTGGTCCTAATAATTGCATAACAGAACCTCCAATAAAAAATCTCTGATTATATATAAAAACTCCAAATGAAAAATCAGGTTTTATTGTTTTATCTGACATACCTTCAGCAATCAATGCATCTGTTTTATTATATAAATCAATTTTACTTCCATTTAATGAATACTGCATGATATTACCAGACAAACCAAATGAAACATAAAACGATTTAGTAGGAATATGATATGCATAAGCCAAATTCAAAGCTGTTCTGTTAAAAATGCCATATTTATCGTTATAAATATAACCGCCTAAGCCAGAAGTCCCTCTATTATTCAAGCTGTTGTGATAGCTTATCAAGCTTGTCATAGGTGCACCACTATAACCAACCCACTGGCTACGGTGATGAAGCTTAATTTCGGGATAACTATTCGACCCAACTATTGCCGGATTATAAACAACTTGATCCATAACATGCAAACTATATTGAGGAAGTTGCTGTGCAAAACTTAGGCTGATTGTACTTACAAAAAGTAATGCTAATATATATTTTCTCATAAACTGACTGTTTAAAATATTTTGTTACTTGTATTATTTAATACCCTTTTTAATTTTATTTGGATTTAATCTGCAATCAAAAACAGAGCTTATTTTTATATGATTCTCATCAAAACAATAAATAATTTTATAATTTCCTTCAACTAAATATCTATATTCTCTTTTTCTATTTGTAAGAAGCATTTCAATTGTACCCATCAAAGGATTATTTTTAAGCTCCAATGTTCTGTCAACTATTTGCAATACAATTTTTTTTGCTAAATCAATATTAGCTCTATACTTATAAAAATCGAATATTTGGTCAAGCTGAGTAATGGCAAACTCAGTCCAAAAAATTTTCACTTCCATTTATCAATATCTTTTCTCAAATTTTTTGCTTCAACCACTCTCCCATTATCAATATCATCTTCCGCTTGGTCTATCATTAAATTAAATTTTTCAATTGTCATGGGCTTCAAATCCTTTTCATAAATTTTCTTTTTTTCGATATGCAAAAACTTATCTAATTTATTAATTAAACCTTCATTGTTAATTCTGAGAAACTCATGAATTAAATTTATCTTTTTTGTTTGTAAATCCATATTGAACTTTAAATTAATAATTTTCAAATTTATTTTATATTTTTGTATTACATTAATTTTTATGACATGACACTAATTGTAGAAACCAACGATAATGCAAATGCTAAGATGCTGGCAGCCATGCTCAGAAATCTTAATTTTGTTACAGCTGTAACATGGAAACCCGAAAAGAAAAATAAACAGAACTCCTCTATTGCAAAACAAAAAACTTTAACAGATGAAGATTGGATTCTTCCAGGGAGACCTGCAACTGATGAAGAAATTGAGCTTATGCTTGATGAATGCGAACAAGGTATATCTATTTCTGCGGAAGAATCAAAAGAAAATAATTTTAAACAGTTTAAAGCATGGCAGAAAAAAAACTTAAAGTAGTTTATAAACCTAAAGCAGATAAACAGATTTATCGGATAATGATGTATATCAATGAAATGGGTTATCCTGAAACTGCTTTGAATTTTGCTGAAAGACTTTATCAATTCGGAAATTCGCTTGGATTTATTCCTGAAAAATTTCCTATATGCAGACATGAAAGATATGCAAAACGACTTTTGCATTGTGCTGTATTTGAACACAATTATATTTTTATCTATAAAACCGTTCGTTCCCAACTTGTTATTTATAATATTATTCATTGTAGCCGTATTCAATAATTCGTAAATTCTAAAACTATCTCACAATAGATACATGTCCTTTATAAATTTTTGAACCTTCGCCTAAATCAATAATATAATAATAGCTGGCGGCAGGCAAATCCTTTCCATTATACTTGCCATCCCAGAAGTTTTTTTCGTTATTATATCTTGTAGTTTCGTAAACTTTATTTCCACTTCTATTAAAAATCATTACTTCAGATTTTGGAAATAATTCAATATTTTCAATAATCCATTTATCATTAACTGCATCGCCATTAGGTGTAATTGTGTTATAAATATGAATTGTAAACTCTGAAATCACTACTACAACAGCTTTTGAACTTTTACATCCATTTGCATCAGTTACAGTAACATAATATGTTCCTGATGAATTAACTTCAATAGATTGAGTGATAGCCGAATTTGACCATTCATAGTCAGCAAATGAACCTGCATTTAATATAACTGTTAAATTTCCAGCAGCATTTGTAGTATCTGTTGGCAAATTGATTATTGGATTATCATTCACAACAACATCCACATTAGCATCTACAGAACCACAATTATTTGAAACAGTAACTGAATAATTATCAGCCGAGTGCACATAAATCACTGATGTTGTTTCATTTGTACTCCATATATAATTATAAACGTTTGCTGGACCAGCTAGTAGCGGAATACTATCTCCTTCACAGAAAGGATAAGGATTCTCTAAATTCACAGTTGGAACTTGACTAACATTAACTGTTGTTTCAGCCGTTTTACTACAGCCAATTAAATCTGTTCCTGTAACAGAATAAGTTGTTGAACCTAAAGAAGGGGTTATAACATCCCCATCATTTATACCATTATCCCAAATATACGTAACTGCTCCTGAACCTGTCAAAGTAATTTGCTCTCCAGAACATAATTCATTACTAGTAGAATTTGCAACAACATTTGGTATTTGATTCACTGTAATTGGAATTGTAGCTGTTCCAAAACAAGTTGTATTAACATCAGTACCAGTAACTGTAAATGTATAATTGCCCACTAAAGGTGAAAATGCTACACCGTCTGTAATACTAGCATCGCTCCAAGAGTAATTACAATTTGAAGTAGAGTTTCCTGATAATGTTATTGGGTCGCCTTCGCAAATAGTATTATCTGCATCATCTGAGCTTGCTGTTACAGTTGGTTTGTCATGAACAGTAATAGTTTCACTATCTGAACCTGCACATCCTGCAGTTGTGCCTATAACTGAAAATATTGAATCGTTTTGTGGGCTAACAATAATAGGATTTGTTGACCATGAATAAGAAGTTGCCCCAGATGCGTAAAGTGTAACAGATTCACCATTACAAATTTGATTATCAGTATCAGATGAAGTAATAACAACTGTTGGAGCTCCAATTTCAGTAACATTAACAGTTGCAACTGAAAAACAATTAAAATTAGAATCAGAAACTGTAACATAATAAGTTCCAAGCCCTAAATTACTTGCTACATTTAAAGTTTGAGAACCAGCATTTGTACTCCATAAATAAGTATAATCACCTGAACCACCACTTGCTAATACAATTGCAGAGCCATTTGATTGATTACAACC
>MEND01000139.1:6783-12164 GCA_001768975.1 Bacteroidetes bacterium GWA2_31_9 | reverse complement strand
TGGTTGTTAACGATGATATGGATTTTAATTCCTTAAAGGATTTACTTGGTGTTACCGATGGTAATTTGGCAAGTCACATTTCAGCACTCGAAAAATTTGGTTATATTGATGTAATTAAGCAATTTATTGGCAAAAAACCTAACACAACTTATAAGGCAACATCTATTGGCAAAAAAGCATTTCAAAGCCATCTTGAAGCTTTGGAAAAACTAATTAGTAATAACGATTAAATTTTTTTATCCATGAACTTTGTAATTCAAAGTACTTTTAAATTAAAATATTTGCAATACGCTACAATAGCCTATTCTATTTTAATTTTTTCGACTACAATTTTATTAGACAATGGTTACGGAGGTTCAATGTTTGAATTTTTAAAAAACATACCTCATTACGACAAAATCGGACACTTTATGGTATATGGATTTTGGACTTTCCTTCTAAACTATAGTTTAAACTTTCATAAAATGAGTTTTGGAATTTTTAGAATTTTCACAGGAAGCTTTATCGCAATATTTATTCTTTCGATCGAAGAATACAGCCAATCGTATTCATTTTATAGAGATTGCAGCTATTACGACTTATTAGCCAATTATTTAGGAATATTAATATTCGGAATAATTAGCGAAAAACTAAGAAATTATATAAAAACAAAAATATTAACCAAATAAAACTAAATAATTTATGAAAAAGAATGATGTTTTTTTAATCGTTAGTACATTAATGTACAGCTTTTTATTCTATCAGGAATCTGCCGGATTTAACTTTCTCATTTTCAATATCATCTTCATCTCAGGATTGAATATGATTTATTTAAAATCAATGCTTAACAAGAGCATTATTATTGCAGAAATTGGAGCATTAATTTCTGCGTTTTCAATTTTAATGTATGGTAACGGATTGTCGGTTTTTGGAAATATTGTTTCATTAAGTCTAATTTCAGGTCTTACAATAAATCAAAACAGTTCGGTAATTATTGCAGTTATCAATTCATTATTTTCTTACGGTTCGTCAATAGTTTTTATGTTTATAGACCTTGTAAAACGCAGAAAATCAAATTCAGGTTCGTTTAACAAACGTGCAATTTGGGCAATTATAATACCTGTTTTTATAACAATCGTATTCTTTTTTATTTATCAAGGGGCAAATCCTGTTTTTTATGAATACACTAAAGACATTAACCTTGATTTTATAAGTTTTGCATGGGTTTTATTCACATTAAGTGGATTATTGATTATGTATGGTGTTTTATACATGAAAAATATTGCTGGAGTAAATAATTGGGAAAGAAAGTTCGGAAATAATCTTTCTCCAGAAAATTTCATGAACAAATCAAACGGGATTTTCGGTCTTAAAATAAACATAAAAACTGAACAATTCTCTGGAATACTTCTACTTACAATGTTGAATATTCTGATACTCACAATGAATATTTTCGATTTAAAATTTTTTACAACCGGAAGTATTCCTGAAGGAATTACTTATTCTGATTTTCTACATCAAGGAATTGGACTTCTGATTTTGTCTATAATTATAGCAATATCCATAATACTTTTTTATTTCAGAGGTGCTTTGAATTTTGAAAAATCTAAGCTACTAAAAGTCCTTGCTTTAATATGGATTGCACAAAATGTAATAATGATTCTTTCTAATATTTACAGAAATAATCTTTACATTGAAGAATATACACTTACATACAAAAGAATTGGAGTTTATATTTATTTGATACTTGCAATTGCCGGATTAATAACCACAATTGTAAAACTTATTAAAAATAAATCTAATTGGTTTTTGTTTGGTTCAAATAGCTGGATTGCATATTGTGTATTAATTCTCTCAAGCTTAATTAATTGGGACTATCAAATTGCAAATTATAACATTAATAATTCAAAAAATACAGACATTGATTATTTACTAGAACTATCGTACAGAGCTTTACCAGAGCTAATTAATTACAAATCAAAAGATGAAATATGGAACAATTCGCATCAGCTTGATTACACTAATACTTTCACATACAGATACGACTATATGTATAAACAACGAAGTCAAGTACTTGATATTAAGATTTATAATTTCTTAAAAGACTATAATATTCAAAGTTGGAAATCGTACTGTATAAACGATAAAAATATTTATAAGTATATAAAATTGGCTGACCAAAATCAATTGCTCAATAAATTTGAATTGCAAGGTTTTTATCTAAATGATTTAACCCCATTATATAATATTGTTAATATTAACGATTTGAATATTGCCAATAATTATATTACAAACCTTAACGAGCTTTTATATTTTCCTAATTTAGAAAAACTTGATTATAGCAGAAATAATCTTTATAATATTGACTCCATACCAAGTCTTAATAGGCTGAAAGAATTATCATTAGCAGGGAATTATATCAACGATTTTTCAAAACTTAAAAATCTGGCAATATTAGAAAGTTTGGATATTTCAGATAATCAAAATACTGATATTAACTCATTTCCAACAATGTCATCGCTAAAATCATTAAACATTTCAGGAAATTCAATCCAAACAGCTTTATTAGAAGCAAAATTCCCATTGATTAAATCACTTAATATGTCAAATATATTAAATAAATCAAATACAATTCCTTTGATTAAAACGTTAGAATATTTGTTTGCTAACAATAATAATTTAAGCGAATACAATGAATATTATTTTAAAAACTTAGCATCACTCCACAATCTCAAAGAGTTATATATTTCTGGAAATAGCTTTAAGAATATTTATAAACTAGCTGATTCGCTTCAAAATACGAATATTGAAACTCTAGTTCTATCAAATAATCAAATTCTTAATATTCAAGGAATTGAAAAATTGTCGAAGCTGAAAGTTTTATACCTAAGCAACAATCAATTTACTAACATTGAGCCATTAAGACAACTTTTACAACTTGAGGAAATTGATTTATCAGGCAATTATATATATAACGACTCGTTGATTTCAAATTTAAACAATTTAAACAGCTTAAATTTAAGAGCTTGCAAAACTTCTGAAATTAATTGGATTGTAAATAACAAAAAACTTGAAACGCTTAATTTGTCAGAAAATAATATAAGAGATATAACTGTATTAGCTGAATTAGTTGAGTTAAAAGCCTTATATTTAAGCAATAACAATATTAGCGATATATCATCGCTGAAAAACCTAATTCAGCTTGAAACACTTTCGTTAAACAACAATAACATAAAAGATTACAGCCCAATATTTGGACTAAAACAATTGAAACAGTTAACAATAAACAGGATTGATAAAAAGCTTTTTGAATTATTAAAGAAAAAACTACCTGACACCAAAATTACAGTTTTGAATTAACTATTTTAAACGTTTGCTATGTATTATATTATAAATAATCAATTGATTGTTAACAGCTTTGAACACAAAAATATAATCGCTTTCAAATACTGCACAACGATAGCTACGTTTAGTAAATTTCTGTTGACGGCAAATGGGATACTTATTTGGAAAAATTACCAAACTTTCTGTAAATTTTTCAATTCTTGCTATAAAACTAAGAGCAGTACCAGGAAATCCATTATTTTCAATATATTCTGCTATATCAGAAATACTTTTTTGAGCTTTTATTCTAAGAATTATTCTCACTTTTTATATTTCTCTTTAAGCTGTTTAAAAAAAACTTTTGAATCAATCTCTCCTTTGTCTGCTTCCATTTCAATACATAACTGTTCTAATTCTTCGTCGGTTGCAGGTCGCCCGGGCTTTATCCAATCGTCGTCCCTAAGTTTATCAACTTTAGTTTCGACAGTTATAGCTTTTACAAATTTTAATTGCTTCATTAAATTCAAAAACAATTTAGCATTTGCGTCATTATTTATGGTTACACTAAATGTTTGCATAATGTGTATTTTTTTTAACAAATTTAGCAAACTAATTAGTTATTTAAAAATTTCAAAAACTGAATTGCAATAATTTATGACTAAAAAAACAATATCAACATTAATCGTAGTAAGCATTTTCAGTATTGCTATGGGTTTTATGGAAAGTGCAGTGGTAATTTATCTTCGAGAAATGTATTATCCCGAAGGATTTGCATTTCCAATCAAAATAATAGAAGGAGTTGTTGCTACAACTGAAATATTTCGTGAAATAGCAACTATAATAATGCTTTCGTGTATTGGATTTATCGCAGGAAAGACTTTTATACAACGCTTTGCATACTTTATTTTTTCTTTTGCTATTTGGGACATTTTTTATTACGTTTTTCTTAAAGCTCTCATTGGTTGGCCCGAATCGCTCTTTACTTGGGATTTATTATTTCTGTTACCAGTTGCATGGGTTAGTCCGGTATTAGCCCCAATTTTATGTACAATTGCAATGATTTGGTTAGCTTTATTAATTATTATTTACGATGGAAAAGGATACAAAATCATGTTTCAGAGTTCCGATTGGATTTTATTAATTATCGGAAGCTTAGTTATAATGATTTCATTTACAACAGACCACTTGCTTTTTATGAATAAATATGTTTCAATTACTGATACTTTAAAAAAAGTAATTTCACAATACATTCCTCAATCATTTAACTGGTCTGTATTTTTAATTGGTTATGGAATTATTCTTTTTGTGATAATTAGATTTTGGTATAGAATTAAAAATATCAATTATGAAAAATAAACAATTCTCATTTAGATATCGATTAAAAAGCTTCCGTTTTGCATTTAATGGGCTTAAGTATCTGATTGAAAGAGAACACAATGCTCGCATTCATTTGGTTGCAACAGCCTTAGTTATAACATTCGGATTCGCATTTAAAATATCATTAAAAGAATGGATGTCATTAATTATTGTAATAGGATTGGTGTTGGTTTCTGAAATATTCAACACCGCAATTGAAACTATTTGTGATTTTATTTCACCTCAAAAACATGAAAGCATTAAAAATATTAAAGACTTATCATCAGCAGCAGTATTAGTTAGTGCCGTGATTGCATTTATAATTGGAGCATTAATTTTTATTCAAATTTGTTAAATTCAAAAAATAAAAAGAATAAATATTACTTTTATATTTTAGGAAATATTAATATCTTGGAAAGTATGGTATATGGTTTTCCCTTGAATAATAGTTATTAGTGTCAATAAGAAAACACCGTGTTTCTTTAGAAAACTTCAAGAATGAGGTTTTCGCAGTTTTGAAAATAAGGAGTTTACGAATGTAAATGCGATGTGTTGAGCTTTGTCGAAACAAATGTTTTCAAAACCAGAGTAACGAAATTATTGGAGTTTTCTAAGAGACAGTATTTAAGTTCTGATAATATATGATTGAGCAAAAAGAGTTTACTTTATCAAGCTATGGCAAAGGTTTTCATTTGATTACAAGTGAAATTTTTCAAAATTTG
>MEND01000139.1:0-6732 GCA_001768975.1 Bacteroidetes bacterium GWA2_31_9 | reverse complement strand
TTGAACACACATCTGAAGGAAGCGATGATATGCCAGCTCATATAAAAGCATCAATAATTGGTCAATCTGTTACAATTCCGATTACAAATTATAAATTAAATCTTGGAACTTGGCAGGGAATTTATCTTTGCGAATTCAGACGAAATGGTGGAAAACGAAAAATAGTTTTAACAATTTATTCCTAAAAAAATGGCATTGAACTATTTATTTCAATGCCATTTTATTATATTAAAGAACAGCTATTTATACCCATTCTTCGCTTAAAATATCGCCTCTTAAACCAACTTTTATTGCTTTCATTGGGATTTTTCGACTTGCTTTACTTAGAGCAGTTTGAGCCATTTGCACCAATCCACCGCAACATGGAACTTCCATAATCATAAGCGTTAATGTATTTATTTTAGCATCATCAATCATTGATACTAATTTGTCAATATAGATTTCCATGTCAGAATCTAATTTTGGACAAGCAATTGCCAAAGCTTTACCTTTTAGGTATTTTTGGTGAAAATCGCCAATTGAAAATGCTACACAATCTGCTGCAAAAACTACATCAGCTTCACGGAAATATGGAGCCATTGGATTTACCAAGTGCATTTGTACTGGCCATTGTCTTAATTCCGATTTAATAGGAGTGGTATTTACATTTTCGCTTTCAGGCTCGTCGTTATATACAATCATTTTTGAGCCGGGGCAACCACATTTTGAGTTGCCGTGTTCGTGTGGGTTGTTTAAATCATTCATATCATTTTTTATATTATTGTGAACATTATATTTTACTTCATTGAAATCGAAATTTAATTCATTTTGATGTTGTTCAAGATAAGAAACTCCTTGTTTTAAAAATTCAAATTCGCCATGTTCCTTTAAATGTTGTAAATGAGCTATAATCAGATTTTTACCTTTAGGAATCATATCTTTAATAACTTCAACTTCATCATAAGGTAGAGCTTCTCTTTCCTCAATTGAAATTGCACCTTCTGGACAATGACCTAAACAAGCACCTAATCCATCACACATTAAATCATTTATTAATCTAACTTTTCCGTCAATAACTTGTAATGCTCCTTCGTGGCAATTAGGAATACATAACCCACATCCATTACATAATTCATCATCAATTTTAACAATTTCTCTTTTCATTATCTATTTTAAATTTTGATATTTATCCAGAGTTTCGCTTTTTAAATAATTAACAAATTCTGCTGTAAATTTATTTCCAGATACTCCCATAACGCATTTATCAAACGGACAAAGTTTACTTTCAAAAACACAATATTCAGGAGACAAATCGCCTTCGATAGATTTATAAATATCATATAAAGTTATTTCAGAAGCTTTTTTCTTAAGCTTAAAACCACCTTTGGGACCTCTAATAGAATCTAAAAAATCCTCCTTAACCAAACGTTGTAAGATTTTAGCAACATGATGTTTAGATGCTCCAAGTCTTTCTGAAATTTGAATTACATTTATCATACTTGAAGACTGAGTAATCAGCATCATACTATGAATTGCAATAGATACAGCTTCTGATAATTTGAATGCAGTGGACATTTAGTAATTATAAAAGTAATTAATTACTCAAATGTATAGATAATATTTTTTATAAAAAAGATTTATTGAAAATTTAACAATTATTGTGTATAATAATTTTAAATATATGATTCAAGAGTTTGATTTTTAAGATAATCTCTGAAATCAACGGTCATTTGATTGCCAATATTATCAATAATACATTTTGTAAAAGGGCAAATTGCTTTGTCAACAGGGCAAGTAGAAATCTCAATTCGACCTTCAATTGATTCATAAACATCTAATAACGTGATTGATTTTGGATCTTTTCTTAAAATAAATCCACCGAAAGGACCTCGTGAAGAATCTAAAATGTCATCTTTGACAAGTCTTTGTAAAACTTTAGCAACATGATGCTTAGAAGAGCCAATAATTTCGGATATTTTAACAACGTTGAGCATTTCCTTGCTTCGGGCAATTATTACCATTGAGTGAAGAGCTATGGATGAAGCTTCGGTAAGAGCAAATATTTTAGCCATAATTATGTACGATGTAATTAATTACTCAAATATCTATATATTTTTAATTTATCCATAAAAAATATCTTTTTTTTTGATAAAAAAAGATATTTTACTACTATATATTAATAAAATATTGAAAATAAATGAGTTTGATTTGTAGGTTTTTTTTAACACAAAAAGGTATAAAAAAAGCAGGTTTCCCTGCTTTAATTAAAATTTATATTTTAACACATATCTTATTCATTTTCTGCATTTAATAAGTTATTTATTTCGATTTCTAATTTTGGTAAATGTTTAGAAATGATAGCCCACAATGTACTGTAATCGACAGTATCATAGGCATGTGCTAAATAATTTCGTAAATCAACTATCTTTCTTGATGATGTAATGGAAATATTTTTATCTATCTTAAGTGCTTTATTTACAGCTTCACCAATAATTTCAAACTCTCTTTCTATCGCTTTTTTCATCATTCGATTATTTTGAAAATTAAAGAAATTTCTATCGTTTCCTAAATAATCATTAATAGCTGAAATTGAAGCTCTTATATCATGCAGATATTTTTTTATTTCGTCTGTCATACAATAATCTTTTGCTTTGATTAATTGATTTAATTAGATATGGGTTTGATAATGATTTTTCAGTTATCAAATCAATTTTTCGATTATAAAGATTTTCTAATGCGTGCATAAAATCAAAAAAATAATCGGCATAATCCAACAATGGAATATCTCCAAAAGTTACAAGAAAGTCAATATCACTTTTTTCGCTAAACTTCTGACTTGTTGCTGAGCCAAAAACATAAAGAGTATCAACATTATATGTATGGCAAAGTAAAGCCAAATCAGCTAATTTACTTAATACAATTGATTGAATTTCTTCTTTTTCACTCATCAAGAAAATATTAAAACTTAAAATTATAAATCTATTCTCGGATTTCCCTTTTTATAAAGTTTTTGCAAAATTTTATGAGTTTTGGCAAACTGATTAGTCATAATCATTGAAGCAATAATATCTGGCTTGTAGCTAGCTTCTTTGTATGTTTCGATTCTGTATTTTTCAAATACACTTGCTGAAACTTCACCGGCTTTGCATGAAACATCAGTAATATCTGCTGGTAAGCAATGCATATAAAGTGCTGAACCATTTTTGGTTAGTTTCATTTTATCTTCGGTACATTCCCAATTTTTGAATTTTGCATTATTTGCAAGACATTCTTTTTCAAGAGCTTTTAATCCATCAGAATCATTTTTAGTTAACAATTCAGTTCTGCGTTCCATAACAGTATATGGAGCCCAGCTTTTTGGATAAACTATATCTGCATTTTTGAAAGCAGTATCCATACTATTAACTACTTTGAAGCTTCCGCCACTTGCTTTAGCATTTTTCTTAGCAACTTCAATAACATCAGGAATAAGACCGTAACCTTCGGGATATGCCAATTCTACTTTCATTCCAAAGCGAGTCATAAGTCCGATAATTCCTTGTGGCACTGAAAGAGGTTTGCCGTAACTTGGCGAGTAAGCCCAGGTCATAGCAATTTTTTTACCTTTTAGGTTTTCGAGCGAACCAAAATAATGTTTAAGATGTAATAAATCTGCCATTGATTGTGTAGGATGGTCAATATCGCATTGCAAATTAACAATTCCGGGGCGTTGTTGAAGTACACCATTTTTAAAACCATCGTCAAGTGCATCACCAACTTCACGCATATAAGCGTTTCCTGCACCTAAAAACATATCATCTCGAATACCAATAATATCGGTCATAAATGAAATCATGTTTGCAGTTTCACGAACAGTTTCTCCATGAGCAATTTGTGATTTTCCTTCGTCAAGGTCGGCAACTTCTAAACCTAAAAGGTTACATGCTGATTGAAACGAAAATCTTGTACGAGTTGAGTTATCTCTAAAATTAGAAATAGCTAAACCAGAATCGAAGCATTTTGCCGAAATATTATTTTCTCTCATACATCTTAGGGCTTCGGCTACATAAAGCACTAGTTCTAATTCTTCCATTGATTTTTCCCAAGTTAGTAAAAAGTCCTTACCGTGTAAATCGGCTTTAAGGCTTTTAATTTTTTCGATTAATTCGTTGAATGTTGTTTTTGACATAATATTTTAGATTTAAGTTATTTAAATTTATTTAGTAACGTTATTAATTTGTTTTATTTTGTCTATAATCCTTAACTTCATAAACTATTTCATCCATAGTAATTTTGTTGGGTTTTATTCTCTTACTTAGTTGTTTTGCTCTATACTTTATAGTTTCCTTTTCTAATTCTTTTTCAATAATAATTTTATCATCAATAGAAAAACTTTTTAAAAGTTTTAGTATGTCTTTTAATGTTAGTTTAAGATTATATAAGTGAGATAGAGAATTGGTTGACATAAAATTGTATAATTATTTAGTTAATTTATTTAAATGCTAGTTTATTATTTCAGTAAATTATCCATATCATTATCTGTTAACCCCTTTTTTTTCCAATCATTATTGGCAGACTCAATAGCTTTTTTTGCATAAAAATTTGCTAATAAATGCTTTAATTCTTTAAGTTCAAGGTCATTAAAATTTGTTGAAAAAAGTTTCAATAATTCTAATTGTGCATTAGTTAAATTTTGATTTTCTAAATACATAATTTTAAAAATTAAATTATTTCGTAAGCGAATAAAGCATAGAATGCCGATGCTTTAACTAAATCGCTCACTGGAACTTTTTCATTTGGAGCATGTGCTAAAACTTCGTTTCCTGGTCCAAAACCAATAATAGGAATTCCATAATAACCATTAATAGTTACGCCATTTGTAGAGAAAGTCCATTTGTCAACATTTGGATTTTCCTTAAATAATTCTTTATAAGCTTTTACTCCAGTTTGAACTATTTTTGAATCAACAGGAATTTTCCAAGTTGGATAATATTTTTCCATTCCATATTTTAAACCTGTATATGCAACTTCCTCGTATTGTAAAACTTCAACTTTTGCATCACTGCCATAAGGTTTAATTATTTCTGCAATTTCTGCAACTGCCGATTCTTTTGTTTCGCCCCAAGTTAAACGTCTATCGAGATGTAAATGAGCATAATCGGCAACTGCACAAAGTGATGGACTGCCAGATTTGAATTCAGAAATTGTTACAGTTCCTTTTCCTAAAAATTCGTCAGATTTTAATCTTTCGTTTAATTTTTCAATTTCTAATGCAACTTTTGAAGCCATATAAACAGCATTTTTGCCTCTTTCGGGTGCCGAGCCATGGCAAGAAATACCTTTAAAAGAAACTCTAATTTCCATTCGTCCTCTGTGTCCACGATAGATACCTAAATTTGTTGGCTCAGTGCTAATTACGTAGTCTGGTTTTAATTTTCCTTCTTCAACAATATATTTCCAGCAAAGTCCGTCGCAATCTTCCTCAATAACGCTTGCTACAACATAAAAAGTTAAATCTTTATTAAAGCCTAATTCTTTTAAAATTCTACCTGCTGTTATAGAAGCAGCAATTCCACCTTCTTGGTCAACAGTTCCTCGTCCGTGAACATATCCGTCTTTAACTTCGCCAGAAAAAGGGTCAAAATTCCAGTTTGCACGATTTCCGACTCCAACTGTATCTATATGACCATCAATTGCTAAAACGGTTTTTCCGTTTCCGATTCTACCGATTACATTACCAAGTCCATCAATATAAACTTCATCAAATCCGGCTTCTTCCATTTGGCGTTTTGCTTCGAGGCAAACATTTTTTTCTTGTAAACTTTCTGAAGGAATTTTTACTAATTTTGCTAAATTATTAGCTGTATAATCCTGATATTTTAAGGATAATTCGTTAATTTTATTAATTATTTGTTCCATATTCGTATTTTTATATTAACACAAAATTAAGAAAAGAAATTAATTTAATATTATTTATGTTTAATAATTGACGCTTGAGTGAATTTGAATTTTATGCAATTTATTGAAGTTAATAAGACTTATGAATTTGAATTGATAGATGAAATTGATTTTTTTTCAAGCGAAAAGTATTATATATTAAGCGACCCATTCAAAAGAAAGCATTTGTTAAATAGCAAGTTATATCAGAAATATAATTATAATATCGGAAGTAAAATAAATTGTCATGTTGATAAGATAAACTGCCAAGGTAGAGTTTACATAGAGCCTGAACATCCGATATATAAAGTTGGAAATTTTTACGATTTTAATTTTTTACGAAAAGATACAATACGAAATAAAAGAGGCGATTTAAAAAATGTTTTAATATTTGAGGACTTGCTAGGTAATGAGGTTTATTCTTATGTTACAGTTCTTGATTTCTTTAATAATTTTAAAACCTTGAAGGTAAATGCTAAAGTAATAAAGATTAAAAAAGCAAAAATTTATATTGAATTAAGTAATTAATAATTAAGTATTAAGAATATGAAATATTATATAACAAAAAAAGTAGCTTTATCGTTTGATGAGGCAGTTCAAAAAGTAATTGAAAATTTATCAAAAGAAGGTTTTGGTATTATTACAGAAATTAATGTAAAAGAAACTTTTAAAAAGAAACTTGATGTTGATTTCAGAAATTACAGAATTTTAGGTGCTTGCAACCCAACCTTTGCTCATCATGCAATAAGTGTTGAAGATAAAATAGGAGTGATGCTACCTTGCAATGTTATAGTTCAGCAACATTTATCGGGCGAAGTTGAGGTTTCGGCAATTAAT
>MEND01000138.1:6509-30355 GCA_001768975.1 Bacteroidetes bacterium GWA2_31_9 | reverse complement strand
AGTCCACAAAAACTTTCAGAATTTTTATCAAAAAACACCGAAGTAAAAACAGATGGTTGCTATAATCTAAAAACAGGAAATAGAATATCTGCTTGTGTTCCAATGCACACATTCGGGCATCCTGTTAAAATTGATGAAATAGTTGAAATTTGTAAAAAGTATAAAATAGAAGTTGTAGAAGATGCAGCCGAAAGTATTGGTTCTAAATACAAAGGAAAACATACAGGAACTTTTGGCAAACTGGGAATTCTTAGTTTCAATGGAAATAAAACTATTACTACCGGTGGTGGAGGAATGATTCTAACAAATGATATCGAACTAGGAAAACATATAAAACATATTACAACACAAGCAAAAGTGCCTCATCCATGGGAATTTAATCATGATAATATTGGTTACAATTACCGTATGCCAAATATTAATGCAGCTCTTGGATGTGCTCAAATCGAAAAACTTGATTTCATGATTGAAAAGAAACGAGAACTGGCGAAAAAATATGAACAATTTTTTAAAAATACAGATATTCAGTTTTTTACCGAACCTGCAAATTCGTTTTCTAACTATTGGTTAAATGTTATACTTCTTGAAAATAGACAAAAACGCGATGAATTTCTTAAATTTACTAACGAACATGGAGTAATGACACGTCCAGCTTGGACACTTATGAATAAACTACCAATGTTTAAAAATTGTCAGGTCGAAAATATCGAAAATGCAGAATGGCTCGAAGATAGGTTGGTTAATATTCCGAGTAGTGTGATTTTGTAAAACACGTTTAATGTTAAAAGAAGAATTAGATTTCATATTAGAATTAACCAACTTTGTGTCGATAACAAAATTGATAATCCTGAATATATTTTCAATGAATTTTTCACTGTTATTTTTAAAAGAGAGTTAAATGAGGGATTAAATGAGGGATTAAATGAGGGATTAAATGACAATGACGAATTAAATGAGGGATTAAATGACGATGACGAATTAAATGAGGGATTAAATGAGGGATTAAATACTTTATTTCAGGCAATTGTTAAATATCAGGGCATACAAGCAAAAGATTTGTCTGTAATATTAAATAATCGCCCACTTAAAACTATTGACCGTCAGTTGAGCCAATTAGTTAAATTAAATTGGATTGAACGAAAAGGAAGTAAAAAAACAGGAGGGTATTTTGTTAAAAAAAATGGCAAATATGAATAAATTACCAATGTTTAAAAATTGCCAAACCGAAAATATCGAAAATGCAGAATGGCTCGAAGATAGAATTGTTAATATTCCGAGTAGTGTTGTAATTTAAAAAATGAAAAAGTCTTCAATTAATATTCAAAGTGAAATTATCTTGTATCAAACACAAGATAATCAAACTGCTTTAGAGGTAAAATTTGAAAGTGAAACTATTTGGCTTACGCAAGTTCAAATTGTTATCCTTTTCGCCACAAGCAAGGCTAATGTAAGTGAGCATATTAAACAAATTTATCAATCAAAAGAATTAGAAGTCCAATCAACTGTTCGGAAATTCCGAACAGTTCAAATCGAAGGAAAAAGAAACGTTTCTCGTAATGTTGACCATTATAATTTGGATATGATAATTTCTATTGGCTATCGTGTTAATTCTATTCGTGGTACTCAATTCCGTATTTGGGCAAATAAAGTGTTAAAAAATTATTTGTTAAATGGATACGTTATCAATCAAAGAATTGAAAAACTCGAAAACAAAGTTTATTCATTAGAGCAAAAATCATCAGAATTTGATTTTCATATCAAGACAAGTTTGCCTCCACATGAAGGCATCTTTTTCGATGGACAAATTTTTGATGCTTACGAAAAAGTATCTTCATTTATAAAAGATGCAAAATCGTCAATCATTTTAATCGACAATTATATTGATGAAACTGTTTTAACTTTATTATCGAAACGAAAAAAAGGCGTAAAGACAACCATTTTTACCCAAAATATCTCAAAACAGTTAGCTTTAGACATTCAAAAACACAATGCACAATACGAATCAATTGAGGTTAAAATTTTTAACAAATCGCACGATAGATTTTTAATTATCGACGAAAAAACAATTTATCATGTGGGTGCTTCTCTTAAAGATTTAGGAAAAAGGTGGTTCGCTTTTTCAAAAATTGATATTAATCCCGAATTGATAATCAAAGAGTTAAAAACAAATAATGGAAATGTTTAAAACTTGTCAAACCGAAAATATCGAAAATGAACAATGGCTTGAAGTTCGAATTGTTAATATTCCGAGTAGTGTAGTAATTTAAAAAATGAAAGGTCATTCAATTAATATTCAAAGTGAAATTATCTTGTATCAAACACAAGATAATCAAACTGCTTTAGAAGTAAGATTTGAGGAAGATACTGTTTGGCTTACTCAAAAACAGATAGCTGAGTTGTTTGGCACTAAAAGACCAGCCATTACCAAGCATCTGATTAATATATATAAATCTGGGGAATTACTAGAAAACAGCACATGTTCCATTTTGGAACACATGGGCATAAGTGGTGTTCAAAAATACCAAACACAATACTATAACCTTGATACTATTTTATCTGTAGGGTATAGGGTTAATTCAAAAAATGCAACCCAATTCCGTATCTGGGCGAATAAAATTTTGAAAAGTTATTTATTAAAAGGATATGCTGTACACCAACAGTTTGAGCATATTGAAAAGAAGTTACAACAACACGATAAAACACTTTTTGAACACGACCAAAAATTTGACCTTCTAATTAAAACAAATCTGCCTCCACATGAAGGCATTTTCTTCGATGGACAAATATTTGACGCTTACGAAAAAGTATCTTCCTTTATAAAAGAAGCTAAATCAACAATCATTTTAATCGACAATTATATTGACGAAACTGTTTTAACTTTATTATCGAAACGAAAAAAAGGCGTAAAGACAACCATTTTTACCCAAAATATCTCAAAACAGTTAGTTTTAGACATTCAAAAACACAATGCACAATACGAATCAATTGATGTTAAAATTTTTAACAAATCGCACGATAGATTTTTAATTATCGACGAAAAAACAATTTATCATGTGGGTGCTTCTCTCAAAGATTTAGGTAGAAAATGGTTCGCTTTTTCAAAAATCAATATTAATCCCGAATTGATAATCAAAGAATTAAAAACAAATAATGGAAATGTTTAAAAATTGCCAAACAGAAAATATAGAAAATGCAGAATGGATTGAAAATAGAATTGTTATTATTCCGAGTAGTGTAATTATTTAATTTATAAAATTATGTTTAAAGGTAAACGCATATATATTAGAAAATTAGAAGAGTCTGATGTTAAGAAAAAAACAGAATGGGTAAATAATGAAATTGTAAACGAAACTTTAATGTTTGATTTTCCACTATCCTTATCAGAATCATTGGAATGGTATCGCAAAACTCATTTCAATAGAAATAGATGGGACTTTGCTATTTGTGAAATTCAGTCAGATAACTTAATTGGAATGACGGGTTTAATTGATTTATCATACAGGCATCGAAGAGCTCAATTTTATATTACAATTGGAGAAATGTCAGCTTGGGGTAAAGGCTATGCAAAGGAGGTAATTCCATTAACTTTAGAGTTTGCTTTTAAGGAGCTTGGATTAGAGAAAGTTTATTTATTTACTTTCGACAACAATGTGAAGGCAAGAACAATTTATGAGAAAATGGGTTTTAAGCAAGAAGCTTTAATGAAAAAGCAATATTTTTTACATGGTAAATTAAATGATTTGTATCAACATGCAATTCTAAAAGAAGAATTTTTAGAAATGTATAAAGACAAAATTTGAATATGAAAATTACTTCAGAATTAACATCATCTGGTACTTTAAAATTTAGCCAATTAGCTATTGAAAAAAATAAAAAAGGAGAGAGGATTATATCTTTAGGATTAGGTGAACCTTCTTTTTCTACACCAGAACTAATTATTGATGAGACGATTAAAGCAATGAAATCTGGTTTTACAAAATACTCTCATTCTATGGGTTTGATTTCATTGCGTGAATTAATAAAAGAAAAACTTCTTAAAGAAAATAATATTCAAACAGATGTAAAAAATATCGCTATAACTGCGGGAGCTAAACAAGCAATATTTTTTGCATTAATGGCTACTTTAGAGCCATTTGATGAAGTTATAAATATTACACCATCTTATGTAAGTTATATACCACAAATAAAATTAGCAGAACCAACAGCAATAATACATAATATAGATTTAATTAAAAAAGATTTTTCAGTTAATATTCAGGCGATTAAATCTCTTTTTCAAAAACGAAATATTAAAGTTATAATTTTAAATTTTCCTCATAATCCTACAGGTAAAATGTTAAATAGTGATGAATTTCTTGAATTAATAAATATTTTAAAAGAATCAAATTGTTATATTATTTCAGATGAAATCTATGAACGACTAAATTTTTCTGGAGAAAAGCAATTGAGTTTTGGTGCTTTTGACGAAATTGCAAATAGAGTTATCACTATAAATGGTTTTAGTAAAACATTTTCAATGACTGGTTGGAGAATTGGTTATGTTCATGCTCCATCTCAAATTTCTGATATTATTTTTAAAATATCTCAACATATTAATACTAATGTAACTACTTTTATTCAAAAAGGAGCATGTGCAGCATTTAATTTAGAAAATATTTATTTACAGAAGTTTAATTCTGAATTAGAAGAAAAATCTAAAATATTAATTAATATTATAAACTCTAATGATAAACTATTTATTAATAGACCATTAGGCGGTTTTTTTGGTTTTTTAAATATTGCTAAACTAAAATTAGATTCTGATAGTTTTGCTCATTTATTACTTAATAAAAAAAATGTTGCAACAACTCCAGGAGTTTCTTTTGGTGAGAATTGGAATGACCATATAAGAATTTCATTAGTAGCTAACAAAGATGAATTTCAAGAGGGTATCGAAAAAATTGTTGAATTAGTAAATGAAGAATTTTAATGAAGCTATTGTTTTTAAGAAGTTTTTCTAAGCACGATAATGAGTTTTTATTAAGTGAATTATCTAATCTATACGACATTATAATTCCAGATGATTTTAGTAACAAATCATTATTAGAATTAGTTAAGAATGTTGATGTTTGTTTAGGATTAAATATTAATAAAGAATTAATTGAAAATGCACAGTTTTTAAAATTAATTCAAATTCCAGGAGCTGGAGTTAATATGATAGATTTTAATATTTTTAAAGGAAAAAAAATAAAAGTATGTAATTCACATTCAAATGCAAAATATGTTGCAGAATATGGAGTTGCATTATTATTTGCGTTAATAAAAAAAATTCACATTCATGATAATTTTTTAAGAAATGGTTCTTGGTTTAAACCAAAAAATGACGATTCTGATTTATTATTCTTAAATGATACTTTAATAAATAAAAAAATTGGTATAATTGGGTTTGGACATATTGGACAAAATATTGCGAAATTTCTTCAACCTTATGAAGTTGATTTTTTAGTCTTAGATAAAAAAGCAAAAAGCACAAATTTAAATATATACAATGGTACGTTTAATATTGAGAACTTAAATAATTTATTAAAAAAATCAGATATAATATTTACTACAATTCCATTAACTGAAGAAACAAGAAATTTATTAGATATTGAAAAATTTAAAATTATGAAAAGGGATGCATATTTAATAAATATTTCAAGAAGTGAAGTAGTTAATAAAAAAGCACTTTTTAATTCTCTTAAAAATAATATTATTAGAGGAGCCGCAATTGATGTATGGTATAATGATTCAGTTGAAAAAAATGGATTGAAATTTCCATCTGATGAATTTCCATTTCATGAACTAAATAATATATTATTATCACCATATAGAGCTGGTTATGTAATGAATTATTCTCCACACTTATACGATGTTGTTAAGAATTTAAAATTATTTGCTTTAACAAATACTGTAATAAATGAAATTGATATTAATTTAGGATATTGATTATGAATATATTATTTACAAATGCAGGCAGAAGAACTTATTTAATAGAGTTTGCCTTAGAATTGAAAAATAATGGTCACGATATTGATATTTTTGTTTGTGATACAAATGAAGATACAGCTGCATTTTATGTATCAAATAAAATTAAATATTTTATTACTCCATTTGTTACAAATAATGAGGAAAATTACATTAAAGCTTTATTGTATAAATGTATTGAAAATAAAATTGATGTAATTATTCCTTTAATGGATTTTGAACTTCCTGTATTAAGTAAAAACAAATCAGTCTTTTTTGAAAAAAACATAAAAATATGGGTTTCTGATGAAGAGACTATTAATAATTGCTTGAGTAAAAAAAATAATTACGAATTTTGCATTCAGAATGATATAGCAATACCTACTTCATGGTGGAATTTGGTAGAAGCTAAATCAATTAAAAATTTTCCTGTAATTAAAAAAGCAATATTGGGTTCAGGTAGTGTTGGGTTGAAAATTATCAATAATAGTAAAGAGATATATGATGTAGATTTTACTGAATTTTTTCTTCAGGAATATATTACTGGGCAAGAAATAGGCATGGATATATTTAATGATTTTGAAGGTAATTTTTTAAGTTCTTATTTCAGAAGAAAAATATTAATGAGAGCAGGTGAAACAGATAAAGCCACTACATTTTTTGATTCAAAATATTATGAATTATCAAAAAAAATAAGTCATAAATTCTCTCATGTAGGTAATATGGATATCGACTTTATAGTAAAAGAAAATAACGAATTATTTTTTATTGATTTTAACCCCAGATTTGGAGGAGGTTATCCTTTTACTCATAAATCTGGTTTAAATTATTTAAAAGCAATTATTGATATTTCATTCAATAAAAAGCCAAAGTTTATAGACAATCCTTTAGAAATAACAGGAATGAAAGGTTTAAATTTATTTTTTTATGAAAACAAATAAAACATATATAATAGCTGAGGTTGGTCCAAATCATAATGGAAAAATCGATATAGCTCTTGAAATGATTGATAAACTTTCTGAAATTGGAGTAGATGCTGTCAAATTTCAAATAAGTAATCCTGAAAACGCCTATTCATTAGATTCATTTAAGCCTGATTATCAAAAGATAGGCGATAAAAGCCAATCCCCTATTGAAATGTCCAAAAAATATCAATTACCTTTTAATGCACACAAAGATTTATATAAAAGATGCTTAGAAAAAAAAGTAGATTATATATGTTCTGCTTTTGAAATGGATAGTTTAAATTTTTTGTGGGATAATTTTGATATGCCATATTTTAAAATTGCTTCAGGTGAAATATTTACTGTTGATATGCTTGATTTTATTGCTTCTAAAGAGAAACCAATTATACTTTCGACAGGTATGTCAACTTATGATGAAATAAGAGTGGCATTAAATTATTTAGATAAAAATAAAATAAAAGATATTACAGTTCTACATTGTGTTAGTAGTTATCCAGCAATGGCTGAGGATGTTAATCTAAATGCAATGCTTGAATTAAAAAGATTATTTGGGTATAAAGTCGGTTTAAGTGATCATTCCTTAGGAAACGAAGCATCAATAGCTGCTGTTGCACTTGGTGCTACATTAATAGAAAAACATGTAACTTTAGATAAATCATGGGAAGGACCTGATCATCAGGCATCAAGTAGTATTGAGGAATTTGCCGATTTAGTTAAATCAATTAGAAAAGTTGACCTATTAATGGGTATCAAAGACAAAGTGTTTACCGAAAAGGAACTTGAAATTAAAAAAGCTGCAAGAAAAAGTATTGTTACTACTCATAATTTGAAAAAAGGAGATGTAATAATGAGAGAAGATATTTGCTTTAAGCGTCCTGGAATTGGAATCAGCCCTATTTTTGTAAATGAACTTATTGGTAGAGTAATAAAGAACGATATTGATGAAAATAGAGTTGTAAAAGAAGAGGATTTAATATGAAACCAAAAATTGCCTTTTTTACTGGAGCAAGATCCGAATATGGAAGCTTAAAGCATATATTAAGAGCAATCATTAAGGATAATACTTTTGATTATTCGCTAATAGTTTCAGGATTACATTTATTAAATCAATTTGGAAGCACTATAAATGAAATAAAAAAAGACGGTTTTGAAATAAAATATGTAATTCCGATTTTTGATGAAAATATTTCACCTAGTTATTTAGAATTCTCAAATGCAGTTAGAGATATTTCAAAAGCTCTATTAGAGGAAAAGCCAGATGGGATGTTTATTATTGGAGATAGAATAGAAGCTTATGCGGCAGCTTTAGCAGCACATTTTACAAATACAAAAATTATTCATTCTGGTGGAGGCACTTTAACAAATGGGGCTGTAGATAATATATATAGATATAATATTACTAATTTAACATCAATTCACATTACTACCTCTTTAAATAATTTTAATCGACTTAAAACTCTTCCTAATGTTGAGAAAAAAAATATTCATTTTGTAGGATCATTTGCTATTGATGGTATCGTTAACTTTAAAGAAAATAAAATATCTATTAAAAAACAATTTTCGAAGATTATTCCAAATAAATTTTGCTTAATGACTTTTCACCCAGTAACATCTTCTAAAGAGGATATTGCTTTAATTATGGATAAAACTATTGAATATTTAATTGAGAAAAATTTTCAGATATTAATTACTTATCCAAATAATGATAATGGATATCAGAAAATTATAAATATTGTAGATAAATGGAAAAATCATCAAATGATAACTGTTACAGATAATTTGGGGTCTCAATATTACTATTCTGCATTAGATGACTGTGCTTTTGTTATTGGAAATAGTAGTAGTGGATTATTAGAAGCACCATATTTTCATAAGCAAGTAATTAATATAGGCACTAGGCAAGATGGTAGAGATACTGATGTTGGTGTTTCAAATGTTTCCTGCGATTTTGAAAAAGTGAGGTTAGCACTTGAGTTAGGATTTAATTCAAATTGGAAAAAAATCCCAAATAATAATATCTTTGGTGATGGGAATACTATTCCAAAAATTATGAAAATTCTTAAACAAAATTTTAAATAAAAATGACTTATACCAAGCATTTATTAAAAAAAGGGAGTACTGTCATTGATGCACTTGCACGACTTGATAAGTTAGCTAAAGATGCAATAATTTTTATAGTTAATGATGAAAATAAACTTATTGGCTCATTAACTGATGGAGATGTGCGTAGAGGATTATTAAAGGGTTTGAATATCAATAATATTGTTGATGATTTTATTCAAACTAAACCAAAGTTTATTTATAAAGGAGAAAATAGTATTGCTAAAATAATTGAATACCGTCAGAATAATTTTAAAATCATTCCAGTTCTCGACAAGGAAAATAGAGTTATTAATGTAATTAATTTTAGGGAAATAAAATCGTATCTTCCAATTGATGCAGTTATTATGGCTGGTGGTAGAGGAGAGAGACTCAGACCACTTACAGATACAACGCCTAAGCCATTACTTAAAGTTGGAGATAAACCAATACTGGAACATCATTTAAATCGTTTAGCATTGTATGGAATTGACGATTTTTGGATTTCAGTAAATTATTTGGGAACTCAGATAAAACAATATTTTAACAATGGAAAGGAAAAAAATATTTCAATTCAATATGTACATGAGCAAATCCCATTAGGAACAATAGGTTCTATTTCTCAAATAAATAATTTTGAACACGAATATATATTAGTAACTAATTCAGATTTACTTACTAACTTGGTTTACGAACATTTTTTTCTAGATTTTTTAAAGAATGATGCAGATTTTTCAGTAGTTACAATTCCGTATAATGTTTCTATTCCTTATGCTGTTCTTGAAACTAGCAACGGACATGTAATGAGTTTCAAAGAAAAACCCACATATACATATTATTCAAATGGGGGAATTTATTTAATGAAAAAATCTGTTTTAGATTTAATTCCAAAAAATCAATTTTATAATGCTACAGATTTAATGGAAAAACTTATTGAAATTGGCAAGAAAGTTATCTCATATCCATTAGTGGGATACTGGCTAGATATTGGAAATCACGACGATTTTAATAAAGCTCAAAAAGATATTTATAACATTAACTTTGATATATAAAAAAATGAAACTAATTGCAGAAACAGCTTGGCATCATGATGGGGATTTTGAATTTCAAAAAAAATTAATTACCGATATTGCAGTAAAGAGTAATGCAGATATTATTAAAATGCACATATCTCTTGACCCACATGAATATTTAGCACCTGATTTTCCGTCATATTCAATAGCAAAAACAAAATTATTTAGTGAATGGCAATGGACAGAGCTTGTAAATATTATTAGAAGTAATGGAAAAGAATTAATGCTGTTATTAAACGACTCAAAAGCTGTTAATCTTGCGATTAAACTTAAGCCTGAAATTGTTGAGATTCACTCCGTAGCAATAAATGATTTTAATTTGCTTAATTGTTTTAAGCAAGCATTTGATACTAATGTTATTAAAGTAATTGGAGTTGGTGGATGTACTCTTTATGAAATTCAAAATGCTATTGATATTTTATCTAATCAAAATCTGGTACTTATGTTTGGATTTCAGAATTATCCAACTAAATATTCCGATATAAACTTTAATAAAATAAGAAGAGTAATCAATCTATTTTCAAATGTTAATTTTGGTTATGCAGATCATACAGCTTGGAACGAAAAAGATAATATTTTAATAACATTAATGGGGGCATCTTTAGGAATGGGATATATTGAAAAGCATGTGACAAATAATTATGGTCAAAAACGTACTGATTTTGAAGCTGCTATTTCAATAGAAATGTTCAATGATTTGGAAAATAAATTAAGATTATTAGAGGAATGTAATGGTGATGGCTCATTAAATTTAAACTTAGGTGAAAAAAAATATGCCAAAACTGGTTTAATGAAAAGAGCTCCATTTGTAAATACTGATATTAAAAAAGATCAGATATTAGAAAGAAAAAATATTTCATTTTATAGAACAGCAGGAAAAACAAATATGTCACAAAGTGAGATACTAGATTATATTGGACAGAAGTTCGTTGTTGATTTGCCTTCAGGCTCATTATTACAGAAAGAATATTTGTCAGAATAAACTTTTATATTTGATAGTATGAAAATAGGATATCTTATTACTGCTCGATTAAAAAGCACTAGATTAAAAGAAAAAATTATACTCGATTTACATGGAAAAAGTATTATTGATAGAGTAATTGAAAGATGTAAACAAGTTGATGGCATTGAGTGTGTTGTCCTTTGTACTTCAACAAATATTCAGGACTCAGCATTAAAATCCGTAGCCTTAAAACAAAATATACAATTATTTGAAGGGTCAGAAGATGATGTGTTGATTCGCTTATTAGAAGCAGCTAAACTATTTGAGTTAGACGCTTTTGTAAGTATAACAGCAGATAATCCTTTACATGACTTTGAATTAGCATCAGAAATTATAAAGTTTTATAAAAATGAATCATGCGATTTTATTTTTTGTGAAGGTCTTCCTGTAGGCTTGTCTCCATATTTTATTGATACAAAGGCACTCGACGTTGCTTGCTATATGAAAAAAGAAACCGATACAGAAATTTGGGGACCATTTGTAAACAGACCTGATTTTTTTAAAGTTGGTAGAATGAAAATTATTAATTCCCCTATTGATAAAGCTAGAAGATTAACATGTGATTTTCAAGAAGATTTTCAATTATTAAGTAAAATATTTTCTTATTTTGATTTTAATCACCAACCATCTACTAAAGATGTTTTTGATGTATTGATTAAATATCCTGAAATACTTGAAATGAATGCTATGCATATTCAAAGAAGTATTAGTCCCGAGGCAAGAGCGATAATTATTGAAGCTTTCGATATAAATAAAAAAATAGGACTTGATTATGCAAAAATAATTGAAAAGCAACTAGTTTCTGGTGAAGTTATAAAAAATTATTTTTTTAAATAAATAGTATATAATATGATAATAGACTTAATAGAAAATAAGGAAAAGTATTACCCAATTCATATTGGAATAATGAACGCTTTAAAAAATCTTGAAAATATTTTAAAGCAAGATCTGACACCAAAACAAAGAATTGATTTAGATAATGATGTATATTATTTATACAATGAAACTATTACAAAAAACAAAGATGAAATGAAATGGGAAGTGCATCATAAATATGTTGATATTCATTATTTAATCGAAGGAGTTGAAACTATTGGTTATGCAAATAATTTTAATAATGTTAATATTATCGGAACTTATGACGAAAATTCCGATTATGCATTATTTGAAGGTAATGGAGAGTATATTACATTAAAACCCAGTATGTTTGCAATATTCTTTCCTCATGAAATACATAAACCTATTATTGCTTTAAATAATCCTGAAAAAATAAAAAAAATTGTTTGTAAAGTAAAATTTTAAGCTAATGAAAAAAAAAATTAAAATTTTATGCATTGGTGATTCTTTAACTCTTCCACGAAATGGCGTTAATTATGAAGATACATGGTTTTATTTAATAAAACAGAATTTTTTAAACTTTGAATTTATATCCAGTTTTAAAAGAGCTATTACTTCTAATATTTTAAATGAACATGATTCATTAGAACTATATAGCCCAGATTATGCTATTATTCAATTGGGGATTGTTGATTGTGCACCAAGATTAATTAATAAAGGAAGCTTCTCTTATTACTTAATAAAATTATTACCTAAACAACTTCAAAATCAATATATACGGCTTTTGAAGAAAATTAGTAATAGAGGACAAAATAATGTTTATGTTAAAAAAGATAGGTTTAAGCAAAATTTTACAAATTACTTTAATAGATGCCAAAAATATGAGATTAAAAAAGTATTTGTTATTGCTATATGTTATCCAGATGACAGCTTAACAACAAAAAATCCATTGATTTATCAAAATGTCAATGTTTATAATAATATATTGATAGAACTTGCAAATAAATACTCTTTTGTAGAATTATTATTTCTTTTAGATGGGAGGTTGCATAAAGAAAAAATTTATGATGACGGTTATCACCCAAATTCTTATGGGAATAAATTAGTTTCAGAATCTCTTATTGATAATTTATTTAAAATAAATTGAAATGGGGGGAATTGTAAAAAATACTCTTATTTATACAATTGGAAGAATTCTACCTCAATTATCTGGTTTTATTTTACTTCCTATATATACTAATTATTTGACCCCAGATGAATATGGAGCTATTCAATCTATGCAGGTCATCATAACTGTATTAGCGATATTTTTATCGTTAGCCACAGAAAGATCAATGTCGCGGTTATATTTTGATTACAATGATATTCAAGAACAAAAAAAACTTATCGGGAATGCAACTTTATTAGTACTTTTCTTATCGTCTTTTTGTGTTGCAATAATGTTCTTATTTAAAGATTATGTTTCTTCAATATATCAGTCAATTCCATTTTATCCATTTTACTATTTTGCGATTTTAAACACTTATATATTAGTGTTTTCACAATTACCTAAAGTTATTTTGCAGGTTCAACAAAAGGCAATGACTTTTTTTATTGTTTCAATTTTGCAATTTTTCTCTGGGGTCGCATTTATTTTATATTTTTTAATAATTTCTAAAGAAGGGGCTGCTGGTATGTTAAAAGGACAGATGCTCGGAAATTTAGTAGTTTTACCCATTTTTTTATACTTTATATTAAAGCAATCTATATTTAAGATAAGATTTGATATGATAAGAAGTATATTTTCATATAGTTTGCCTATAGTACCATCCCTTGTTTTTGCTTGGGTAATGAACTTATCAGATAGAATTTTTATTGAAAGATACTTTAGCCTTTATGACGTTGGAATTTATTCATTGGGATATAAAATTGCTGGCATTTCAGCATTAGTAACTAGTTCATTTTATGCAGCATATAGTCCAATATTTTACAAAATAGCTAATGATAAAAGTGCTCAAAATCCAAAGGAAGTTTTAAGAAACTATAATCATACATATGTTATAATAGTTATTTTTTTAAGTTTTAGTATCGCATTTGTTTCAAAGGAGTTTATTGCAATTTTTTTGAATATTAAATATGTTGATGCGTGGAAAATTGTTAATGTAATAAGTTTTTCATATTTAATTGCTGCTATTTCAGGACTATTAAATCTAATGATCTATCAAGAAAAAAAAACGATGCGAATGTTACTTATTATTATTATAAGTGCATCTACAAATACGGGAATGAATTTTTTGATAATCCCTGCTTTTGGTGCTATGGGGGCAGCTATAGCAACAGTTACCTCTTCTTTGGTTTTTTTCTTAATAGCATATGTTTATGCAAAAAAATTTTATTTTGTTTCTTTTCATTGGGACAAAATATTAATAATAATATTGCCTCTTATTGGAATTGCGACAATAAACTTTTTCATTGAAATACCGAATAACATTATTTCATTAATAATAAAAGGCTTATTCCTAATTGCTCTTATGTGGATTCTTTTTGTAAAAAATAAAAAACAAATATTAGCAATTGTGAATTCAAAAAAATGAAAAGCATAATTTTATTTAATCAGCAGCCAGCCGATATTCCATTAGTTTTAAGTTTAGTTGAAGAAAACAAAACCTCCGAAATTACTATAGTAAGTATTGGAATTAAAAATAACTATAGATTTTTTACAAGAATATTAGAAAAGCAAATAAAAATAATTTTTATTCCCAAAATCAAGAATCCCAATCCTTTTAATCCAGTTTCCTGGATTAGAGCTAAATGTTTTTTGAGTTCTATTTTTAAAAAAAGATTTAAAGAATTTAAAACTACAGATGTTTATTTTTTTGCCAAGGGACATGATTGGATAAGTATGTATATTGTCAATAAATTGATGAAAAATGGAAATCAAATTCTATTCTGTCCTGCTATAAATATAGAAATAAACAAACAAAATAATTCAATAAAAGATTTTTTTATTTTAAGCATATATAGATGGATTTGCAATGCTGATATAGTATTTGCAAGGAATAAATTTAGTCGATTTTTGTTTTATGATAACGAAAATATTATGAATTCAGAAATTGATATAAAACCGTATATTTACAAAAAATATAGTTCGAGTTTAAAAATAACATCAAATACAGTGTTATTAATAGATTCAAATATGGAACATTACAATAATATTAATGAATATACTGAAACAATGTTAAATCTTGTAAAGCATATTTTGCAATGCGGATATAGTATTGATATAAAGGAACATCCGCGGCTTGGAGCGACAAGAGGAATAAAGGATTACATTAAATCAGAATTCCCTTCCTATATCCCAGCAGAATTTATTGATTGTGAGAATTATTCGTATGTATTAGGGCTTTCTTCAAATGCTTTAGCAAGTTTATCAGTAATTTATCCAAATGTTTATTCAATTTTAGATTTATTTCAATTTAAGGAAAATAATAAAAAGGAAAACTATCGAAATATCTTAACTTCAAGCTCTAAAAGCAATATTAGATTTATTGATAATATTAACTTTATAAAATAATGAAAACAGCACTAATAACAGGAATAACAGGTCAAGATGGAGCATATTTAGCAGAATATCTCCTTAAAAAAGGTTATATAGTTTGGGGCGTTAAGCGTCGTAGTTCAATTTTCAATACTGCTCGTATCGATCATCTTTTCAGTAAAGATAGAGATGAAAATAATAATCGCTTTAAGTATATGTATGGCGACTTAACTGATTCTGGAAATTTAATAAGAATAATTTCTGAAGTTCAGCCCGATGAAATTTACAATCTTGGTGCAATGAGTCATGTAAAAGTAAGTTTTGATACGCCTGAATATACTGCAAACGCTGATGGTATTGGAACTTTAAGAATATTGGAAGCCGTAAGAATGTTAGGTTTGATTAATAAAACTAAAATTTATCAAGCATCAACAAGCGAATTATATGGAAAAGTTCAGGAAATTCCTCAAACCGAAAAAACTCCATTTTATCCTCGCTCACCATATGCCGCAGCAAAAATTTATGCATATTGGATTACTGTAAACTATCGTGAAGCTTATGGAATGCATGCAAGCAATGGCATTTTATTTAATCACGAATCTCCTTTAAGAGGCGAAACCTTTGTTACACGAAAAATAACCAGAGCTGTCGCTAATATAGCACTAGGATTTCAACATAAATTATCTCTCGGGAGTCTCGATTCAAAAAGAGACTGGGGACATGCAAAGGATTATATTAAAGCAATGTATCTGATTTTACAACAAGAAACTCCAGACGATTATGTTATTGCTACAGGCGTAACAAATAGTGTAAGAGATTTTACTTCAAAAGCATTTCAACATGTCGGTATAAATTTAGAATTTAATGGCTCTGGAGTTAATGAAAAAGGCATTATTTCTAATATTGATAATACTATTTTCGAAGAAAAAACTGGAAAGAAAAATATTCATCTTAAAGTAAATCAGGAAATTCTTTCAGTTGACCCATTTTATTTTAGACCAACCGAAGTTGATCTTTTGGTTGGTGATGCATCAAAGGCATTTAATAAATTAGGATGGAAACCAAAATACACTCTAGATAGTCTAATAAGCGAAATGGTCGAAAGTGATATTATGTTAATGAAAAAGGAAGAGTATTTAAAAGCCGGAGGATTTAACATTACACCACAAGTTGAAGATATTATTTAATTTAAAATTATGTCATATAAAGATTTTACAGTTGAAAAATCAAAAGTTTTTAGTGAAGTTTTGATTATTAAGCCATCAGTATCTATTGATTTACGTGGAAATATATTTACATCATACAATAAAGATTTTTATACTGAAATATTACCTGAAGGCTTGGATTTTAAACATGATAAGTTTGCCGAGTCTAAATATAATGTTTTAAGAGGATTGCATGGTGATACCAAAACCTGGAAATTAGTTTCATGTGTTTTTGGTGAAATTTATGAAGTAGTAGTTGATATGCGACCCGACTCCCCAACTTACTTGAAATGGGATGCTTGGACATTAAATAGCAATGAATATTCACAAATATTAATTCCTCCGCATTTTATAAATGGCTATTATGTAAAAACAGAAAAAGCAGTTTTTCATTATAAATTAGCATATCAAGGCGGTTATATTGATGCTAATGAGCAAATTACAGTTGGATGGAACGCTTCCAGACTTAAAATAGAATGGCCATGTGAAAATCCTATTTTACAAGCAAGAGATGTAAAATAAAAAAAAATGAAAAGGATAAGAATTAAAGGATAAAGTAAGACAATGAAAGCATCACCTACACACAACGTATTTTTTAATGATTTACAAAAACGGTTCTTTGATTTTGCTGTGTCTGAAAATAAACTAGAATGGTTATCAATGAGCCAAGAATCATTTGAATTAATGAATATTTTAGAATCAATTTATACTAAAACCTCAGCAATAAGATAACATTAACTATCATCAACCCTTTAACCCTATACCTTATAGCCCTATACCCTAAAACCCTATACCCCAGCCTTATAACCCAACCCTATAACCCTATAACCCTATAACCCTATAACCCTATAACCCTATAACCCTATAACCCATAACCCATAACCTATACCCTTTAACTCTTTACCCTTAACCTAACCTTCAAATAATGAACAAATCAAATCAAAAACTAGCAATCAATGGAGGAACGCCAGTTTCTGCCAATCCAATATTGATTCACAAACCATATCTTGACGAAGATGATTTTAAATCTGTGGATACCGCAATGCGTACAACCTTTATTTCAGGAGATGGACCAGAATGCAGAGAGTTTGAAAAAAATCTTGCAAAGTATCTTGATGTAAAGCATGCATTATTTCTAAACTCAGCAACAACTGCACTCGATTTAGCATTCAGAGTTAAAGATTTTCCTCAAGGTTCAGAAGTAATTGTCCCAAATTTTACTTATACATCTACTGCCTTGGGAGTTTTGTACAATAATTTAAAAGTCAGGTTAGTTGATGTTTATGAAGACAATGGAAGTATTGATTTATCAAAAATTGAAGCTTTAATAAATAATAAGACTGTTGCTATTGCTCCTGTCGATTATGGAGGAATTCCTCCAGATATGGACAAATTGAATGAAATTGCTAAAAAATATAATTTGTTTGTAGTACACGATACAGCACAATCAATTGGTTCTGAATTTAAAGGGAAAAAAACAGGAAATTTGGCAGATATTTCAACTTTTAGCTTTCATGGCACAAAGAATTTAACTACCGGAGAAGGTGGTGCAATTACTACTAATGATGACAAACTAGCAGAAAGAATTAAAATATTGCGTGAAAAAGGAACAAATAAATATTCTTTTCTTACCGATAATGTCACTCGTGGGTATTATGAATATGTAGATATTGGAAATTCTTACGTGCAGTCTAATATTTTAGGAGCAATGGGAATTACACAGCTTAATAAATTAGACTGGATGAATAATCGCAGAAAAGAAATTGCTGATTATTATTTACAAGAATTAAAGGGAATTGATGGATTAGACTTTTTGAATATTACAGAAGGGGCAACTCATAATTGGCATTTATTTGGAATTTTGGTTCCACCAGCAGATAAATACTGGATAATGGATGCTCTCAGAGCTGAAGGTGTAATGTCGAATGTACATTATACACCTTTACATCGAAATAAATATTATTCAAATTTAGGTACTGACAATGAGTTTCCTGGAAGTATGAAGTTCTTCAATAGGCTTCTTAGACTTCCTATTTATCCATCATTAACTGATAATGAAAAGGAGCTTGTTGTTAAGGCTGTTAAGAAAAATTTTGCATAAATATTCTTTCTAAAAAAGCAAAACTTTAATTATGAAAAATATACTAATTTTTGGTGCGGGAATTAATCAGATAACATTAATTAAGGCTTGTAATGATTTAGGATTTAATTCTATTGTAATAGATCCTTCCGATAATCCTCCTGGAAAACAATTTGCAAAACACTATTTTAAAGTAGCTCCCGACGATTATGAATTAACAAAGGAAGTTGCTATAAAAATGAATATTGATGGAATTGTAACCGGGCAAATGGAGAATCCATTAAAAATAATGTCTAAGCTGGCTAATGAAATGGGTTATATTTTTAATTCTCCTGAAATAATTCAACGAAGTACCAATAAATATTTAATGAAACAGGCATTTTTACAAAATAATGTAGCTTGTGCAAATGGATTGTATTTTTCATCAAAAGAAGAACTCAATGAAAGTAAATTGAATGATTTTTCATATCCATTGATTTTAAAACCTGTCGATTCCCATTCAAGTAGAGGTGTTTATAGAGTTTTGTCATATAATGAAATATTAAATTATTTAGATGAAACTATTTCATTCTCTAGAGAGGGTGCTTTTTTAATTGAAGAATTTATTGATGGACCTGAGTTTAGTGTCGAATCTGTAACATATAATGGAAAAACTGAAGTTATTCAGATAACAGAAAAAATTATTACACCTTTTCCAAATGTTGTTGAATTAGGTCATATTCAACCTGCCGAACTTACCGATAAGCAAAAAGAACAAATTAAAGTCGAAGTAATTAAGGCAATTAATGCTTTAGGGATTAACAACACAGTTTCGCACACAGAATTAAAAATTACCGAAAAAGGCCCAATAATAATTGAAATTGGTGCTAGATTAGGTGGAGACTTTATTTCTTCATTTTTGACAAAATCCTCATGTGGTGTCGATTTAGATAAAGCGTCAGTCCAAGTTTGTTTAGGTATTGAACCAAACCTTAATCATTCTGTTTCAAAATATGTGTATGTTAAATACTTTACTCTACCTCCAAAAAGCATTGTCGATGATATAATTGAAAATAAATTAATAAATGATTACTCAGATTTAATTTTTTCATATATTTTCGTTAAAAAAGGTGATACAATCAAAAGCGTTTCTCATAGTGCCTTGAGATCGGGAGTAGTAATTGTTTCGGCTGAAAGTAAAAGTGAAGTTATAGAAAAAGCAAAAAGGTATTCTGAATTAATAATAGAAACAATAAAACTTAAATAAATTATGATAATTGGAAATAAAGTAATATTGAGACCTGTTCAAAAGGAAGATACTCAGGAGTTTAATAAATGGAGAAATAATTTAGACATAAAAGCTAATGCGTTAATGCATCCTTTTCCTGTAATTTTTGAACAAGAAATAGATTGGTTTCAGAATCTCTGTGCAGATAAAATGAATAGAACAATTTTTTTTACAATCTGTGATTTAAATCAAAAAGTTATTGGATATACTCAATTGAACAATATTAATTGGATAAATAAAACTTGTTATTTTGGAATTGTGATTGGGAGTGTTGACTCAAAAAATAAGGGTTATGGAAAGGAAACTTTAACATTGATAACAGACTATGCATTTAATACTTTAAATTTAAATAAAATATTGCTTGAAGTTATTGATAGTAATGCTATTGCCATTAAATTATATGAAACTTGTGGTTTTGTAATGGAAGGTGTTTTGAAAAATCAGATCTTTCAGTATAATAAATATTACGATGTAAGAATATATTCCAAGTTTAAATAAGTTATAAATGAAAATAGGAATTTATTTAATCAATATTCACCATACAGTACTTGATGATTTAGTTAAAATTTTTGAACCAGGGATTAATGAAATTCATCTATTCATTTCAAACAAATTATTATCTTCATTAAAAGTTTTAAATCCTAAAATCGAACAACAAGCTGTATTACATATATATACTGGCGATAGCTTAAATAGATATAATAAAATAGTTTCAAAATTTTCTGAAAATCTTGACTATATGATTGTATCACCAAATTCAGGTCGTCAAGGAATTATATCACATTTATTTCTTAAACCCAGATGTAAATATTTATTTATAGATGTAATTTTTGGAGATGCCTACCTAAATTATTTCAATTTTTTTGTTTTTGGCATACTATGGAATTCAATTTACAGAATATTATATAAACTTCAGATGAAAAGAGCAAATGGGTTAATATATTCATCTCGAAGTGTAATGAATGAATTAAAGCCATTTATTAATAAGAAAATGCTTTTTATTCCATTTAATTTTTACGATAATAATAGATTAATCCCAAAGCTTCAAAAAGAAGATTACTTTACATTTACAGCAACAGGAACAATGGAAAAAAGGAGGAAAGACTTTTCTCAACTTTTTGAAGCACTCAAAATATTAATAAATGATAAAGAGGCTGATATTTCTAATATGAGAATTGTGATGCTGGGAGGTTTATTAAATGATAATAATGAGTTTGGACTTGATATGATTTCAAAATCGAAGGAATTAAATAAATTGGCTAAATTTGATTTAATAAAGATATTTGAAGAAAAATTTATCGGAGAATCTACTTACCGTCATTATATTTCTCAAACAAATGTAATATTGAATCCATTAAATATGGAAAATTACAAATATGGAAAATTTTGTTCAGGAATGTCTGAGTGTATATCTTATTCTTTGCCTGGGCTTTATCCAGAAAGTTATGAATTTCTTGAAGAATTAAATACTTCTTCTGTTAAATACTCTAATGCAAATGATTTATATTTGATTTTTAAAAAAGTAATTTCTGATTGTGAATATTATAAATATTTATTAAATGAAGCTAAAAAAAATTCAAAACATTTTAGTATTGAGAATATTAGAGATGAAATATATCAGTTTTTAAAATTATTATAATTTTATATGATTTAACAACAAAAAATTATTTATGCTTTTTAATTCGGTTTCTTTTTTAATATTTTTTCCGATAATAACAATACTGTTTTATGCTTTACCTCATAAATTCAGATGGTTTATGCTTCTTTCTGCAAGTTGCGTATTTTATATGTTCTTTATTCCAGCTTACATTTTAATTTTAGCAATAACTATAATTATTGATTATTATGCTGGAATTTATATAGATAGAGCCAAAGCAAAACCTAAGAAAAAATTAATACTAATAATAAGTATTATAAGCACATGTTTGGTATTGTTTGTATTTAAATATTATAATTTTTTTATTGATAATTTTAATTCAATCGCTAACTTTTTAGATTGGAATTATTCGGTTGAATCTCTAGCTATAATCTTACCAATAGGCTTATCTTTTCATACTTTTCAGAGTTTGAGTTATGTAGTTGAAGTTTATCGTGGTCATCAAAAACCTGAAAGGCATTTTGGGATTTATTCCTTATATGTTATGTTTTATCCACAACTTGTTGCAGGCCCTATCGAAAGACCACAAAATTTACTACACCAGTTTCGTGCAAATCATAAATTCCAATTTAATAACATATCTGAAGGTTTGAAACAAATGGTTTTTGGTTTTTTTATGAAACTTGTTGTTGCCGATAGAGCATCAATATATGTTAACGCCGTTTATAATAATCCTGATCAGCATACTGGATTAACATTTATTGTTGCTACCATTTTTTTTGCATTTCAAATTTATTGTGATTTTGCAGGATATTCTAATATAGCTATTGGTTCTGCAAAAGCTATGGGTTTTAATTTAATGCAAAACTTTAATCGACCATATTTCTCTTTAAGCATTGCTGAATTTTGGAAACGATGGCATATTTCTCTTTCTACTTGGTTTAGAGACTACCTATATATTTCATTAGGAGGTAATAGAGTTTCTAGTACTAGGCGATATTTTAATTTATTTATAACTTTTGTTGTTAGTGGTTTTTGGCATGGTGCAAATTGGACCTATGTTATTTGGGGAGGTTTAAATGGTATTTATTTAATTATTGGGATTTTCATAAAAAAATTTTTTTTAAAAATGGGAATACGCTTAGAAAAAAAATTATTAACAAGAGTATTCTCAATATTAGTTACATTTACTTTAACTTGTTTAGCATGGGTATTTTTCAGAGCAAATTCCTCAAGTGATGCTTTTAAAATTATTGAAGGTATTTTTTCTTTTTCTGGTCCTGTATATATTCCAAGTGGTCCAGATGTAATAGCTCCTATTTATGCTATTTTTGCAATAATGATTTTACTAGCTATTGAAATTAAACATGAGTTTTTTAACACAAGTTTTTCAATTTTTAATAATAAATTTGAATGGGTTAGATTGACTGCTTATGCAGGAATGGTTGCTTTTATTTTGTTATTTGGAGTTTTTGATGGAGGACAATTTATTTATTTTCAATTTTAAATGAACGTAGAAAAAATACAATATAGACTGCTAATAATAAAACTGTTTAAGTTTTTAATAATATTATTACTTTTTGAGTTTATTGTCGGTGGTTTAGTACAATGGTTATTTTTTAATCAAGAATCAGGAAAATATGCTCGACTAAATTATACAATGAGTGTTGCAAATGAGGATATTGTAATTTTTGGTAGCTCACATGCAAACAGACATTTCGACCCAAATGTTTTTGAAAATAAACTTGGATTATCGTGTTATAATGCTGGTGTTCAGGGGCAAGAATTGCTTTTTGTTTCAACTTTATTTAAAATTTTATGTGAAAGAGATACCCCAAAAATAATTATCTTGAATATTGATAAAAATTGGTTATTCTATTCTCAAGATGGTTATGATAGATTATCAGAAATTGAACCATATTATTCAATATTTCCTAACGAAATAGGAGATGTACTTAACAGAAAAGGTTCTTTTGAAAAAATTAAGTTAATGTTAAAGTTATATAGATTTAATTCTACTATAATACATATATTAAAATACAAATTTTTTCCACAAACTGATATTAAAGGTTATCGTCCACTTATTGGAGAAATTAAGACTTTCAACAAAGATTTCAGTTCAGATGTAAATAGATATACAAAATTAATCATTGACTCAAATTGTATTAGTGCACTTGAGCAAATTATTGAAATTTCAAAGGCAAAAAATATAAAATTATATACTACAATTTCGCCGTA
>MEND01000138.1:0-6496 GCA_001768975.1 Bacteroidetes bacterium GWA2_31_9 | reverse complement strand
TCATGATTTTAGTCATTTAAATAAAGCAGGAGCTAAACACTTTTCAGAAATAGTTTCTAATGAAATTTCAAAAAATATAAATTAAACAATTTGTTTAAAAATATTAAATATTACTCTTTTAATTCTTTAATTTTAGTATTCCTATTAGTAATTTCTGCTGTTTTAATTTACGGAGAACATTCCATGCCATTTAGTCTTTTAGTGCATTTTTTGCTATGGTGCGTTTTTTACTTTATGGGAATGTATTTCTTTTATACTACATATAAAAATTATTCAAGTGGTTTTTTTGTAGCCCAGCTATTTATTTTCAGTTTAACATTTCGATTAATTGGTGTAGTTTGGTACTACTATTTATATACATTTTATAATGGTGTGCCATTTGAGGCAATTGATAGTGACCAAATGTTTTATGATAGATGGGGAAATATTATTTCTCAAGATATATTAAGTGGTGATTATTTTCCTCGTCTAAATTTTCCTGGCGATTATTCAGACTTTGGATACCCACTATTTAATGGCTATGTTTATTACTTATTTGGAAATAGTATTTTATTATTAAGAATTATTCAAGGTGTAATGTCTGCTATTTCAGTAATATGGGTTTATCATATTTCGAAGAAATTTTTTAATATCGAAATTGCTCGATTTGCATCAATTTTAGCAATGTTATCACCTATACTAATCCGATATTGTGGAAGCCATCTTAAAGAGACTGTTATGATTTTTTTAATTTTAGGTGGAACACACTTTGCTATAAAAGCAATTGGTGGAATAAGAATAAAGGTTTTATGGTTAATTCCTACTTTTTCATTTTATTATTCATTATTTCTATTCAGAACAATTAGTGGGTTGATTTTTTTTGCAGCATTTGCTCTATATTATATATATATACCTCGAAAAAGTAATTTAATAGTGAAATGGACAGGAATTCCAGTAATTATTTTCTTAATAGGTTATCTATTACTATTTTCACCAGCTTATGAGGAAATTTCAGGAGCTTATGATGCTGGGGATAATTATTCAGGGAAAGTAGTAAGTGTTTCACCCTCTAAAATTTTAAAAGGAGTCTCAATTTTACCAGTCAATTTGGTATTAGTTTTCATAGGGCCATTTCCAAACATGCTTGGAGAATTTGGAATTAGCAATGATAGAATGTTTTTTCAGCAAATAATCTCAGCCGAAACTTTTATTAAATGTCTATTAGCAGTAATTTTTTTAACAGGAGTCTATTATACTATTAAAAATGGATTTAAGGAAAATGCTTTTTTGTTATCTATAATCGGAATGAATTTGTTTGTAATTGCCTACACCGGACTTATGCTGAATTTAAGGCATTATTTACCCATATATCCTTTTTTATTAATGTTTTCGGCTGCGGGTTTATACTATGCCACAAGTAATACAAAGAAATATATTATGTATTCAAATATTTTTTTCTTTTTATTGGTATTAATATTTAATTACTTTAAGTTAGGAGATTTTAATCTTATTCAATAAAGTATGAAGGTCTTGCATGTTTTATATCAATCATTACCAACTAAGGTTGGTGCTACTATTAGAAGTCGTGATATACTTCTTAGTCAAAAGTCTGCAGGTATTGATGTGATTGCTGTTACATCACCATTTCAATACGGTTTAACTAACGAGAATCTTTACGATGAAATCAATGGTATAAAATATTATCGAAGTTTTTTTAAAACAAGACATAATGAAGCAGTAGATGAAAATCAAAAATCAGTATTTATTTTATTTAAAAAACTGTATAGAATATTTAGTTTTATTAGAATTATATACAAATTGGCTAAAAATGAAAAAGTTGATGTTATTCATGCACATTCTACTTTTTTTTGTGGTATAAGTAGCTGGATAGTCTGCTGTTTATTAAATAAAATTTATGTTTATGAAGTTCGTTCTTTGTGGGAAGAATATCGAAAAGTTGTAAGTAAAAATTTTAGAGCTAAATTAGAATCTAATATTATACATTATATTGAATCATTCACTATAAAAAGAGCTAAACATGTAGTTGTTATTAGTGAGGAGCTTAGAGAGAACTTATTAAAAAGAGGAGCAAAAGATAATAAAATTTCAATTATCGGAAATGCTGTAAATATTAATCTTGCAAATAATACGAAAAGAATAGAAGAAAAAAATGAATACCTGACTTTAGCTTACATAGGAAGTGTTGTTAAAATAGAAGGTCTTGAACTTTTAATTCAAGTAATGAAAGAGTTAATGCATTTGAAAATTATATTAAAAATCTACGGAAAAGGACCTTTGCTTTTAGACTTTGAAAAAACTATTAAAAATCAGGAAATTAGTAATGTAATAATAATGGGTGAAGTTGAGCAAGAACAATTACCTGAGGTCTTTTCACAACTTGATGTAATTATTAATCCTCGTACAAAAACTAAAATCACAGATGAAGTTACACCATTAAAACCTCTTGAAGCAATGGCATATAAGAAATTAGTTATTGCAAGTGATGTTGGTGGGATAAAGGAAATTATTACTGACAAGTATAATGGTTTACTATTTAAAGCTGATGATAAAGAGTCTATGAAGTTATTGATTCAACAAGTTTACGACAATGGTATTGATCATTATTCAAATATAATTGCTAATGCAATGGATTATGTAAAAAAGCATAGAAGTTGGGATACAAATGCGTTAAAATACAAAGCTATTTATAATAAATTATTAGATAAAAATTTATAATTATGATATCAAAAATTAGAACATTAATAAAACTTATTTTTCTCAATAAATTATTATTTTTCATTAATAATACTTTGTATGGAATGGATATTCATCCAACAGCAATTGTTTCGTTTAAATGTCGATTTGATAAAACAAATCCAAAGGGTGTTCACATTGGAGAAAACTCCGTTATTACTACTGGCGTGGTTATACTTACACATAACTATGTTGAAGGTCATGGAGTTTTTGTAGATACCAGAGTTGGAAAAAATGTATTTATAGGAGTTAATTCTATATTACTTCCGGGTGTAACAATAAACGATAATGTAATTGTAGGGGCAGGCTCTGTTGTGACAAAAGATATTCCATCAAATTGTATAATAGCTGGCAATCCTGCAAAAATTTTAAAGGAAAATGTTGCTATTGGAAAAAATGGACAATTAATAAAATAACAGACAGCTTAATTTGTTAAATAATTATTAAAAAACATCACTTTACGCTTTTTATCAAAAAAATCCTTATTTTTGTTATATTATTAAAACATTATAATTTCGAATATTAACTAAAAACAAATGATTATGAGAAAATTTACTCTTCTTATTGCAATTTGCTTTTCTGTTTACGCATTTGGACAAACTAAAATGCCTATTTCAGCAAATCAAATTCCATGTAAACCTGAAAAAATTGATGCTCCTAAAACTAACGAGCAAATAGCTATGGATAAGAATATTCAAGCTATTTTTTGGTCAGAAAATTTTAATTCTGGAACATTACCAACTGGTTGGTCGATGGTCGATTTGGCTGTTGATGCTTATGATTTTAACTGGATAGTTTCAAATGCTGCACCAGGAGGTCAATATTCTACAAGTGTTACACCTATTTTATCAACAAGTGCTGGATATTTTATGTCGTTAAGAGCAGATTTTTACAATACTCCTTTCCCTGGAGGTACACCAGTTAATATGGATGCATATTTTCAAACTGCAGCTATTGACTGCTCTTCTAAAGCCACTGTATTATTATCTTTTCAACAATATTTTAGATATTGTTGTAGTGCTTCGGCAGTTTTCTTTTCAGTATTTGTAAGTAATGATGGTACTAACTGGACAGAATATGATGTTAAAGAAGGACAAGCTGTTAACTCTGCTACAGCAAATCCTATTAATACTGATGTTGATATTTCTGCAACTGCTGCAAATCAATCTACTGTTTATTTAAGATGGCACATGTATGGTGGAAGCCATTATTTTTGGATGGTTGATGATATTCAACTATCTTCTCTACCTGTAAATGATGTTCAATTAGTTCAAGCATGGCCAGTATTTGATGGGGCAGGTTTTTATTCTAAAACACCTCTAACTCAATTACAAAACGTGAACTTTGGTGCTAATGTATTAAACTTTGGAACTGATGCTCAAACTAATGTTAATTTGAATGTTGTAGTAAATAATTATTCTAGCGATGTATTTAATGAAAATGGCACTGCTATACCATCAGTAGCACCTTCTACTGCTGATACGGTTCCTTTGGCTGTTCCTTTTACTTTACCAAATGATGTAAGAACATACCATGCAACTTATCATGTATTTTCTGATCAAACAGATGAAGTTCCTGCTAATAATGATGATACTATAAGTTTTTCTGTATCTGATACTGTTTTTGCTAGAGATTACATTAGAACAACTACTGCTGGACCTTGTCGTTATGTTGGACCTGCTGATGGAGATGCTGCTGGTACAGTGTTTTATATGATAAATGGAGATGAAGCAAATTCTATATCTGTTTATGTAACATCTAACTCTACTGTTGGGACTTCATTTATTGGTAAAATATGGATGAGTGATGGTGCTGGAGGTTGGACAGATGTTGCTGTAACAGATATTCGAGATATTGTTACTGAGGATTTAGGAACATGGGTTACTGTTCCAATTCTTAAAGATGGTTCTGCTGAGTTTTTACAAGCTGCTACATGGTATAATGTTGGAATTGAAATTTATGGTATATCTGATGGTACTAGTAAACTTTATGTTGGAGGTGATGATTTAGGCCCTCACGATTTTCCAAATTCTTCTGCATTAAAGTTCCAAGGAGCTTGGTACTATGATGATGTTCTTCCTACTATTAGATTAAATATTGTAAATAGTAGTATTCCATTATCATGCTATATTAGTAGTAAAACTGATGTGAGTTGTAATGGACAAACTAATGGTAGTGCTGATCTTGCAGTAACAGGGGGCTTATCTCCTTACGATTATTTATGGTCTTCTGGAGAAACTATAAGTTCAATATCAGGACAAGCTGCAGGAACATATACAGTTACTGTTACCGATGCATTTTCTGATCAATGTTTTGCAACTGTAAGCATTACTGAGCCAGTTGCAATATTGGTATCTCACCTAATGAATGGTGCAGATGTTGATGTAACAGTTATAGGTGGAACTCAGCCATATACATATTTATGGAATACTGGTTCAATTAATCAAGATTTAACTGGTGTGGCTTCAAATACATTTTATTCATTAACCGTAACAGACTATAATGGATGTACTTATCAACATGATTTTACTACTGCTATTAATAGTATGTCAAATAAAGTTATTAATGTTTATCCAAATCCTACAAAAGGAGTTTTAAACATCGAAAATGCTGAAAATTCTTCAATTAAAGTTTATAACATTATTGGTAATGTTGTTGCTTCTGTTAACAATGCATCTACTTTAACTACAATTGATATTTCAAATTTAGCTGAAGGAAGCTATATTGTTAAAATATTATCTGATAAAAAGTCTGTAGTTAAAAAAATTAATTTAATTAAGTAACAGATTTTAAAATAATTAAAGCCTGACATTTGTCAGGCTTTTTTTTTATCCAAAACTATTACATTTATTATCATAATAATTTTTAATAAATTGCATTGTAATTTCGTTATACAAAGTTTACTGGCATATTTATTGAAAAAGCACTCTGTTATGTTTAAATTGATTCTTGTAATATTATTAATTTTATTTTCAGAATCTGTCTATAATCAGACTAGAGTGAGTGTTAATGGTAAAAATTATTACTTAGTTGATGCCGTTGTTGAAGATGGAGACACAATTCCATTTATTAAATTAAGAGAGATTGTTATTTTACCTCCAAAAGTATTCACAAGTAAAAAACAAGAACAGAAATATTTGAGATTAGTCAAAAATATCAAAAAAGTATATCCTTACGCAAAGCTGGCTCGAAATAAAATGTATGAAATTCATAATAATGTTATAAGTTTTCAAACAGAAAGTGAAAAAAATAAATACTTAAAAGTAGCAGAGAAGGAACTTAAAAATGAATTTGAAGATGAGTTGAAAGATTTAACAATAACTCAAGGGAAGCTATTAATAAAACTCATTGATAGAGAAACCGGACAAACTACATACGCAATTGTAAAGGAATTACGTGGCTCTGTTGAGGCTTTTCTTTGGCAATCTGTTGCTCGAATTTTTGGCTCTAGTCTAAAAACAGAATTTGACTCAGATGGCGAAGATAAAATGATTGAAGATATTATTGTAAGAATTGATAACGGACAAATTTAGGATTCTTTAATGAACAGAAGGTTCAATCTCCATCACTTTTTTTAAATGTGCAGAATTTATACTTGCATTTAGCTCAAATCCAATTAGTAATATTAATGAGTTAAAATAAAGCCAAAGCATTATTACAATTAAAGTTCCGATTGATCCATATAGCTTATTGTATTGTCCAAAATTATTGACATAATAAGAAAAACCTAAAGAAATTACAATACTCATGAGTGTTGCAAGTG
>MEND01000137.1:5551-12474 GCA_001768975.1 Bacteroidetes bacterium GWA2_31_9 | reverse complement strand
GAAATAAAATATTGAAATTGAAGAAGATATTTCATCCCTAATGTGATTTAGATTGGTGGTTATGTTATTTTCTACCAATATTTCATTACCTAAAGGAATTTTTTTCATGATTGTATGTATGTAATATTCTGCATTATAACACGACTTGCCCCGATTTTTCATTGGGAAATTTGATAATTAAGTTAATGCCAATGCGATTTATCGGAAAACACAAAATCCCTCTAAAGATATTGTATTGATAGTCTTTGTTTTGTGGAATTTAGAGTTCCTGCCTCGTTGGATAAATATTTTAATTGAGTATTCGTTTCTAATTGTTGCTATCCAATGGGGTAAAAGTTTTAGTGGCATTTTTTACTTTTTTTACTTTTTGGAGTGGACTCAAGCTTAGAGTCTTAGTGGCAAATATAAAACAATTAATAATAAGCACTTTATGAGATTTAACCGAACTACCCTGCAGATTAAGCGTAATCATGTAACTTATTGAATAAACCTTCGTATATAAAGCTGTTTTAGTTCTTGTACGGTTTTAAAAAAAAATATGTTTAAATTTTTACTTTTTATAAATGTATTACTGTTTGTATCTCAATTAGTTGTTTCACAACAATTGGAATACCCTGACTCAATATCTAAAACAGATGTCAGTAAACAATTTGCTCCTTATGTTGAATTTACTGAACAAAAACCTTCGATTAATTCGTTACTAATTTTTCCTAACCCTGTTTCAGATAATTTCAATGTCCAATTTAACACAAATATCAAATCTGAAATTTCTATAATTATTTTCAATTCTTTGGGGAATATTGTTTTAGAAGAAAATATCAACTCTTATTCAGGAAAAGTTGATCAGAGTTTAAAATTTGAAGATTACTTACCAGGAATTTATTTTTTACAAATTAAATCAGGTAAGTTTATTATAACTAAGCAAATCAAAAAAATATAGTCTATATTTTTATCATTTTTACTAAATATCTATAAGTAATAATTATTTTTATAAAAAATTTATTTTATGAAATCAATTATTACAGCTTGGATTTTAGCAATAGTAATCACCTTATCAGCAGCGTATTATCAACGTAAAACAGGACCTACTTATCCTATTAAAGGAAGTTTTGATAAAGAAAATACAAAGTTTAAATATCATTTTCCACGTTCGTGCGATTCAGATAAAAATGCAATTATTGAAATTTCTGAATTCAATAATCCTGAAAATTTATTTTTAAAATATAAACGATTTAATACAAATGATGAATTTGCTGTGATTGGTTTTCGTAATGAATCGGATAAATTAATAGCAGAATTACCAATGCAACCACCTGCCGGAAAACTAATTTACGAAGTAATTTATAAAGCTGAAAATAAAGAAGTTAGTATTTCTGAAAAACCAGTAGTAATTAGATTTAAGGGAAGTGTTCCTGCATATATTCTTGTTCCCCATATAATATTTATTTTTTTAGCAATGTTGTTATCCAATTTATCAGGAATATTAGCAATTTTTAAAAACATAAAGTTTAGATTTTATTCATTTTTAACTATAATTTCATTAAGTATAGGAGGAATGACATTAGGTCCAATTGTACAGAAATATGCTTTTGGAGAGTTTTGGACTGGAGTGCCTTTTGGTTGGGATTTAACCGATAATAAAACTTTAATAGCATTTATATTTTGGTTATTAGCTGTAGCTTTAAATTTAAAAAAGCCTAGACCAATTTATGTTATAATTGCTTCAATTATGTTATTAATTGTATTTTCTATTCCTCACAGCATGTTTGGTTCAGAGTTAAACTATTCGTCAGGAGTTATTGGTACAGCAAAGTAATTTACCTTAATCTTATTGATAAAAATACTTTCATATTTAGTTCTTATATCTTTTCTACTTATTTCGTGTGGAAAAGATATTAGTATAAGTATTCGTAGAAGCCCTGATAAACCTGCAAGAAAATCCAAAATTCTTTATTTAAGATTAAAGAAAAAAATTGATGAACAAAAAGAGCGAGGATCTTCACCTAAAAGTAATTCAATTAATTACGATAAAAGAGGCAAAACCTTTTCATTTTCAAAAAGCAAATTTAGATATGCAAATAAAGGCAGAACAAAAACAACAAATGAAAAAAGGCAATTAAGAGGAAAAACTTATGCCCATTCTTCTTCAGACAAAAGGTTTTTAGGCAATTTATTTAATCCTTCAAACAGAGGAGAGCGAAGGACAAAAGATGGAAAATCATACTATAAATCTGGTACAAAAGGAAGAGTTGCTAGAGCAATAAAAAGTAATGAAAATAATAGTTCAAGAAAATACTCAAAAGGAGGTAAAGTATTTTCAGCATCAAAATCTATTCATTTTCAATTACGTAGAGCTCGTTCAAATATCAATAATGGATCTACAAAGTATAATAAGGGAGGACAAACATTTTCTAGGGCAAATTCTATTAATAGATCAGTTAGAAATAAAAATAATGGAGAAACCAGAAGTTCAAGGAATTATAAAAAAAATGGAAAAACATATTCTGCTTCTAAATCAATTAATAGATCTGTAAGAACAAAAAGCTTAGGTGAGACGTTTAGTGCAAGAAAATATAAAAAAAATGGAAAAATATTTTCAGCCTCAAAATCAATAAATAGAAGTGTTAGAAATAGAAATAATGGCGAAACCCTTAGCTCAAGAAATTATAAGAAAAATGGAAAAACTTATTCAGCTTCTAAATCAATAAATAGAAGTGTAAGAACTCAGCAATCAAATTCAAACGCATCAAGTCATAAGTATCACAAAGGTGGAGCAATGTATTCCACTTCTAATTCTATAAATAGGTCTGTAAGAACCCGAATTTCGAGTCAAAATTCAAGTACAAGCAAATATAAAAAGGGTGGTAAAACATTTTCTTCGTCAAGATCAATTAATAGGCAAGTTAGAACTAAATTGTCGAAGCAGAATGCAAGTACAAAAAAATATAGAAAAGGTAAAAAAAATTACTCTCAATCGTTAAGACAAAATAGAACTATTAGAACTGCGATTTCGAAAACAAATTCAAGTACAAAGCGATATACAGGTAAAAAGGGAAGAAGCTATTCTCACTCATTTACAACTAATCGTTCGGTTCGAACTCCTATTGCAAACTCAAATTATTCGACCCGAAGAGTTTCAAGAGATGGCAGAGTTTATTCAAGGTCGAATATAGATCATAAAGGTTTAAAAACGTTTAATCCTTTTATGCACTCAAATTATAGAATCGAAAAACGAAAACCAGAATTTGGTTTATTTGGAAGAAAACTTTGGGGTACATCAATGAAAGAGAAGCGAAAGAATAAAAAGACTAAGATATAAGTGATTTATACTTTTATTCCTAGAATCAGCATATCGTCAAGCTGTTTGTTATCTCCTCTCCAATCTTCAATAGTATTTGCTACAATTCTTTTTTGTTCATTTGCAGGTAATTTACTGATAGATAATAAAAGCTCTCTAAATCGGGCACCATTAAATTTTTGATTTTTGTCACCACCAAATTGATCAAGATAACCATCTGAAAATAAATATACCATCATATCATCTTTTAATTCTAGTATATGATTTGTAAAGCTAAAATTGTCATTTTCTTTTCTTATCCATAAACTTCCACCAAGAGATCGTAAATCAGCTTCAATAATATCAATTTTATCATTATTAAGAATATACATTGACATCATTGCTCCAGAATATTCTAATATAGCTTCTTCTTTATCAATACTACAAATTGCAATATCCATCCCATCTTGAGATGCATTATCGTTACTTTCCTGATGTAAAACATCAAGTATTCCATTATGAAGTTTTTCGAGTATAACAGAAGGTTTTATTATATGCTTTTGAATAATTATTTCATTTAGCAACATTACCCCAATCAAACTCATTAATGCTCCTGGAACTCCGTGTCCGGTGCAATCTGCAGCTACAACTATAATTTTAGTATTTACTTTGTATATCCAGTAAAAATCACCGCTAACAATGTCTTTAGGAGAATAATAAACAAAAGAATTGGGCAAATTATTAACAAAGTCTTCTTCATTTACAAGAATTGCATCTTGAATTCTTTTTGCATAATTTATACTATCAGTAATATTTCTGTTTTTTCGGGAAATTTCTTCTTCAGCTTTTTTAATAGCTGAAATATCGGTATCAACGGCAATAAATTTTCTCAAATTTCCAAGTTCATCATAAATAGGAGTAAGGGTTGTTTTAATCCAAATTTTTTTATTGTTTTTTGTCGAAGCTAAAGTATCATAATTGACAGATGTTTTTTTCTGCAAACACTCTTCTACGAATTCATTAATATTCTTATTATTACTTAGTTCAATAATATTTGATGATTTTGAATTTTTTATTATTTCATCAAGATTATACCCATAAATATGACTATATCCGTCGTTAATCCATTCAATTTTTCCACTTTTATCAAAAATAATTACTGCATTACTTGTTTCCTTAGCTACAATTGAAAGTTTTTCGAGCTTTAAGTTGGCTAACTCTAGTTTTACTGACTGATCAAGAATTCGTGATGTTTGTTCTGAAAGTAATTTGTTTGCTTTCCGTTTATTACGATATTCTCTTGAGAATAAAAATGATGCTAATACTATAAAAATAAACCCTGCTATAAAAAAGTAAGTTATATTTTTTTGCCTTTTCAATTCTAAAGCTTGTAATTTATTTTCGTTTTTTATAAGACTTATTTCTTTTTCTTTTTGTTCTGTTTCGAATTGTGTTTGAAGTTCTGCAAATTTTTCTGAACTCTGAAGTTTAATTATTGAATCTTTTGATGCAGAGTAAAGTTTAAAATATCGTAGTGAATTATTTAAGTCGCCATTTGTTTCATATATTTCTGAAAGATCTTTATAAATGTCTTTTAAGTAATCATAAGATTTTAAGTATTTTGCCACATCAATGGCTTTTTTATACTCAATTTCAGCTTTTTTATAATCTTTTTCTTCTTTGTAAGTTGCTGCAATATTAATTAATGCCAATCCAAAACCATGCATTTCATTAATATCAGATTTGATATTTAGTGATTTATAAAAATATTCTCGGGCTAAAGTATTATTTCCTAAATCTCTGTATGTTAATCCAATATTTAATGTAGCTTGAGCAATAGATCTTAAATCGTTTAATCCTTCAGCTATTTTAAGAGATTTATTAAAAAACTCTAATGATCTTGATAAATTATGTTGTTGTCGAAAAAGCTCACCAATATTATTATATGAACTTGCAAGCCCAATACTATCAGATAATTCTTCTTTAATTTTAGCTGATTTTATAAAATAATCGAGTGTTTTTACATAGTTTTCATTTACATAATATATTATTCCAATATTATTATAACATCTTGCCATTCCAGCCTTATTGTTAGACTCTTCTTCAATTTTAAGGGCTTTAAGATAATATTCTAATGCGTTAGTATAATTAGATAAATTGTTATAAGATGCACCAATATTATTATAAACAGTGGCTAATGCAGATATATCATTTAATTCTTCCCTGATTTTCATAGAATTGAAATAATATTCTAAAGCTTGATTATAGTCGCCTTTATAAAAGAAATGAATTCCTAGGTCGTTATATGAAGCTGCTAATCCTTTTTTATAGTTTAATTTCAGTGATAAATCTAATGCTTGATTTGCATATGCAAAGGATTTTTCAGGACTATTGCTTAGGTTTTTTTCTGACAGACGCAATAGTATGTTTACTTTTTGAGTATCTTCAGATTGTTTTTCTAATTTTACAAATAATGAATCATTTGAAAAACCTCGTTTTGCAATTGAAACATCTGAAAAATAAATAAATAAAACTAATAATATTAAGATGTTTTTAAAACTCATTATTCGCTTTTAGTAGTGTTTGTACGTAACATATACGGCAAATGTTTATCAAATTTAATTATGCAAGTTAAAAAAATGAATTAATATTATTGAATTCCACATTATTTTATTTTTTTAATCTTTACGCAACATTAAAATAATTGTTTTAACTTTGTTTCAATTAAATTTATTAGAATGAATCTATTTATTATTCTTGGAGTAATTGGTCCTTGGCAAATTATTCTTATTGTTGCCCTAGTTTTGCTTCTTTTTGGAGGGAAAAAAATTCCTGAATTAATGAGAGGTTTAGGACAAGGAATGAAAGAATTTAAAAAAGCTGCTAAAGGCGAGGATGAAAGCGAAGTTCCTCAAAAAAAGGAGGAGAAGTAATTCTTTTTATATTTGCTTTTAATATAATCCTATAAACTTCCCTTTATACTAAAAATTATATTTTAAATTATTTAGAAGTAATTTTTGTATAATAAATTAAATCAACATCTTAAAGTTAATAACTTTATTATTACATCATTAATACAAATGTACTTTTTATCGAATTTTACTGAAAATTTGATAAAATGAAAAATGCTGTATTTTTACTATTGATTTTATTATCAATTAATTCGTATTCAAATAATAAAAAAACTGCTTCTGATACAACTAGCAACAATCAGTTAGCTTACGATCCAATAATCTCAGCTATAGATAGCTTTATGATGATTAGAGTTTCTGAAACTTCAAGTTTTTCTTACTCTACTGCTAAACCTTCTGACTATAATTTTGCAATTGATTCTATACCTCTGTATAACGATTTAATATATGAATACAGAATGGCTCAATTAAATGTAAAATCGCCAATAGCACTCGAATATAACGATGCTGTAAAAGGCTATATTGATATGTACACTCTCAGACGTAGAGATCAAGTTGCACGAATGGCAGGTTTAGCCGAATTATATTTTCCATTATTTGAAGAAAAACTTGATAAATATAATTTGCCACTTGAATTAAAGTATTTAGCAATAGTAGAATCAGCATTAAACCCAAATGCAAAATCCAAATCTGGTGCAGTTGGGTTATGGCAATTTATGTTCAATTCAGCATCA
>MEND01000137.1:0-5530 GCA_001768975.1 Bacteroidetes bacterium GWA2_31_9 | reverse complement strand
AGCATATAATGGAGGTCCAGGAGTTGTTAGAAATGCAATTGCTCGCTCAGGGGGTAAAACAACTTTCTGGGAAATCAGACCATTTTTACCAAAAGAAACGCAAGGTTATGTTCCCGCATTTATAGCTGCAAATTACATTATGAATTTTAGTCCAGAACACAACATTTTTCCAATCAAACCAAAGATTTGTTATAATCAAACAGATACAGTTACTGTTAAACAATCATTGTATTTTACTCAAATATCAGCTACACTTGGAATTCCTGAAGATTTAATTAAGTTTTTAAATCCTATTTACAAACAAAATTATATCCCATATAGCGAAAAAAATGTGACGATTACTTTACCAATTGATAAAATTGCAGAGTTCTTAAAAAATGAAAATCAAATTTATAATACTATTGTGAATAAGGAGAACTTTAATACAATCAAAGCAAATGCAGCATCTACAGAAAATAAACTAAGTATTTTACATACTGTAAAAAAAGGTGAATATTTTCATAAGTTAGCTATTAGATACAGATGTACAATTGATAATATTATTGCTTGGAATAATCTGACTACATATAGCTTAAATGAAGGACAAAAACTTGTACTTTGGCTTGATCCAACTTATGATGTAGAACTTGAGAACACTGATATAAAACAAGAAAGTTTTTTTTATTACACAGTTCAATTCGGAGATACATTTCAAAGTATTGCTGATAAGTTTCAACTACCATCTTATGAGAAAATTAAAAATGAAAATAATTTAAATCAAGAAGCACTTTTAACACCAGGAAGTAAGATTAAAATATCTAATTAATGTGTCTAAGAAAACAATTTATTTTTTGAAATATCAAAATTCAAAATTCAAAAATCAAATAAATCTCAAATTACAATTACCTAATATCCAAACTGTTTTGAGAATTGAAGTTTTGAGAATTGGAATTTGTTTGACATTTGTTTTTTGTTTTTTGTAGTTTTCTTACAAACACTAATTAGGCATAATTTTTGCTTCAAACTTAGTTTCAAAATAATTGATAATGAATAAAATATATATAATAGTAGTATTAGTAATTTTTCTATTTTCTTGTAAAAATGATTCAAAAAAAACTTTACCTACAATTACAGGTAAGGCAGGAGAAGTTGTTGTAGTTATCGAAAAAAATGTTGAAAGCTCTGATGCAGGTCAGTTATTAAAAAAAATATTAACTCAGGAAGTTATAGGACTTCCTCAAGCAGAGCCTTCTTTTGATTATGTGAATATTCCAACAAATGCATTTTCAAGCATTTTTAAATCTCATAGAAATATAATTGTTTGTGAATTAAATAAATCTGAAGAAAAAGGTAAAATAATTGTAAAAAAAGATGTTTGGGCAAGTCCACAAATTTTTATAAATATTATAGCTAAAAGTGAGACAATACTTGAGAGTTTAATAAAAACTAATGAAAATTTAATTATATCTTCATTACTAGAAGCTGAGGAGCAGCGAATTGTTGACAATTACACAAAATATCAAGATAAGTCAATATCAAATGAGATTTTAAAAAAATATGATATTTCATTAAAAATCCCAAAAGGATTTACACTTGATTTAGCAAAAGATAATTTTGCATGGATATCACATGAAACACCACAAGTAAGTCAGGGTATATTTATTTATTATTATAATTATACTGATACTAACCAGTTTAGTAAACAAAGCTTAATTGATGCTCGTGATGAGTTTTTAAAAAAATATGTTCCTGGTCCAAGAGAAAATTCATATATGTCAACCGAGCACAATTACGAAATTAATTACCACGAATTTATGATAGACTCAGTGTACATAGCTAAACTTATGGGACTTTGGAAAGTAGAAGGTGACTATATGGGCGGCCCATTTGTAAGTTACTCAACACCTGATACTAAAAGAGGTCGATTAGTTACTGTTGAGGGTTATGTTTATGCTCCACGATTCGAGAAACGTAACTATATTAGGCAAGTTGAAGGAATTTTGAGTACAATTAAAATCAAATAAAAAAAAATACTATTTTTTTTTATTATTGAAAAAAATTCCTATTTTTGCAAACCAAATTCCTCCTTAGCTCAGTTGGTTAGAGCACATGACTGTTAATCATGGGGTCCCAGGTTCAAGTCCTGGAGGGGGAGCAACTTATTAAATAAACAAATATAAAGGCCTCTAAAACGTACGATTTTAGAGGCTTTTTGTTTTTTTACTTTCCAGATAACGCTGATTAATTTTAAATTATAGAGACCTATTTGGTTGAGTTTAAAAAGATTAGGCTTTATCAATAAAAGATACACCCCATTTTTTTACACAATAAGAAAAAAAATTTACAGTAAAGTTGTAAAGCAAAAAGTAAGTTATGATATGAAACTGTTGAAAGAAAGATTATTGATATCTTACCTAATTAATTCATAAAAAGCAATTGAATACTTCGACAGGCTCTGTGCATCGCATTAGAACAGCGAATATTGAATAGCGAATGATTAAGCTGAAAAATTGCCGAAATGGAAAACAATTTGTCTTTCCAAATCAAAATATTATTGCTGCATTAATTCATAAATATTTAGAAAAGAAAATCACATTAACTTTCTGACAAATAATAAGTTGTTGTTGCTAGTTAATAGCATTTTGTTATTTTGTAAAATTGACGAGCTTTTTGAAAACTTTGCTTATTTTTGGCTAATCCATCAAAAAAAATATCCGCAAAATATTTATAACTTCATTTGCTAAAATAGTTTGAATGTTTTACTTTTGATAATATTCGATTGTAAATGTTTGTTGTCGGTTAAGTAATACGTAAATTAACTGATGAGTTGTGTTTAGCGACAAGTTTAGCATTAATAGAAAATTAAATATGAAATCAGAAGTAAAAATATTACTATATCCAGAAGAACATAAATCTAAGAATGGTGTTTTTTTTGAAAATTTAATGAGAAGTGTTTTTAAAACGCAAGGATATGAAATACAACAAAATATTAATTTTACTGGATTAGAAATTGATTTACTTGCAAAACATATTGATAGAAACGAAACACTTTTAATAGAGTGTAAAGCAAAAGAAAAACCAAAATCAACTGAACTTAAAAACTTTGCATTTAATGTATCTGATAAAGAAGCTGATTTTGGTTATTTTGTTTATACAGAAGAATTAGATCATCAAGCAGCGGGGTTAAAAGAAGAATGGGAAAAAAAAGAAAAATATAAAAATTTAACCTTTTTTGGACCTGATAAAATAATTAAAAGTCTAATAAATTCAGGAAAGATTAAAGACATAGATTTTTTTGAAATTGAAAACAACGAAACATTATATAAAAAAATTCTAGCATATACTTATTTCGGAATATTCTATATTATAATTCCTTTTAAAGGGACCAAAACTACGGTATTTTATTTATTAGATGCGGAAACAGGAATACAACTAAAAGATATAAAAAAAATTGCTAATGAAAATTATTCTAAGACTTTGACACTAGAAACCGCATTAAAATCAGAAATACATGAAATAAACAAGTTACAATATTTATATAAAGATAAATCAGATAGTTCAAAAACAGTTCCTATTTATAAAAAGTTTTCTTGCGATTACCCATTGGAATTAAATGAATGGGTAGGACGAAAACAAGAAATTGAGAATATTTCTTTGAAAAAATTCAATACAATTTTTATTACTGGAATTGGTGGGCAAGGTAAATCGGCACTAGCTTCGTATTACATACAGAAAATAGTCGAAAGTGATAATTATTGGGAATTTTGGGATTGGCGTGATTTAAAAGAAGAAGGAAATAGATTGCATACAAAAATTATTTCAATAATTGAACGTATAACAAATGGCGATATAAAACCTTCACAAATTAAAGACGAAAATATTGATAATTTATTAGAATTGTTTTTTCAACAAATTCAAGACAGAAAAATTGTTTTTGTTTTTGATAATATAGATAATTACATTGATTTAGAGGAGTTTACTCTCACGGAAGGCTTAAGTAAGTTTTATAATTTTATAAATAAAAGACCGCACAAATGTAAGTTTATCTTTACATGTAGACCTTTTGTAATGATAGCTGATTTAAATGTTTATCAAATACGCTTGCAAGGGTTAACAGAAGAAGAAACTATTGAGTTATTCCATCAATTTCAATTAAGCATAAAAACAGAAGAGCTAAATGGGTTAGCTGTTGAAGTTTATAGGCTTACTAGTGGGCATCCACATTGGATAAAATTATTTATAGGACAGGCATTTAGTGGCAAAGAAAATCTGATAAATTTTATTAATACAATAAAAGATAAGACAAATTTTAAAGAAGATAATTTAGCTGCAATATTTTCACAAAATATTCTTGATGCAATTTGGAATACATTAAATAATGACCAAAAATTTTTATTAAGAAGTTTGTCTGAATTAGTTAAGGCTGAAACTGCAAACAATATTGGTCAGATTATTAATTCTGAAATTAATTTTAATCATTTTAACAAATCACTCAGAAGACTAAAAAGATTAAATTTGATAGTTACAAAAACATTAGAAAAAGAACAGGAACAACTAGAATTACATCCATTAGTAAAAGAGTATATACTACAAAAATACCCTCTTCAAAATGAACGTTCAAAATTTATTACCTTTTTTGTTAATTTTTACAATAATAAAATTTGTGTATTAAGAGAAAGGCTCAGCTGGAAGATGTTGTTAAGTGAGTTTGAACAGTGGACAAGCAAAGTTGAATTAGAAATCAATAAATATGATTTTAAATCTGCATTAATTACGTTACAAGAAGTTGAAGAACCTCTTTTAACTGCTGGTTATCTAACTGAATATATACGGGTTGCTGAAAAACTATTTAATAGTGTAGATTGGAAAATAGCAATAGCAGAAGAGTTTAGTTATTTTCATGAACAAATAAAAAGTTATATTTCTACCTTAACAGAAATAGGAAATTTTGTAGTTGCAAATGATAATATTGTGAAATATTCAGGGGCAATTCAAGGTAAAGGTGCTAATTACTTGAATTATTGTGAAATAAATTGTTATCACTATTGGTTTATTGGTACATATGAGAATGCGATAAAATGGGGTGAACGAATTATTGATTTAAAAAAAGACAACAGTCTAAATGCAATTTCAAATAGTTTAGCATTAGCATGGAGAGATAGTAAAATTACAGAAAATATTGATAAAGCATTGATTTATTTTTTAGAAGGAAATGATTTAAAAGCAATTTTAGATGAGCCTGTAAAAATTGATAGAAATGGACCTTTTTATGGTAATATTGGAAGATGCTTGTGGTTTAAAGGTGATTATGAAAATGCATTGAATTGTTATAAAAAATCTCTGTATATGTTAAACCAGCAAAACGTTTCTAACACTGTTATGAATAAGGGATATGCTCATTTGTGGATTGGAGAAGCATTATTAAAGTTGAATAGAGAAAATGAAGCAACTTTATTTTTAATTAGATCTTTATATTTGTGGGAAAAAATTTCACCGCCTAAAGCTAATATTGTTAAAAGTAAATTATTAAATGTTAACAGTGAAATGAATT
>MEND01000136.1:7808-27055 GCA_001768975.1 Bacteroidetes bacterium GWA2_31_9 | reverse complement strand
TGTTAGGCTTACTCCATTAACCGAAATTGAGCCTTTTTCGACTGTAATATTTCCAAGATTTGTATCGTATCTGAAATAAAAATACCAACTTCCGTCCATTTCCTTTATATCGTAGCATTCTGCTGTTTGATCAACATGTCCTTGAACAATATGTCCATCGAGGCGACCATCCATTTTCATACTTCGTTCGAGATTTACTTTATCGCCAATATTTAATAAACCTATATTTGATCTTATTAAAGTTTCGTGAATTGCAGTAACTGTGTAAGCTTTATCAGTTTTTTTGACAACTGTTAAGCAAACTCCATTGTGTGCAATACTTTGATCGATTTTCAACTCATTAACAAATGAACATTCAAGTGTAATGTGTAAATTGTCTTTATCTTTTTCAAGACCAACAACTTTTGCCGCTTCTTCAACTATTCCTGAAAACATATTTTTTTATTTTAAATTTAGTTATTTGTTTATGGGTTAAATAGTTCTGGTTTTATCAGTTTCTTGTTTTGGTATTTTCGTTGCATGTGTTTATAATTTTGATTATTATCACATATTGATAGGTTTAATATTTTATTTTTTGCCACAGATTTCACATATTTACACAGATTCTTTTCACAGATTTTTTTTTATAATTAACACATAAAAAACAACCTTTGGTTGTTTTAAATCTGTGTTAATTTCCCGAAGTAAATTCGGGACGACTTGTTCCGATTTATCGGAAAGTCGTGCAATCTGTGGCATATTCTTATAAATAATCATTCTCGGTTGGTGTGCTTATTTTTTAATTCGCTCATGTCAATTTCATCTGTATATAATTTTTTTTGACATGATTTACAGGTCTATCTTGTTAATCCTGTAATTCCCGATAAAACGGGATAAACTCTGTCTAAATTTTTGTTTCATTTATTTTGAAAACTATAAGCAATGTTTTTTTTTTAAAATAATTATTCCTGTGGAATATCATATCTCTTTTTTACTTTTGATGTATAAACATTCCCGAAACTATATCCAACAGACAGTGTTAAATAATTGTGTTTTCCAGAGTTAACTTCATACATATTTGGTAATGTTTTATAATAATTTACAAAGCCTTTTGTAAAATTTGCAGAAATTGAAAAATTATTTTCCATTTTATACCTCAATGAAACTACAAGTCCTGCATCAATAGTATTAAATTCACCAAGTCCTGAACTTTCGCTGTTACTCGGTTCAAATACACCTGGATATATTCCACTTATTATTTGTTTAACTAATGGATTTGCTGATAAAGCTGGGCTGAATGCTTGAAGTACTGGAATGTCTTGAGTTATTTCATTTTTTGTTTTTGCATTTAAAAGCAATGAAAAGTATCCTCCCAATGAAAATGAGAACTTTTCATGAAGATTAAAGTCGGCAGCAATTGGAATACTAAGATAGGTAAAATTTGTGTTGCTTTTAGTATTCTTTGTTACAGATAAATCAATATAATCTTGAAATTGAGAAGTAGCACTAGTGTCAATTCCAGAGCTTACAATTGCTTGCAAAATCATGTCGCTTATTGATGAGGTATCAGTTTTAATATAAGACTTACTGCAAGTTGTGGCTTTAATTGCAAATTTTATCGATAGCCAATCATTAACAGGATATGCAATAAATCCTCCTCCATTAAAACCAAGTTTAGTAACTAAGCCATCAACTTCATTTTTACTAATAGGAACAATGTTTAATCCTATTTCGGGACCATATTCGAGTTTTTGGGCAAAAGTGCTATTGATAATTACAAAACCCAAAATTAATATCTGATAAAAAACATATTTTTTCATCTGTTTATAATTTTATTAGACGCTGATTTACACTGATATTTATGATTTTTTTTGCCACAGATTACACCAATTTACACAAATTTGTTTCACAGATTTTTTTGAATTAGCACAGATAAAACAACCTTTGGTTGTTTTAAATCTGTGAAAATTTGTGCAATCTGTGGCTAGTCTTCTTTTTATAATCATTCCCTTGTGTGTTTATTATTAATCATGGATGTTTCATAAAAATAATTTATGACGACAAAAGTATAAAAATGATATCCAATTTTATTGGATTAATAATAAATTTGCAGAGAAATAACATAGATTTTTTAATTCTTGAATGTTTTTAGTGTAAATAGTACTTCGTAAATTCCTAAATCCTAAATAAAAAAATGTAGAATGTAAAATATTGAATATAAAATGTCGAATTTTGAAAATCCTAAATCCCTAAATTCTAAATTCCTAAATTATGGAATGTCGTTCAAATTGTGGTGCTTGCTGTATAATTCCGTCAATATCGTCGGCAATTCCAGGATTACCAAACGGGAAAAAGTCTGGAGTTGTATGTCCTCATTTAGATACAGATTATTCTTGTAAGATTTATACAAACCCCGACAGACCAAAAGTTTGTGCCGATTTTAAAGCAGATATTCTTACTTGTGGAAATACTAGAGAAGAGGCTTTAAAGCTATTGACAGATTTAGAAGCTTTTTGCAATTCAAAACATTAAAATTGATGAAGATGTTACAAAAAATAAAAATTTATATTCATACTAAATTATTTTTATATATTTGTAGCCAGTATAAATAGAAAATTTATAAATTTTAAACTGTATTATAATCATGAAAAAAGTTTTTGCAATTTTATCAATTATTATGCTGTTTTCTTTTACAGTATCTACAATTGTTAATGCACAAGAAGGAACAACCAAAGTTAGTGAAGCTACTAACTCAAACATTCAAGATGACACAACAGCAGTTCAACCAGTTGCAGAACAGCCAAAAGCAGCAGTAGCTGACGAGGCCGAAGAAGAAGTTGCTCCTGTTGGCGACCAGTCTATGCATCAGCAAATTAAGCAAAAGTTTATTGAAGGTGGTCCACTTTGGATGACCCCAATTTTAATTTGTTTAATTCTTGGTTTAGCACTTGCAATTGAAAGAATTATTTATTTAAGTCTTGCAACAACCAATACTGATAAGCTATTGAAAAAAGTAGAAGATGCTTTAGCTTCAGGTGGTGTTAATTCAGCAAAAGAAGTTTGTAGAAACTCAAGTGGACCAGTAGCAAGTATTTTCTATCAAGGTCTTGACAGAGCTGATGAAGGCGTTGACGTTGTTGAAAAAGCTGTTATTTCTTATGGTAGCGTTCAAATGGGATTGCTAGAAAAAGGATTAACTTGGATTCAATTATTTATTGCACTTGCACCAATGTTAGGTTTCTTGGGAACAGTTGTTGGTATGATTGAAGCATTTGATGCAATTCAAGGTGCTGGCGATATTTCTCCAACATTAGTTGCTGGCGGTATTAAAGTTGCGTTAATCACCACAGTATCTGGTTTGGTTGTAGCTATTATTCTTCAAATCTTCTATAATTACATAGTATCAAAAATTGACTCTCTTGTAAATAATATGGAAGATGCTTCAATTTCATTAATTGATTTGGTAGTTAAGAACAGTAAAAAATAATAATTATGAGTCTATCTAAAATAACATCGTTTTTATTATATGGACTAATGATTTTGTCTGTAGTAATATTTGCTACATATATTTTTGGAGCTATTGACGAAGGAGTATTTTTGGGCATAGCATATTTGTTTTTTGGATTAGCAGCTGTTTCATCAGTTTTATTTCCAATAATATATTTAGTTTTAAATCCTAAAAAAGCAAAAAGCTCACTTGTTGGAGTTGTAGCAATTGGATTAGTATTTTTAATTTCATATTTACTTGCCGATAGTACAATCCCAAAATTTATTGGTTCTGATGCTTTTAATATCTCAGAATCTCTTGCCAAAATGGTTGACACAAGTATTATTTCGCTATATATTTTAGCTACAATTACTATTGTTGCAATCATTTATTCAGAAGTATCAAAAATGTTTAAATAATCCTGAATATCAGGTTTTAAAGAAAATAAATTATGGGAAAACGAGAAGTACCGGAAATAAATGCAGGCTCAATGGCCGACATTGCTTTCTTACTTTTAATATTCTTCCTTGTAACTACAACAATGGATGTTGACTCTGGTTTGTCACGTATGTTGCCACCCATTGTTCCTCCTGAACAACAAAAAGATGATTCTAAAATTAAAGAACGAAACATTTTTGTTGTACTCGTTAACAGAGACAATAGGTTATTGGTTGAAGGAGAACCGATGAAAGTAAAGCAATTAAGAAAGAAAGCAAAAGAGTTTATTGCAAATCCAAAAAATGATGAAGACCTTCCTGAAAAGAAAGCAACGGAAATACCTTTTTTTGGAACATATCCAGTTTCTAAACAGATTATTTCCTTACAAAACGATAGAGGTACTGCTTATGGAACATACATAGCTGTACAAAATGAACTTGTTGCAGCTTACAATGAATTAAGGGATGAATTGGCAATGCAAAAATTTGGTAAAAAATTTGACGATTTAAATAAAGAACAAGCAAATGCTATTAAAGATATTTACCCTCAAAGAATATCTGAAGCTGAACCTAAAAATATAGGAGGCAATCAATAATGGCAAGTAAATTCAGAAAAAAGAAAAGCGGAGGAGCTCAACAGCTTAGTACTGCATCATTACCCGACATTGTGTTTATGCTATTATTCTTTTTTATGGTTACAACTGTAATGCGTGAAACAGAATTATTTATTAAAAATAAGTTGCCAGAAGCTACTGAAATTAAAAAGCTTGAGAAAAAGTCTTTAGTAAGCTATATATATGTTGGACCTCCTTTAAAAAAATATCAAGGAACTTTTGGAACTGAACCAAAGATTCAATTGAATGATCAGTTTTCAAAATTATCTGATATCAAGGATTTTATAATTGCTGAAAGAGATGCTAAAGACGAAGCAGAAGTACCATTTATGACAACTTCATTAAAAGTAGATGAAACTACTAAAATGGGAATTGTTACAGATATAAAACAAGAGCTTCGAAAGGTTAGTGCATTAAAAATAAATTACTCCTCTAAAGCTAAAGTAAAGAAATAAGAAAAGCCCCGATGGGGCTTTTTTAATTAGAGTTTGTCCACAATGTCCGAACTTCACACCTGCTGGCTCAAACACTCCACGAGTGTTTGCCCTGTTATTCTCGACCTTCAAATCAGTCATGTACTTCAGTACATTCCTGATTTTCAGCTCATCGAAACCTCGAACTCGAACATTCTAACTCAAACTCCTGACTTTATAAACAGATTTTTATTAAATTATTATTCAACAAAATTCAATGGATTCTATAAGACAAAATAAAGTATCACGAATTATTCAAAAGGATTTGGGCGAAATTTTTCAGAAAGATTGCGGACATTATCTTAAAGGAGGTCTTATTACCGTAACAATTGTGCGAGTGAGTCCAGATTTAGCATTGGCAAGAGTTTATTTAAGTATATTCCCAGTTGCTAAAATTGCAGATGCTTACAAAAGAATTAATGATGATAAGAGAGCAATAAGACATAAACTATCGATGAGAATTGCAAAGCAAATGAGAGTTGTTCCTGAATTAGCTTTTTTTATTGACGATTCATGCGAATACAGCGAAAATATTGACAAACTTTTAAGTATGTAATATTTAAGAAGTAATATATAAGATTTAACTTTGTGAGTAACAATGTGGCTCTCTTTAATAAATATTACATATTAAATTTTACCTATTACATCTTGAACTAACTTCAAACTGAAACACATAACATTAAACATAAAACAAAAAATAACTAACAAAAAGAACAATAGAACAAGTGAATAACGAATTTTGAACAACCTCAAACTTCAAACCTCAACCGAGCTTGCGAGCTCAACGAAGTTAAACTTCAAACTGAAACACATAACATTAAACATAAAACAAAAAATAACTAACAAAAAGAACAATAGAACAAGTGAATAACGAATTTTGAACAACTTCAAACTTCAAATCTGAAACCTCAAACAAATGAAATACGACCCAATAAAAAAAAGCCTAGGAACTGTATTTAACAAAACTCCAATTTTAAGAAAATTATTCTACTCATTACTTGATTTACTGTTGCTTAGAGCTTGGTATATTAAAAAAGAACTCCGACAATGGAATCCCAAATCAAATAATTTAAACTTACTTGACGCAGGAGCCGGATTTGGTCAATATACATTCTTTATGTCGAAGTTTAATAAAAGCTGGAATATTGATGCTGTTGATGTTAAGCAAGAACAAATTGACGATTGCAACAATTTTTTTACTCAAATAAACAGAGCAGATAAAATACGTTTTCAATATGGCGATTTAACTAAATTTGTAAAGGAAAATAATTACGATTTTATATTGTCAGTTGATGTAATGGAACACATTGAAGATGATAATGGTGTGTTTAGGAATTTTCATAAATCGTTGAAGGCTGGAGGAATGCTTTTAATTTCAACACCAAGCGACCAAGGAGGTTCAGATGTTCACGACCACGACGACGAGGAATCATTTATTGACGAACATGTTCGTGATGGCTACAATATTGATGACATAATTGTAAAATTAAAAAATGCAGGATTTTCCAAAGCCGAAGCAAAATATTCTTATGGAAATTCTGGTCAAATTTCGTGGCGTTTGTCAATGAAATATCCAATTATGTTGTTAAATGTTTCAAAAATATTTTTCATAATTATTCCTTTTTACTATTTAATAACTTTTCCTTTTTCATTAATTCTTAACTACATAGATACAAATAGAACACATAAAACCGGAACAGGTTTAATTGTTAAAGCGTGGAAATAAAGAAGTTTGAAGTTTGTGGTTTAACTTCGTTGAGCTCGCAAGCTCGGTTGAAGTTGAAGGTTAAACTGCGTAGCAACTTCAAACATGAAACTTCAAACTTCAAACAATATAGTAATGTAACAATAGATTAATGAATTTCCCCCTCTACATAGCCAAACGTTATCTTTTTTCGAAAAAATCGACAAATGTAATTAACATTATTTCAGGGATTTCCATTATTGGTGTTGCAACAGGAACGATGGCTTTGATAGTTGTTCTTTCTGTTTTTAATGGTTTCGACAGCTTAATAAAATCGCTTTTTAATTCGTTTGACTCAGATTTAAAAATTACTTCGGTAATTGGAAAAACTTTTATTCCTGACGATAAAATGAAATCGGCACTTGCAATTTCAGGAATCGACAAATATGCCGAATCTATTGAAGATAATGCTTTGCTAAAACATCGTGAGAAACAATATATTGCAACAATAAAAGGGGTTAGCGACGAATATGTGCAAATGACCGGAATCGACAGCATGATGGCTGAAGGTGAATTTTTACTTAAAGACGAACGAAACAGTTATGCAATTATTGGACAAGGTGTTGCGTATTTTCTGTCGCTTGGGTTAAATTATGTTTCACCAACTATTCAGATTTATGTTCCGAAACGCATAAAGAATGTTCAATTAAATCCCGACGATGCATTTAATCGAATGAATATTGTTCCTTCCGGGATATTTTCAATTCAGCAAGATTTCGACACAAAATATGTTATTGTTCCTATAGAGTTTGCTCGAAAATTGTTCGATTATACAAATCAAATTAGTGCTATTGAATTAAAGTTAAAACCTAATCAAAATCCTGAAAAAATAAAGGAAGAAATTAAAAACATTATTGGAAACGATTTTAAAATTCAAACCCGATACGAACAGCACGAATTATTATTCAAAATAATGAAATCAGAGAAATGGGCAATCTTTTTGATTCTTGCCTTTATTCTAATTATTGCTTCATTTAATATAATTGGCTCACTTACAATGCTTATAATCGACAAGCAAAAGGATATTTTTATTTATCAGAGTATGGGAGCAAGCTTTAAAACTATCCGAAATATTTTTCTTTTTGAAGGCTGGCTAATATCAATTACAGGTGCAATTCTGGGATTATTTTTTGGAATTTTTGTTTGTTGGCTACAGTCAACTTTTGGATTTCTTAAACTTGAGGGAACAGGCTCATTTATAATTGAAAATTATCCAGTAAAAATGGAATTTTTCGATTTTATTTATGTGTTGGCTACAGTACTAATTATTGGTTTTATTGCAGCTTGGTATCCAGTGAAGTATATTACTCGAAAATATTCGGCAACTGTTTAGTTTTGATTTATGATAATGTTTAAAACAGTAATATAACTAATAATAATATTAAATTTTATTTTTGTACAATATTGTTTAATAAATGCTTTTTAATTCATTACATTTTATACTTTTTCTTCCAGTAGTAATTTTGCTTTTTTACTTAACCCCAGGTAAATTAAGATGGATGTTATTACTCGGTGCGAGTTGCTATTTTTATATGGCATTTGTTCCTGCCTACATTCTGATTCTGTTTTTTATAATTCTTCTTGATTTCTGGGTTGGAATAAAACTTGAAAATTCAGAAAGCCAAAAGACAAGAAAGTTAATCTTAACACTGAGCCTTATTGCTAATATCAGTCTCTTAGCTTTTTTTAAATATTTCAATTTTCTTAATGATAATATTACAGCATTATTAGACCTTTTTCATATTCAAAATAAAATTGAATTTTTGAATATAGTTTTGCCAATTGGGCTTTCTTTCCACACATTCCAATCAATGGGCTACACAATAGATGTTTATTACAACAAACAAAAGGCAGAAAGACACTTAGGTTATTATTCTTTATATGTTTTATTCTTTCCTCAAATGGTTGCCGGACCAATTGAAAGGTATGAGAGGCTTGGAAATCAGCTTAGAGAAATATCAAATAAATATCTTACATATAATAATGTTTCTAACGGATTAAGACTGATTTTATATGGCCTATTTATTAAAATGACAATTGCCGATAATCTAGCAGATTTTGTTAATATTATTTACGATAATCCATTAAAATACAATAGCTTAAGCATTGTTATAGGATTGACTTTTTATTCGTTTCAAATTTATTCCGATTTTTATGGCTACTCGTTAATTGCCTTAGGAAGTGCCCGATTAATGGGAATTAACTTAATGGACAATTTTAAAAATCCTTATCTGGCAAAAAGCATAAGCGAGTTCTGGAGTCGCTGGCACATTTCATTATCAACATGGTTTAGAGATTATTTGTTTATTCCGCTGGGTGGCAGCAGGGTTAAATTTGCCCGATGGTTTATGAATATTATGATTGTGTTTTCGGTTAGTGGTTTGTGGCACGGTGCCAGTTGGGCTTTTGTAATTTGGGGCGCTTTGCACGGATTAACATATTTAATTGAAAGATGGCTTAAAGATTTGTTCCATTTTCAGGAAAAAACATCATTCACCTTTTGGGGAATTATTGATGTGTTAAAGAATTTTGTAATTGTTACCATTATCTGGGTTTTCTTCCGTGGCAAGGATATGAGCAATATTGGTGATATTTTTAATGCTGTATTCAAAAACTTTAGGCTTGTTGACGATTTTCATGTTCCAGCAAAAGTTTGGATTTTGTTAGGCTTTTTTGTACTGTCCGACATAATATTATTTAACAACAGATACGATAAATGGTGCGAATCGAAACCAATTTATGTAAGATGGATAACTTACAGTTTGTTGATATTTGCAATTTTGGCACTTTCGGGAGTTAACAATAATCCGTTTATTTATTTTCAGTTTTAATGTCTGAATCCACTACGAAAAGTCTTTTTTTTGCCACAAAGTCGCAAAGACACGAAGAGTAAATAAACTTAATACAGATGATATTGAATAATTTATAAACTTTTATATTGATAATTTTGTAACAATATTTCTTCTTTATAGTTTTCGGTTAGGCTTATGTATAAGATTTTATTAAAAATATTAATCCGACTAATTCTTGTTTTTGCAATAGGATTGGTATGTAATTTCGTTTACATAAAATTCTTTTATAATGAAGACTTGATAAAGCATGGCGACATATTAGATGATTTTAATAATGTCATAAAAGAAACTGATATAATATACCTTGCCGAATCGTCTAATTTGGCTAACTCTCCCGATGATAAAGATAAACGTAAATTAAGTGAGTTTATTAACGATTATTTTCCTTCTTTAAAAATAGGTCGAGTTAATAAAGGTGCAATTCATGCAAAAACTTTTTTATATCTTTTAAAGAATATTCCAGATACGGCAAAAATAAATACGGTGATTGTTACTATGAATTTACGTTCGTTTGGCGCTGGTTGGATAAATTCAAAACTCGAAACACCACTGATGAAAATGAACGAATTTATTAATCCCGATTTTCCTAAAGTTGTAAACCGATTTGTGCTTTCGTTAACAACTTTCAATAATATTTCGGAAGAAAATCGTCTGAAATTAGTTAAAAAACAATGGAAAAAAGACAAGTTAGCTATTCCAAACTTCAAATACAATAGCGTATATGAATGGGATAAGGCTCTTTTTAAAACTGGAATTTTAGATGCTAACGGAAACAGAGATGATGCTAAAACTAATCTGACTTTACACTATATTAAAAATTATGCTTTCAGAATTGATACACTTACAAACCCACGAATTAAGGATTTTGATGAAATAAGTGAACTTTGTAAATCGAAAGGGTGGAATTTGGTTTATAACATTGTAGCCGAAAACATTGAAAAGGCTGAGCAATTGTGTGGAAAAGAATTAAGCGATATAATGAAAGAAAATCGTTATTTATTAGTCAAACGATATAATAAAAATGGAGTTATTGTTGTTGATAATCTTGAACTTGTCAGAGACGAATTGTTTTATGATAAAGATTTTCCTACAGAGCATTATAATGAGGAAGGGAGAAGGATTGTGGCTAGGAATGTGGCAATGAGACTTAAAGAGTTTTATAATGAAAGCTTCACTGAAAAATATTAATTTTTTACAAAATAATATTTTATATTTTTACAGAAAAAAATATGAGAAAATTAATACTTATAAGCCTATTTGCACTAGTATTATTGGCTTGTGGAAAAGAAAATAACATTTTTGAAATAAAAGAATACCACATAATATGCAAACAAAGCGATTTAGATAATGTTTATGCAAATTTCAAGGAAGATACTTACATTCCAATAACTATTTCTTATGGAAGTGATACCATAAAAAATGCAAAACTAAGGGTAAGAGGAGATACATCGCGTGAAGACCAAAAAAAATCTTTAAAAATAAAGCTTTCTAATCCATTTACAAAAGGTGGAAAAAAGATTATAAATCTTAATGCAGAATATTCTGATAAAAGTTATATAAGGCAATTTGTTTCTTCATTGATAATGCATGAAACAGGTGTAGCTTGCTTTAGTGCACAATATGTAAAAGTATATATGAATGGGAAATATTATGGTTTATATCTTGAAATTGAAAATATTGATAATGACTTTCTAAAAAGATATGATCTTGATAAAAATGCAAATCTATATAAGGCGAAAAAAGATGGGGCATGCTTAAGCATTTATGATAATTATGATTTGTGGGAAAAGAAAACTAATACAGATATGGATATTCAGGATCTAAAGCAATTAGTTGGTATGCTTGATACAATTAGTGATAAATTTTTCTATGACTTTTTACAAAATAATTTTGAATATGATAATGTTATCTCCATTGTTGCTGTGAATATGCTAGTACAAAATGCTAGTACATATTATCATAATTATTATATGTATCATGATATTTATGGAAATGGAAAGTGGCAGATATTTCCATGGGACATTGATAAGTCGTTATCATATTATAGCTGGAAACCATATGTTTTTTACGAAACAACAAATAAGTGGCTGTCAGACAATGTGTTGATTGAAAAAATGTTGATTAATGATAAAGTGAGAAAAGACCTTTTAGATAAAGTTTCAAATATTGGAGAGACTGTATTCAATAGTAATAAATTAAATCCTATAATTAATAAATTACAGGAAATATTAGAAGATGCCGTAGCAAAAGATAATACTGACCAAATTGAAAATATTGAAAAGTGGAAGGAAGCACTACAAAGAGAAAAAGATTTTATTTCAAATCAAGTGAACTATATTAAAAATCAGTTGACTACTTTCCCAAAGTGTTTTCAAGTTATGCGAATTAATGAAACTCAGATTTCACCTCCAGTACTAAGATGGAATCCTTCTCAAAGTTTAACTGGGAAAAACATTAGTTATACTGTTTATTATGGAACAGATTATTTGTTCGAAAACAAGGGTGTTACTACTATTATTGAAAATGTTGTGGACACATTCTTTGTTATACCAAAAACAATTGGACTAGGGAAATACTTTTGGAAAATTATTGCATCCGATGGTCAAAATAAAGTTGATGGTTTTAACAGATTTAACTTTTTTATATATAAAGCTCCTTTTGAGCTAAAAAGTGATATTACTAAAGATGTGACATTAGATAAAGAACATTCACCATATTTTATTACTAATTCTATAAATGTTTCAAAAGATGTAAAACTAGTTATAAATGCTGGTGCGGATATTATTCTTAAAGAAGGAGTTAGTTTGACTGTGCATGGGAGTCTTATAATTAATGGCGAAAAAAATAATATAGTAACATTTAGACCTGAAAAAAACGAATGGGGAGAGATATACATGTTTAATGGTAGTGCGGAAATAAATTATACAAATTTTATTGAAGGAGTTTTGAGGGGAAAAGAATCAAAAATAATAGTTCAGAATTCTTCATTTAAAATAAAAAACAAAAATCTTTTATATGGAGGTTATAGACAAGCTATTATTTGGATTGATAATGGAGAGTTCATATTCAGAAATTCAAATTTATTTGGTAATGGACTTGGAGAAGGAATGAATATAAATAGAGCTAGTACAGAAATAGCTTATTCATATTTTACTAACACACCAGATGCAATTGAAGTTTTAAATGTTGAAAATGGTAATATTCATCATAATTTTGTTGAGAATTCACCTGATGATGCTGTAGATATGAATGGTTGTAAGAATATTCTCGTTGAATATAACTATCTTTTAAATAATAATGACAAGGCTGTCTCAGTAGGTACCGAAGAATATGGTCCTAGTACAAATGCTATTATAAGATATAATTTGGTTATTGGTAATGGCACAGCTTTTAGTGTAAAAGATAGTTCTAATGCTCATATTTATAATAATACTTTAATTAGTAATAATACTGGATTTGTAGCATACTTAAAAAACAATCCAGATTTAAAACTAAACTATTCTATTGGTGGAAGAATAGATGCTGATAAAATAATTTTATATAATTGTAAATATAACGATAAAAAAATTGGCAAAAATTCAAGTGTAGTGATAAACAATTCGATATCAAATAAAAATGAAATAATTGGGAATAATAATATTTTAAAAGAAATTAAATTTATTAACACTGAAAGGTTAAATTATAGAATACAAAATGAAGGAGATAATAATGAATACTACAAAAACATTGGATGTTATTTATCAAATGAACCTTTTATTACTATAAAGAAAAGAGATCAATTTTTAATACTATATAACCCCAATTTATTTCCAGTAAATATTAATGATTTTAGAATTAAAGTTGGAAAGAAATCTTTTTCTTTGCCTAATTATATTATGAATGTGCATGAAGAAATTCTTATTGGAGAATCAACTAATGAGTTGCTTAAAAAAACAGACAATAGATTGGTATCTTTAAAAAAGTTTAATTTAAAAGGGAAAAGCATTAGACTAATTGACAATAATTCAAACTTAATATCTGAAATAAATGAATAAGCTTTATTGTTTGGTAATTTTTGTAGTTCTTGTTATTTTATCATGTAATAACAGTGATGAAAAATATAAGAAAATTGATTTTACTTTAGAAACAACCCAGACAACTAACCCTGAAATTACTGAAGCAAAAATAAACTTAGATTTATCTCTTATAAGTAATGAGATTTTATTGGAAATTAATGGTAGTGTTTTTTTTAAAGCAACGGTTAATGATAAAGAAATTGCTCAAAATAATAAAGGATGTATAAATATTAATTCTAGTTATTACAATTCTTCAGAAATAATTGTAACATCATATAATTCAAAATTACATTATACAATTGAGAAGGATGACCTTGGTGAAGGAATAATTTTTTTAACAATTTATCAAAAAATTAATGCCAAAGAGCTCAAGCAATTAATATCAATTTATGAAAAATCTAGTGATGGCGATGTAAGTTCACAACCTGTTTTTACAAAAACAAAAAATAAAATATTTAGTCATGGAAAAATCCCAATATTGAAAATATATACAAAAAATCAGTGTATTACAGATTCTACAAAAATAATATCTACATTTGAACTGTTTGATAAAAAAAAGGATAACAAGCTTACAGATAATCCGAAAAAAACAGGTTACTTGAAAATAAAAATACGAGGTAGTTCTTCAAAGTTATTTCCAAAACAATCATATTTAATTAATTCGTTTAACGATAGTCTAAAAAAAGACAACATAAAACTTATGGGTCTTCCTAAAGAAAATGAGTGGGTGCTGTATGCTCCATTTGTTGACATTAGCTTAATTCGAAATGTTTTATCTTACAAGCTACATCGTGAAATGGGTAATTATTCTCCAAGGACAAGGTTCTGTCATTTAATAATTAATGATGAATATAGAGGAATATATGTTTTGACAGAAAGTATTAAGGTTGATAAAAATAGAGTTAATATTTCTGAGCTTAGTTCTAAGGATTCAGATATATCAGGAGGGTATATAATAAAGCTTGATAAGGGGAATGGAAAGGCTTGGAAGTCCCCATTTAATGCACAAATAGACACTGGCTTTAGTAAGTGGTTTATTTATGTGTCACCCAATGAAAAACAACTTACAGATAATCAGGCTAATTATATTAAAGAATATATTACAAATTTTGAAAAAGCTATAGTAGAAAATGGAAATTGGAAAGAGTACATTGATATTAAATCATTTATAGATTATCAAATATTAATGGAGGTTTCAAAAAATGTTGATGCCTATAGATTGAGTATGTATTTTAGTAAGGATAAGGGAGGATTATTAAAGATTGAGCCTGTTTGGGACATGAATTTTACTTTTGGTCTCACGTCATATTTCGACGGATATAAGACAGATGGGCTTATGTATCTTGATAAAGCCACTCCTTTTTGGTGGAATTGCTTTATGAAAGACCGTGAATATAAAATGCAGTTTTTATCACGTTGGAAAGAATTACGTACAAGTGTACTATCTGATAAAAATGTTAATGGTATTATTGATTCGAATTATATGAAATTATTAGATGAAGTAGATTACAATGCTTTAAAATGGAATACTTACAATGATAAAAATATGTGGCGAAAATATGATCATAAAAATTTTAAAGAATCAATTGATTATATCAAATCTTGGACTCAAGAGCGATTAAAGTGGCTTGATAATGTATTTCGCGAATAAATAATTATTCAATTTCTACACTATATAAATAACCTTTTAGGTCTTCTTTAGAAAATGGTATATCTTCTTGATTAAATGGAGATTTTGGCCACCATTTAGAGAAATGAAATTCTTGGGTTATAATAAAAAGCATTTGATTATTAGGAATTGATGTTACTTTATCATTCATGTATCCTACAACATTAAGTTTGTTTTTTTCATGACCAACCCTCCAAATTATTTCTGTGGGCTTCCACTCAAGCTGAAAATAATAATATTCGCCACCGAATAAATCATCATCTTTTGCTGGTGTCTTTAATGTAAGTGCATTATAATACTCATCCCATCTATGAATATTAAAAACTTTATCCAAATATTTAATATGTCTAAGCCCAATATCAAAATTTTCTGGTTGTGGGCATGCCATATCCCAGTTTGTACAGGCAATCATAACCTTGTCTGAGTTGGATTCTGGCTCTATTCTTTCTTTCTGATCTTTGTAAGATAAACGTGGCCAGATTTCAGCAGCTTTAACGATTTCAAAATCAATTTCAGAATAACTAATTTGTGGAACTCGAGTTTCACCTTTTCCAGCACCATAAAATGGCATATATCCTTCGTCAGTACATATTCGGCGACGATTCCATTCTTCAAGTGTTTCGTTAATCATCCATACAGCATTTGTTAATCCTGTCCAAACGTTATCTTTGGTTAATAACTCAGCCATTTTTATTTTAAAAGTATATGTTCCAAATGTTAATCCATGTCGAGATTTAAAACCGACATCTTCTTTTACAAATTCTTCACTAGTATTTCCTGGATTTTTAAACCAAACCGCTTTTATATTCTCATCATATCCAAAGGTACGTCCAGGATAAAGTGTATTTGTAAAATATGTTTCAACCCTTAAGTCGTTGTATTTTTTTCTATTTTCTTCATATTCCTTTTTTGTATAACCTTTCCCGAAAAAATCAGCATGAATAGGAATGTTCATAATTGGCTCTTGTTTAGCTCTTTTTGTCCAGTGAATCTGAAGTGTGGCATTTTTATATAAATCGTCATTACTATTTACATATTTATTGAAATATTCATTACTTTTAAAATTGTCAGCTGAATAATTAACATATATGCCATTATTTAAAGGCACATTGGCTTTGACTGTAACAAATTCGTTTATAAACAAATGTTTTATATTTTTATTGTTTTTACCATCTCCATATAAGAAATAATAAAATGGATTAATGAATCCATTTTCAGGCATAATGGAGATATTCTTAATATATTCAGGGATTTCATCCAGCCCTTGTTTATTTGTAATAACAATTAGTATGCTGTATTTTCCAACTCTTGGATTTCGCATCCATTTATTATTTGGGTTTTCAGCAAGCATCCATCGTGCATCTCTTTTAAGTTGATCATCAACTGTTAAGTTATTCGCTTTAGCTTTTTCTTCAATTGCTTTATACCATTTTGGGTCATTTTTTATCTGAGATATTTTTTTATTAATTTCTTTATCAAAAACAGTTGTTTTGTGCCAGTTTTTACCATAATATTTTTTTTCATTTCTCGGATTTCCAGATATCCTGAAAAGTGTTTCAACTGTGAAATTTTCCTTACTTGTAACCTTTAATGAATCAAAATCACTAAAGCTTTCTTCCCAACTCCCATAAAAATTTTCTGCACTTAACTTATTATATTCATCTTTTTCATCTAATTCTGGGAACTTATATGATTCATTCTGAAAATATACTTTATAATACAAAGTATTCTCTTCAAAATTATTGACTTTAAATTTGACTTTAAAATCTTCAATATTATCTGTTTTTATTGATGGTACAATAAATCCAGACATATACGCACTATTATAATCAAAAAAGTATATTTTCTCATCATTAAGATTATCAGAAACGAATTCAAGAGTAGTCTGTTTTGTACAAGAAGAAACAAAAAGAACACTAAATAAAAAAAATAATCTAACGCAATTTACATAGGTTGATAAATTGATTAACTGAGAAAGACCTTTTACATACATATTTTTATTGATTTTCATAAATCTTTATTTCTTTACTATATAACGTTAAAAAATTAAACTTAAAAATACAACTTAAATCGTTTATTTATTTCAAGCCATCTTATATTTTCACATAAAATATCTGCTTCAACAATAACATAATCTTTGTTTTTATTAAAAAGACCGCTGGATTTAGGTAATCTAATTTTTAATCCAACAGTTGCAGATGTATTTTTTTCAATATCAATTTCTAAAAAAGTTTTTTCGCCTGCATAACAAATTAATTCGCCATCTTTAGAATATAAATGATAGCTGAGTAATAAAGAGTAATTTGATGTTGTAATAGAGTTAATTTTTATACTGGATTTATTTATTATTTTTATAGGAATTACAACAATTGAGTCATTGTCGCAATAATATTCATTACTTATAGGTTCTATATTTATTTGATTTTTATTAAAAATTGAATCATTAGTTATAATTTCGGATTGATGTGTATTGATATATTTATAACCATATTTGGGTAAATTAAAATATGATTTATTTATACTATCACTATCCCAATATAATTTAAAATTTGCTCCTAAGAATAATCCATTGACATTAATTTTATTTAAGTCTTTATGATGATGGGAATTAAAAGTTACAGCACTATCTGGATCATCTAATGATGACATTAATAAGCTCTCAAAAGGAATTGCCCAAGATGAATGTAATATGTTCCATGGTAAATTTTTTGGTTCTATTAGACCTTTTCTAACATTAATTTTTCTCATATATTTTGCCATTCTGTCAAAATATTCAATCCTATTTGTAAGCATTTTATGAGATGAATAAAGAGACGTTGAACTAATAATTAATATTAATGTAACTGAAATAATAATTATTGATTTGTTATAGTATTTTGACATTATTGCGATAAATGCAACAGCAATATATAAGCCTAAAATTGCGTAATAACCCTGATAAACAATTGGAGACTCTCCTTTATACCACGATGTTAGGATTAAAGATAAATAACAAACAGGGAATGATATCAATAAAAAAGTTAATGTCCATAATTGCTTCTTAATTGCTAAAAATAAATTAATTACAAATAAAACAGGAACAATCCATATTTCATATAAAAAGAAATTTACAAAATAGTTTGTGCTTTTTAAAGAAAATATTGTAGGAATTTTATTAAATAATACTTCTAAAGAAAGCATTTTGCTTTTATCATACTCTGATAATGGTAATACATAGACCCTAATAAAATACCAGGATATAGTAAAAAGTAAAATAAATATAATGGGTCTTTCTTTCCACCGATTGTTAAATATAATTTCAAATGCTATTATAAATAATATTGCAATTATTGATAAAAGATGCCCATAAGTGTTTACGATAATGCAAAAAATTGCACCAGCTTGAATAAATAACAGTCTATTAATATTTGTATATGTTCTTTGAGAAATTAAAGCCCAAAATAATATTGATATTGCCAAAGTTAATGGTAGATCAATTGTTGCAAAATAGAAATTATTTCTATAAGTCAAACATAGCGTAAGTATTAAAGCATAAACAGCAGGTTTATTTTTTAAACTATAGGCTATAAAACAATAAATTAGATAATATGTTAAAATAAATGAGATTGAGTATAGTTTTAGTACCGTTGATAATATTGCTCCATTTTTTATGGCAATTAACGGTAATATTTGAGAAGGGTATGCAATCCAACGATTCAATTCAATATTAAAATCATTGAAATAAATCATTTTAAAAACATAGTATGCTGTGTCAAAGTTTACAGTTCTTTCTTTATAGTAGAAAAATGATAAAAGAAAAAGAAAAAGAAAAAAGGAATTAGCAATAATATGAAAAATATACTTTTCTTTTTTTTCAATAAACTGAATGTTTGAATTAATAATACAAAGAAAGTTCTTGAAAAATCTCATCATACATCAATCAATAAATGCATATTTG
>MEND01000136.1:0-7741 GCA_001768975.1 Bacteroidetes bacterium GWA2_31_9 | reverse complement strand
CATAATATGAAATTCCAACTTCATAAATTCTAATATCTGGAATTTTCGCAATTTTAGCAGTAATTTCAGGTTCAAATCCAAATCTGTTTTCTTTTAATCGGATTTTTTTGATAATTTTTGTATCAAATAATTTGTAACATGTTTCCATATCTGATAAATTCAGATTGTTAAACATATTTGAAAGCAATGTTAAAAATTTATTTCCAATAGTATGCCAAAAAAACAGTATTCTATGAGGTTTTCCTCCATTAAATCTTGAACCATAAACGATGTCTGCAGAACCGCTTAAAATAGGTTTTAACAAAATGTTATATTCAGATGGATCGTATTCGTTATCAGCATCTTGAATAATAAGGTAATCGCCAGTACATTTTTCAATTCCAGTATGTATTGCGGCTCCTTTTCCTTGATTTTTTTCGTGATGAAAAATCTTTAAATTATAATCTGAATGACTTTGTCTATATTCTTCTATTATTTTCGCAGTATTATCAGTAGAGAAATCATTTACAATTATGATTTCTTGTTCAATATTGCCAATTAAGGTAACAGCTATTATTTTATCTAATATTGCTATTATTGTTTTTTCCTCATTAAATGCAGGTATTATAATAGATAAGGTAATTTTATTCATTTTATATTTTTTTTGAAATTGCAATAACAGAAAGCCCAATTAGTTGAAAAAATAATATGTCAATAAGTTTTATAAATGGAATTAACCTATTATATAATGCCATTTGATTTGTAGGGATTAGCTTTTTTCTAAGAATAGAACCACTAATATACCAGCCTAGAATTCCAACAGCATTAAAATAAAAAATTTTATTAATAGAAAGCTGCTGTGCCTGAATAGCTTTCGATAGACTACTTTTATTATACCTTTTAATGTGCTCTAGTTCAACATCAAAACTGTTGTATAGTTTCTGATATGCAGGGACTAATACTATTAATGTTCCGTTTTGTTTTAATAATTTTTTACAATTGTTTAATACTCTCGCTTCATTTTCAATATGTTCAAGTACGTTTAAAATAACAATAGTATCAAATTTGTTTATAAGCTCATCATGAATATCGTTTGTAGAAATATCTAACTTATGAGTTTCGCAATCAAATTTGTTTTTAAGAATATTTACATATTCTTCTTTATAATCACTTAAAGTAACATTTGAAAAATCTGATATTAAATGCTTCGAAATATTTCCAATTCCACTTCCTATTTCCAGAATAGATCCATTTATGTTTGGTTTAATTTTTGAGTACATCCAAAAATTAAACCGATCAGCCTGAGAAATTACTTCTAAAGTTTCAGTTCCTGTATTATTCAAAACTTGTTTTTTTAAATTAATAAACTAGTTCAATACTTAATTAATTATATTAAAACTTACTAGATAGATAACCCTTAATAAATGCTTATTACAACACTTCGCCTTTGTTGGCAAAGTTAATATTTTAATTTTATTTTCATCATGAAAATTTTGTTATCATGAAAATCTACATTAATTTTGAGAAAAAAATTTATATGAAAATTCTTAGCTTAAGCTTTATTTTATTAGTATTAATTATATTTTCTTGTAAAGAAAACAGTGAATTTAAAGTTGTTGAGGAAATTAATTGTAATGCTGAAGAAGTAAATATAGAAAAGGGGGGCTTTAAATCAGACAAGAAGTTCATTGATTCTTTTTTTACAAATTCGAAACAGCAAACAGCAGAGTTTGCATTTTCTGGAAAATATTCAATGAAACTTGACAAAAATAATCAGTATGGATTTGCGTATACATTATATAATGTTAAAGCTAATGATCATTATAGGATAACAGTATGGAGAATGTCAAAATCGGGTAAGGGAGCTTTAGTTATATCACATAAAGACAGCAAACTGTTTTATGAAGTTCAAAAGAATGCTAAGCTTGATAATGACCCTAAATGGGGACAAATGGATTTAGATATTATTATTCCAAGTCAAGTTGACGGAGAAAACCTTAGGGTTTATTGTTGGAATCCAGATACTATTAATCCTGTTTATTTCGACGATTTAAAAATTCAATACCTAAATAAACCAAAAGAGAACTAAGTTTTAGTTAGGTCTTCTAAGTTAAATAGCAAAAAAAAGGGGGTTTCCCCCCTAATTACATTACCTGAACTCACCTATGAAATAAACATTTGGGATTAACCATCTGTTTGTAAAGACATAATTACAAGATATAGACGCAAATATCTTTTAATGGTTGCTTTTTATTTATTTTAATTAGAGAATCCCTCCTTCTTACATTTTAATATTCAAAATATTGAAGATGTTTATTAAAACTTTCAACTTGGTATTTGTTTAAATGAACAAAAAGATGATTTGGTTTTTAATTGAAGTTAAAATCTCTAAAATACAAAAATAAATTCTCCAACTAGTTTTATAAACACTAAAATTCAGTCGGTTAGCTATATTATTTCCCTTCTCTCGTCAAATTTATTATAAATAACTTGACATTTGTGTTTTGTTATATTAATTTAGACTCATTATAAATAGCTTGTATTTTATGAGTATTTCTTTATATTTTATAAGTATAAATAATCTTAAAAGTCAATTAGAACCTGAACTTCTGGGTTTGTTATAATTTTTTTTGCCCTTTCTATGTATTTAGAATAATTCTAAATAGCAAACTTTAAAACGCATTTTTATGAAACCAACTACTAAATATTCAGCAATAAAATATTACAAATTAGTAATATTATTAATACCTATAATCGTTGTATTATTTGTTAATAATTCTTTTTCTAATTTAGTTCCTGTATTTGCAACGTCAAAAAACCATTTGTATGAACAAAGTTGTAAAATATCAATATCATCAAAAAACAATATTGAGTCAGTGAACAAAAATGGTCGAATCTATTTTATGACTATAACAAATAATAGCAATCATGATTTAGTTATAACTCTTTTTACATCGAACAATAATACAGAAAACAATCCAGATGGCAGTGAAGGCCGACATAATGTTAAGCTTAACTCAAAACTAACAAATAATAATGATGTTGAATTAGATAAAATATCACTAAAATCGAACGAAACATTTGAATTTAAAGTCAATGTAACTGTTCCTCTTGGGACTCAAATCGAACATTGGAATATTATAAGTGTAAAAGCAATTACTGACGAGTGTGTTGATTACTCAACATCATTTAACCTTTTTACTTTTATTCCAAATCCAAATGAGAACTAGAAAAAACGTAGTTAACATTTAAACTTTGAGTTATGAAACGATATTTACATTATTTAGCAAAATCAATTAATTATTTTATATTACTAATTACTAGTATATTTCTTATAGCCTCAACTAATTTAATATTTGGTCAAATTACTTTAAATAAAACTACAATTCCACAAAACACATGTAATAGATTTGATGTTACATTAGAAATTACAGGCGTATCTTCTCCTGCACCAATTGATGTTATTCTAGTAATTGACCGTTCAGGGAGTATGTCAGATGGTTCTCCTTCATCAATGTCGCAAGCCAAAACCGCAGCAATTAATTTTGTTAGAAAAACTTTTAGTACAGCAAATAATCCAAGTAATTTTAATCGAGTTGGTATTGTTAGTTACTCAACAAATGCTACAGAAAATATTCAATTAAGTTATGCCTCTGATTCCACTCTAATTATTTCAGAAATAAATAACATGGTTGCAAATGGTTATACAAATATAGCAGATGGGTTTTATCAGGCATACAAGGAAATGAAAACAAGAGGTAGAACAGACTGTAATGTTCTAAGAGCAATAGTATTACTTACTGATGGAGTATCAAATTATGGTAGTTTATTTAGTGCAGCTAATGATAGATGGGAAGGAAATTGTACAACAACACCTATTACAGCAAATCAATGTACTAATTCAACATATTTGAGAGGACAAGAATCTTGGACATTTACAGTTGGGAGTAATAGTTATGAAAATAATGTTTATACAGTAGGTTTATTTGGTGGAATATCTGGAGCAACTCAAACACTCGCATCAGATGTACTAAATCAAGCTCAAAACTCAGGTTATTATGAAACAGAAACTGCTGCTAATCTGAATGGAATATATAGTCAGATATTTGACCAATTACAATGGGTAGCAAAAGCTATTCCTGGAATTCCAATGATTTTAGATACAATTTCAAACGGATTTAGTATAATACCAGGAACATTAACAGTTTCAAAAGATACTGCGATTATTAATGGAAATGTAATATCATGGGATATTGGTTATGTAAATAATGAAACATTAACGCTAAAGTATTCTGTAAGTGCATTGGATTCTGTTAGTTGCGGTTTTCATAAATCAAGTAATTCATGGATTAGTTATCAAAATTCTGCTTGTTTAAATATGACACAGACTTTTCAAAATTCAGATTTTTTTGTTCCATGTACGCTTACAATTACAGCAATTACAGAACAAATATCGTGTAATAATGCAAATGATGGCTCTATTACGGCAACTTCAAATGGTGGGACTGGCTCTTATTCTTTTTCATTAAATGGTGGTTTAACTCAGAGTTCAAATGTTTTTTCAGGTCTTGCTTCTGGGTCGTATTCAATAATAGTTTATGATGAAAATAATTGTTCTGCAACTATTGATGAAGATTCTTTATTTATATTAAATCCTCCTTTGCTTACAGCTTCTGATTATAGCACATTCCCAATAAGTTGTTTCAACTCTAGTGATGGTTCTATAACAATTAATGCAGTTGGAGGTACAGGTTCATATTTATATTCATTAAATGGTGGTGGAAATCAGAGTCAAAATGTATTTTCAGGATTAATTGCAGGCTCTTATTTAATTATGGTTTTTGATGCTAACGGTTGTTCAACTTCTTTAAATGCTAATCCAATAGTAATTACAAGCCCTTTAGCAGTTACTGCTTCTGCAACTGCTTCAAGTCAAGCTTCTTGTTTTGATGCAACCGATGGAGTTGTAACGGTTTCAGCAAATGGTGGAACTGGCAATTATAGTTATTCTCTTAATGGTGATGCTGTTCAAAGTTCAAATATATTTTCGGGCTTGATTTCAGGAAGTTACAGCGTCGAAGTTTTTGATGCAAATTCTTGTTCTGCAACAACTAACACAATGACAATTGCAAACCCAGCTTTACTAACAGCTTCTGCAACTGCTTCAAGTCAAGTTTCTTGTTTTGATGCAAGCGATGGAGTTGTAACAGTTTCTGCTAATGGTGGGACTGGCGATTATGGCTATTCTTTAAATGGCGGAACTGTTCAAAGTTCAAACATTTTTTCAGGCTTAATAGCTGGCACTTACAGCGTTGAAGTTTTTGATGTAAATAATTGTTCTGCTTTGACTAACACAACTATTATTGCAAACCCAGCTTTACTAACAGCTTCTGCAACTGCTTCAAGTCAAGTTTCTTGTTTTGACGCTAACGATGGAGTTGTAACAGTAATGGCAAATGGTGGAACTGGCGATTATTCATACAGCTTAAATGGCGGTGCAGTTCAATCTTCAAATATATTTTCAGGCTTAATTGCTGGAAGCTATAGTGTAGAAGTATTTGATGCAAACAATTGTTCAGCAACAACAAATGTAAATATTATTTCAAACCCAGCTTTATTAAATGCTTCTGCAACTGCTTCAAGTCAAGTTTCTTGTTTTGATGCTGCAGATGGAGTTTTAACTGTTTCTGCAAATGGTGGAACTGGCAATTATAGCTATTCTTTAAATGGCGGAGCAGTTCAAAGTTCAAATGTATTTTCAGGTTTAATAGCCGGAACTTATAGCGTTGAAGTTTTTGATGCAAATGGCTGTTCTGCTTTGACTAACACAACTATTATTGCAAACCCAGCTTTATTAACTGCTTCTGCAACTGCTTCAATCCAAGTTTCTTGTTTTGATGCAGCCGATGGAGTTGTAACAGTAACGGCAAATGGCGGAACTGGCGATTATAGTTATTCATTAAATGGTGGTGCTGCTCAAAGTTCAAACATATTTTTGGACTTGATTTCAGGAAGTTACAGCGTCGAAGTTTTTGATGTAAATAATTGTTCTGCAACAACAAGCACAATGACAATTGCAAACCCAGCTTTACTTTCAGCTTCTGCAACTGCGAGTTCGCAAGTTTCATGTTTTGACTCTGCCGATGGAGTTGTAACAGTTTCTGCAAATGGAGGAACTGGCGATTATAGCTATTCTTTAAATGGCGGAGTTTCTCAAAGCTCAAATGTATTCTCTGGTTTAGTTGCCGGAAATTACAGCGTTGAAGTTTTTGACGCAAATGGCTGTTCAGCAACAACAAACACAACAATTATTGCAAATCCAGCATTGCTTTCTGCTTCTGCAACTGCTTCAAGTCAGGTTTCTTGTTTTGATGCTGCCGATGGAGTTGTAACAGTTTCTGCATACGGTGGAACTGGCGATTATAGCTATTCTTTAAATGGCGGAGTTTCTCAAAGCTCAAATGTATTCTCTGGTTTAGTTGCCGGAACTTACAGCGTTGAAGTTTTTGATGCAAATTCTTGTTCAGCAACAACAAATGTAAATATTATTGCAAATCCAGCTTTATTAACTGCATCAGCAACCGCTTCAAGCCAAGTTTCTTGTTTTGATGCTGCCGATGGAGTTGTAACGGTTTCAGCAAATGGTGGAACTGGCGATTATAGCTATTCTTTAAATGGTGCTGCAGTTCAATCTTCAAACATTTTTTCAGGACTTATTGCCGGAACTTACAGCGTTGAAGTTTTTGATGCCAATAATTGTTCTGCAACTACAAACACAATGATAATTGCAAATCCAGCTTTACTAACAGCTTATTCAACTGCAAGTTCGCAAGTTTCATGTTTTGACGTAGCAGATGGACTTGTAACAGTAACAGCAAATGGTGGAACTGGCGATTATAGTTATTCATTAAATGGTGGAACTTTACAAAGTTCAAATGTATTTTCTGGATTAATTGCCGGAACTTACAGCGTTGAAGTTTTTGATGCAAATAATTGTTCAGCAACTACAAATACTACAATAATTGCAAACCCAGCTTTATTAAATGCTTCTGCAACTGCTTCAAGTCAAGTTTCTTGTTTTGATGATAACGATGGACTTGTTACAGTTTCTGCAAATGGTGGAACTAGCGATTATAGTTATTCATTAAATGGTGGAACTTTACAAAGTTCAAATGTATTTTCTGGTTTAGTTGCCGGAAGTTACAGCATAGAAGTTTTCGATGCAAACAATTGTTCTGCAACAACTAACACAATGATAATTGCAAATCCAACTTTACTAACTGCTTCTGCAACTGTAAGTTCGCAGGCTTCGTGTTTTGACACTGCCGATGGAGTTGTAACAGTATCAGCAAATGGCGGAACTGGCGATTATAGTTATTCGTTAAATGGCGGAGCAGTTCAAATTTCAAATGTATTTTCTGGATTAATTGCCGGGACTTACAGCGTTGAAGTTTTTGATGTAAATGGTTGTTCTGCTTTAACTAACGCAAATGTTTTTGCAAATCCAGCTTTATTAACTGCTTCTGCAACCGCTTCAAGTCAAGTTTCTTGTTTTGATGCTGCCGATGGAGTTGTAACGGTTTCTGCAAATGGCGGAACTGGCGATTATAGTTATTCATTAAACGGTGGAACAGTTCAAAGTTCAAACATTTTTTCTGGTCTTATTGCAGGAAATTACAGCGTAGAAGTTTTTGATGCAAATAATTGTTCTGCAATAACTAACACAATGACAATTGCAAACCCAGCCGTACTTACAGCATCA
>MEND01000135.1 GCA_001768975.1 Bacteroidetes bacterium GWA2_31_9 | reverse complement strand
CATCAAACTCCGTTAGTTCCAAAGCTTTTACAGCTTGAATTGCATTTCCGGCTATTCCTTTAATTGAGCCATACATGTCGATTGTGTTTGTAACAACTTTTTCAATTTGTTTTTCACGCTCTTTCCAAATTCGCTGCATTGCACGCTTTTCGCTATCGAGTGCAATTTTCATTTGAGTAAAGCCTTCAACTATAGCTTCAACTTGCATACGGAATGTATTGTTTGTCAGATAGTCATAAAGCATGTGCATTTTATCACCTTTGTTTTCCTGCGAACTTACAGCCATGTTAATTTGAACAATAGATTCACGTAAAACTGCACACAAACCTTTAAATTCTTCGTAATTGCAAATCCAGATTCCGTCTTTTAAGCCTAATCTGTTCATATCTGATGGCATTACCTCAGTAACTAAAACTCCAATATTTGCACCTTTTTCACGAATATCAGTCTTGAATTTTTCTATCCAACTTGGCTGAAAATCCTTTGTACGCTTGCTTTCGTAGTATATTGTGCCACAATTTTGTCGAGTTCGTGTATTTACAATTTGAATACAATCGCCACCTCTTGCTCCTTTCTTAATTTCTTCGATGCTGTCGAGCGGAAATTGTGATGCCAGCCACTCTTCTATTGCCAGTTCCTGAACCTCTCCTTGTAATTGCATAGAGCCTTGCTCCTGCTTTCGTTTCATTTCTTCGGTAAGTCTTTTTTGGTCTTCGAGTTGCTTTTGCATTTCTTTAAAACGCAATTCGTTTTTTTCTTCTTCCGATTTGCGGATTTTATCTTTTTCGGTAATCAATAATTCATTGATTTTTTTCTGAGCTTCGGCTTCGGCAACCTCTTTTATTTCAGCCTTTTCACGTTTCAGGGTTTCTATTTCAGCTTTGGTACGGTTTAGTTCTTTTATTTGCTCCGATTTTTCGTTTAACTCCTTTTGAAGTGCTAAAAATTGTTCGGATTGTTCTTCTAAGATAAGCTTTTTCTGATTTTCGAGTTGCCTTTGCATCTCTTTAAAACGCAATTCATTTTTTTCTTCTTCTGCTTTACGGATTTTGGCTTTTTCAGAAGCAATTGTTTCGTTTAATTTTTTTTGAGCTTCAGCTTCGGCAACTTCTTTTATTTCTGCCTTTTCACGCTTTAGTTTTTCTATTTCGGCTTTTGTTCTATTGAGTTCTTTAATTTGTTCCGATTTTTCGTTAAGTTCTTTTTGTAAAGCACTGAACTGTTCAGATTGTTCTTCCTTAAACTTTATTTTAAGTTTTTCTTCTATTTCTTTTTTGTCTTCGTTTCGCTGTTTTTCGAGACGTTCCTGAAAAAGTTCGTTTTCACGTTTCTTTTTTAGTTCAAATTCTTCTTTTGCTTTGTTGAGATTTTCAAATTCAGTTGAATATTTCTTTTTTTCCTCGGCTAATTGTGCATTATATTTTTGCTTTATTTCATCTTCAAGCTGATGTGCAATAATATTCTCTACATCTATTGATGTGCCACAGTTAGGGCATTTTATTTGATTATTGTTTTGCATTTTTTATTTTTTAGTATAATTCTCTGGCATCAAAGCTTTAAATGACCAATTATTCAAAAATAAGGTCATTTTTTTTCGGTCGTAGGTTTCATCTGATTCTAAAAAGCCTGAATCTTGTGTGTGAATACGAACTCCTTTATTATTTAAAACTACCATCACCGGAAATCCAAATCTTTGTGGAAATTCAAGCATTTTTAAAACGTCTATATTCGAATTTTCTTTGCTATAATTTATATCTACTACAACAAAGTTTGCATTAATAATTGAGTCTATTACTTCGTCCTCAAAAAACTTATGTAATTTAATACACCATGGGCACCAGTTTCCGCCAACAATTGCTAACACGTGTTTATGAAGTGAATCTGCCTTATTTATTGCATTTTGCAAGTCCATTTTAGCATCAGCTTTTGGATTGTAAATTTGTGGAGCTTGTCCGAATGAAAGTTGGGCAATTGCCAGAAATAAAAGGGTTGTTAGTAGTTTCATGTTTGAAGTTATTCTTTAGTTCTTTGTTCAAATGTTCTATTGTTCAAGTGTTCTATTGTTAGTTTTAAATTTTGAACAATTGACGCTAAGGTCTTGCAGACACTTGAAGGTCAATTTCCACCAGTGCCAACAAAATTATGGTCTTTATTTTTGAATAAAATATTGAAAGTAGTTAAACTTCCATAAATTCTTGAAATATACTGTTGTAAGTTCACTTTTTCTTCATCAGAAAGTTTTGCATGGCTATTTATGTTTTGTTCTAAAACACGAAGTCTATCTCGTAACATTACAATTTTGTGAAAAAATGTATCTATTGGAATTTCTTTAGATTGCATCGCCGAGTTTGCAGGTTTTAAAATCATTGTTCCTCCAATCCATTTTTCGCCCAATGGTACAACTTCCTGCAAAAGTCCGTATTTATCAAGTGCATAGCTTAAAATTTCTTCAAATTGATTCATATCAAAACCATTGTTTTCTGAATTGCTATTTTCAGTTACAGTTTCTGTTTCAAGAATTTCCAAATCGGGACTTGATTTTAAAATTTCGACCTTACCTCCTCTTTCAAAAAATATTTCATAAGTTGTAAGATTTACTTTACTTACAATACCTTCGCCATATCGCGAGTGTTCTACGTGGCTTCCTTTTGTTAAATCATTGCTCATATAAAGAATGTTTGTAGTTTGTAATTGATAACGTTATTTTTTTATAATAATTTTTTCACATTTTAGAATATTTTCATTTTCATCAGATATTCTTATAATATATACTCCGTTAGAAAAATTATTTATATTAATTTGGGAAATATTTGTTTTTAATAACTCTTTACCCAAAAGATTATACAATCTTGTATTAACAGGAGAATCTGTTTTAATATTAATATTTTCATCATCTAAATATACACTTATATATTCGTTTACAAGTTTTTCAATACTAACTTCATGCTGAAATTCAGCAACCAAAGTTGTTGTATTAGAATATGAAACATATATTGTATCTGATTGCCCAGAATAATAAATTAATTTTGTTACTAATGTATTACATGAATTGTCAAGCAAATGCAATGCAGAGTATCCAGCATAAAAATTCCATTCCATTTCTGAAAAATCAGTAGTGATAAAAACTGGAGGATACAACGATTTTATTAAAATTTCAAAATTCATATTAATAGTCCCAAAACTTCCAGAAATTGGTCTAATGTCAATTTTAGAATCTCTATTAGTTTCATAATAAATATTTGGAGCATCCGAATTATCAAGCCAATGATATTCTTTCAAGCAATTATGTTCAATACTATCACGCTGAATAACTCTCATATACAAATCATTCCATGAATTTAAATAAATATCTTGCTCGTTAAATATCGAATCTATTCCTAAAGTTGAATTATAGAATAAACCAAATTCAATTGTATCTTTATTTCCAATATTGTCTGTTGCAAATAAACGAATACTAAAGTCCTGTGCATTAATACTAAATATTAAGCTAAGACTAATTGTTATTAGAGAAACATATAACTTCATACACATAAATAATTAGTTTCTATTAACTAATTCATTAAGATTAATCTATCGTGCTTCAATATTATTGAATTAACCTGAATAATTGCTCATTATAAGCAACATCAGTTAACCTTTTTTCCATCTTCAGCTTCCATTTTCAAACGGTTACAATTTGTAACCGTTTCATTCCCCTCTTTTAGCAATCTATTTTTAAGAACTTTCCAGTAGTTTCTTGCACCTTGATGTCCAATCTGCTCTGTTAATATTCCAATAATATCAACAATCGAAAAATACCATTTTTCATTTTCATCATCCCAATGAGTACGAATTTTTTTATCGTTAAATAATTTTATTGCAGTTTCTTTTGTCATTATTATTTATTTTTCCTTTTCAATGGTAAATTATATTTTCTTTCGCCTGAAAAAGCGTAAAATGCATTTGCAACTGCTGCTGCGGTAGGAATCAAACCAATTTCGCCAATTCCTTTTGCACCATAAGGTCCAACAGGGTCTTTTACTTCAACTCCATAAACTACTACATTTGGAGTATCTTTAGCTCTTAAAACTCCGCAATCTCTTAGTTTAGTGCTTATTGGTCGTCCATCTTTCATTGGCAAATCTTCGGTAAGTGCATAGCCAACTCCCATGTGAACTGCTCCTTCAATTTGTCCTTCAAAAAGCATTTGATTCATAATTTTACCGGCATCGTGTGCTGCATAAACTGTATCAATTTCTCCATTATCGTCAAGCACAACTAATTGAGCTGCATATCCATAAGAATAATGTGTAATATGTTCGGTTACTTTTGGGTCGCCGGGTTTTGTTGTCCAATCGCAAATCCATCTACCTTTATATTGCTTACCAACCAAATCAGCCAAGTTCTTTGTTTTCAAATCTTCTTTCAGAGCTTTTGCAGCGTCAATAACTGCATTTGCCAATAAAGTTGTTCCTCTCGAAGATGTAGTCATTCCTGTTTTTATACCAGCCTTAGTATCAACTACTACATCAATAAATTCGGGTTTAATTCCGGTTTCTTCGCATAGCGATTGCAATGCCATGTTATGAACTCCCTGTCCCATCTCTGTCCAGCCGTGATGAATTACAACTTTTTGAGCTGAAACAATTTCTATTATTGCATCGCTATAATCGGGCATTCCGTTTCCAACTCCACAATTTTTGATTGAACTAGCTAATCCACAATATTTTGCTTTTTCGTAATGAGGTTTTAGCTTTAAAAAACATTCACGTATTCCAACTCCTGTAACTTTCTGACCTGTTGAAGTTTCTAAGCCATCAACCAAAGCATTATCGTAACGAAATTGCCAACGGTCGAAGCCAGCTTTTTCGCAAATTTCGTCGAGGCATGTTTCTAATGCAAAAACCGCCTGAGGTGCACCAAATCCACGCATTGCACCGCTTGGAATATTATTAGTGTAAACAGTCATTGCTTCGAGTTGAACGGTTGGAAAATAATACCCGCCCGAACAATGTCCTGCAACTCTTTCCATAACTTTTGTTCCTACTGAGGCATAAGCTCCTGTATCGCCTATTGCATTAAGTTTGAGAGCTGTAACTTTTCCATTTTTATCAGCACCAACTTCAATTTGCATCCAAACAGGATGGCGTTTGGGGTGCATACTAATTGATTCTTCACGTGTTAAAGAAACTTTCACTGGCTTTTTCAAAATAAATGCAGCCAACGATGCATGTCCCTGAACTGTAAGGTCTTCTTTTCCGCCAAAACCGCCACCGTTTGGAACAAGAATTACTCTAACTTTTTCCTCAGGCAAATCAAGTATTGATGCAACTTGCCTTTGGTCAACATAAACGCCTTGCCCCTGACTGTACAATATAACTCCATCATTATCTGGCAATGCAACTGCTGATTCCATTTCCAAAAAAGCATGTTCGATTCGCTGTGTTGTAAAAGTTCCTTTAGCCGTGTAAAACGAGTTTTTTAAAGCTTGGTTTACATCTCCGCCTTTGTTGATTTTACAATTTTCTAAAATATTAGATCTGTCGGGATGAACTGTAACTTTATCTTTTACAGCTTCGTGAATATCTGTTATTGGTTCAAGTTCTTCATATTCAATTTTAATTTTTGAAGTGGCATAACGTGCAATTTCTTCATTTTCGGCAACTACCATTGCTAAAACATCGCCAATATATCTTGTATTTTCGCCTTCGGCAATATACAGGGGCCAGTCGGTAAAAACCAAACCAATATATCGTTTTCCGGGAACATCTTTATATGTAAAAACTTTTTTTACTCCACTAATTTTTTCGGCTTCGGAAACATCAATTTTTAGAACTTTTGCACGAGGAAAATCGCTGAATTTCAATGCTCCGTGCAACATTCCGTCAAATTTTAAATCGGCAACAAATTTACGTTTTCCGATTGCTGTGTTGTAAGCATCGTATTTTGGCAAAGAATCGCCAATTTTGCCTTCGTAAACAGGCATTTCGAGTTTTTGATTTTCGTTTATAGTTTTTGCTGCCAATTCAATTGCTTCAATAATTTTAGCATAACCTGTGCAACGACAAAGATTTAGCGTTAATGCCTTTTTGATTTCATCTTTTGTTGGATTTGGATTTTCCTGTAATAAAACCTTGGTTCGCATTAAAAAGCCGGGAGTACAAAAACCGCATTGTACAGCTCCTTTTGAAACATAAGCAGTTGCTAAAATATTTTTAATTTTTTCGGGCATTCCTTCCATTGTGGTAATTTCTGAGCCATTGAGTGTTGACATTTTTGCAACGCATGAGAGTTTTGCTTTTCCATCAATCTCAACCATGCACGCACCACAGGCTGACTGTGCCGAACAGCCATCTTTTACAGAAATTATATCAAGTTCGTTTCTTAAATATTTTAACAAACTTAATTCGGGATTTCCTTCGTAGTGAATTGCCTGACCATTTAACTTGAATCTAATCATATATTTAGATTAAATGAATATTAAAATTTATTTCTAAAATTATATAATTGTTTTATGAAATCAAAAAAATGGAACGCAGATTATTTAAGATAAATATGATTTACGTTGTTTTCACTTATCTTAACTGATTTTACTTACAGATAAAAAAGTAAATTAAAGAATGTTCAGCAAATTTTAATTTATTTATATCGTTTAATATTCACAATAGGTATTAATTTAAATTTACTCTTACTCTTGATAAAGTTAAACAATCCTATTTGAAACTTACAAGTTTCGCAATAATTTATTAATCCTATTTGAACTCCGTTATTATCAATTGTTTGTAAATATTCGGCAGAATTAGAATTGTGATGTGAATTCTGATATTTTTTAATATTAATAACTCCTAACCAAATATCTTCAAATGCTCTTTTATCATACCAAATTTTGCCACTATTAATTAATCCCATTCTAAAACCTTCATGAGAAATATTAAAATTTAAAATTCCAATAACAATTTTTGAACGTGAATATTGATTTAATATACCAACATCAACCCACGATTCAGAGTATTTATTAAATATACCCAGTTGCATACCAGTTGTTTTTATATGATAATTATATGCACCAAAAGTAATTCCATTGTTATACACATAACATCTACACCTATATAGCCCATTAAAATTAACAAAGCCAGCTAATAAACCATTTATTTTACCATTCACATTATTGTTAATTAAGGATATTTGAATCCCATTGCATTTTATATTTGACGTAATATTTATTAAAGAAAATGAAATACCATTTATCTGATAATTAGTCTCTTTAAATACTGAATCATTTTTCAAATATTTTCTGTCACATAAATTAAGCCTAATTCCAGAATACTTTATTGGTCTTCCTAACGCAATTCCAAATTTATTTGCTCCGATTGAAAAATGATTTTGACAGTAAGATGTATTGTAAGTCAGGAAAAATGCTGAAATTAAACAGAGACGTATTTTAAATTAATTGATTTCATTTAATATTTATAGCCCTACATATATCAATATTGCTTGCACCAATTGATAAAACAAATATGATTTTGATTTTCAAAGTTAAAATTTAAAATAATTTCTGTTATAAAGATGATTAAAATTTATAAAATTGCAAAAAATATAACCACGCAAACTTAAATTCAAATAATAAATTGCAAATATTTTATGTAATTTGATTTCATTATAAGTATTCATGAAGAACTAATACAAAAAAAATTGAATTATCTTAAACTAGTTTGAACTTACAAAAATTCAATGACAAAATATGAGCAAAACAAAATATTCACTCATAACTAATTAGAATATTAATCATCTATAATGCTGATACACAACCTTAAAACAAAATATAATTTCACAACTTACAAAATTGTAACTTACATGTTTGTAACTTACATATTTGTAACTTATATTTGTAAAAAATTTCGTTATGGAAACTCCTTTTGTATTTGGAAAAATTGCATCGGAAACAAACTTTACCGATAGAACGCTTGAAACCAATCAGTTAATATCAAACTTTAATTCATCAATAAATACAATTCTTATTTCACCTAGGCGTTGGGGAAAATCATCTTTAGTTGCAAAAGCTGCCGAAACTGCTTCAAAAAATAGCAAATCACTTCGCTTTTGTTTTATTGATATTTATAATATTCGTACCGAAGAACAATTCTATCAGCTATTAGCACAGGAGGTTATACGAGCTTCATCGGAAAAAATAGATGGAATATTGGAAAATGTAAAGAAATTTATGGGGCGATTTATTCCAAAAGTAACATTCAGCCCCGACCCAAATAGTGAATTTGCTTTAGGTTTAGATTGGGAAGCAGTAAAAAAGCAACCCGACGACATATTAAATTTAGCCGAAAACATAGCAAAAGAAAAGAAACTTAAATTCATTATTTGTATTGATGAATTTCAAAATATATCGGGTTTTGAAGAACCATTGGCATTTCAAAAAAAATTGCGTTCGCATTGGCAAAAACATACTCAAACGTCTTATTGTCTGTATGGTAGCAAACGAAATATGTTAATGG
>MEND01000134.1 GCA_001768975.1 Bacteroidetes bacterium GWA2_31_9 | reverse complement strand
TAGCCCCACATAAAAGTGCCGTAGGTACGAAATATAATATTGATTTTAAAGACAATATTTCATCCCTAAAGGGATTTAAATTATAGCGTATGATATTTTCTACCAATATTACGTTCCCAAAGGAACTTGTTTTAAATTGTTGTATATCTTTAATATTCAGCATTATAGTACAAATATAATTATTAAGTTAACGCCAATGCGATAAATCGGGATAAACTTTGTCTAATTTTTTGCTTTCATTAAAAATATAATCATTCTCTTTCCGATAAATCGTGTTTCCAAATTATTAGTAGTGAATGGTTTATTCAATTAAAAATCAGAATGTGTATTAATAATCTGCAATCGAGGATTAATTGTAGCAGGAAAAGTTTGTAGTAATGTATATGTATTTTCTGGAGAGCAATAAATTCGTTCTAACTTTCTAATATTTTTAATAGAAATTGGTAATGAAATTATACCAGAGTCATATATATCAAGTTCTATTAAACCCTCAAGTTTTCCAAAATCATTAGGTAAATAATCTATACGATTATCAGAAAGTATTAAGAATTTCAAATTATATAAATTACATATTGATTCTGGTAAATGTTGTAACTTATTAAAATTGAGCTTTAAAATTTCAAGATTAGTCAGATTTCCAATTTCATCGGGTAGTGTTGATAAATGATTTGATTTTACAGAAAGTACTTTTAGATTTGTCAGATTTCCAATTTCCTTAGGTAAACTGTTTAAGAAGTTTCCATCAAGAAAAATTTCTTCAAGGTTAGTACATTTTCCAATCTCAGGAGGCAATTCTTCAATATTCTTTCGATGAAGTACAAGACTTGTATATTTTAATGGATTAGCAAATAATTCTTCGAGGCTTTTAGCAATTACTTTTGGCTTTGAATTTTTATCACTATTGTTTATATAAATACAAACACCAAGTTCAAAACTTGACTGTTCTAAACTACTGAATGGCTTAGTATAATAGGCAAAAATATCAGCTTTTTCTTCTAACGACATACTAATCCCAGCTTTAAACTCTGGTCGTGATTTGTAATTATCAATTTTTACACGTTCTTCGCCACTTCTAAACGAACCATTTAATACTTTATAGTATTGCATATATAAAAATGAATATTGCAAACCTGAATATATACTTAATCCGGGCAAAATTTCAAATCCGGGCATTACATTTAAATCAAAAAAATTCAATCTATATTTTCTTATTGGCTGTTCAATATTACATCCCCTTGTCGAATTTTGAAGTCCAATTTTTAGATCAAAATGATTCTTAAATTTTAATAACGAACTCACTCCAAATTGAGGTAAAGCAATATTTTTTGTATCTCTATTATAACTTGAAATTAAGGTATTTGTACTATCATAATTGTTGATAAGTACAGATTTCGCAATTTTTGAAACTATCAACCCTCCTGAAATACCAAATTTAAAATTAATTGATTTATCTTGTGAGTAAGATTTTGTATATGAAAGCAATACAATTAAAGATAAAATATATAATCTTATGTACATAGTTTTTTATTTATCATTTAAAATAATAAAATTGATAATAATTGCTAAAAGTACAAACAATTTATAAAAAATAAAGCCCCTTACTAAAAATAGTAAAGGGCTTCTAATGAAATTTTTCTGGAGTTAAAAATTAGTCAACGATTTCAACGTTAACTGCATTTAAACCTTTTGTTCCTCGTTCGATTTCGAATTTTACAACATCATTTTCTTTAATTTCGTGAATTAAACCAGTTTGATGTACAAAAACGTCTTCTTTCGTATCTTCTAATGTGATAAAACCAAATCCTTTTGTTTTGTTAAAAAACTTTACTGTACCTTTTTTCATAATTGTTTATTGTTAATTGTTATTGTTAATGTTATTGTTATTAGTGCTTTCTGTTGCATTTTTTGTTTCTGTTGTTACTTTTTTTGGTTCGCTTACAACTTTCTTATTGAAAGTAATACTTTTTTTAACGACTACCGGTTCTGGTCGCTCATCAACTATGTTTCCATATTCATCAACATAGGCAATCATACTGTCTATATCGTTACTTGTTGATGATTTAGTTTTTTCAACTTTTTTCTGCAGCTTTTCCTTCCTTATTTTAGATTTTTTGTCTGCTTTTTGCTTTTTAATAAAACTATTATTTGACCTTGCCATTAAAATATATTTTAGTTCACAAATGTGTATGCTTTTCCGCTTTTACCTGCTCTTCCTGTTCTTCCAATTCGATGTATGTAACTATCAAAATTTAATGGTTGATGATAATTTATTACATGTGTTACATTTAAAATATCAAGTCCACGGGCAGCAACATCGGTTGCAACTAAAACCTGAATTTTCTTATTTTTAAACAAGTCCAATGCTTTTATTCGATAGTTCTGAGATTTATTCCCATGTATTTCATCTGCCTTTATTCCAGCACCTTGCAATGATTTACAAACTTTACTTACCCATCTTTTTGTTTCAGCAAAAACAAGTACTTTTTCAAACGAACTATCTTGTATCATATTTAATAATACAGACATTTTATTTTCACCGTCTTTAACTCTAACAATCTCTTGATCAATGTTATCGCCCGATTTATTTTCGTTATAAAGCTTAACTTCAACAGGATTATTTAATAGTTTTGAAATAATCTGCTTTTGACTTTTTTCTTCGGTTGCCGAAAACAAAACAGTTTGTTTACGATTATACATTCCATCAACAAATCGTTGAATTTCAGTATAAAATCCCATATCTAAAAGTCTGTCGAATTCGTCAAGTACTAATATTGAAAAACTTTTAAGATTAAGTGCATTTTGGCGAATCATATCACCAATTCTTCCTGGAGTTCCGATAACTACATGGCTTGGTCGTCTAAGATTTGAAATATCGGTTCTTACACTTGTTCCGCCAATTAAGCTTGTGCTATATAATTTTAATGATGTTGCAATGCTTTTAAATTCTTCGTCGATTTGCAATGCTAACTCACGTGTTGGCGATATAATTAAAACCTGAAAATTAGGTTTTTGATTTATCAAATTATGAATAATTGGAATTAAAAATGCACCTGTTTTACCTGTTCCTGTTTGAGCTATACCTAATAAATCGTTTTTATTAATTATTGCATCAATTGACTTTTCCTGAATTTCGGTAAGAGTTTCGTAACCTTTTTTCAAAAGATTTGTCACAATAGTCTTATCAACTGTTAAATCTTTAATCAATCTACCTGATGTATATTGAGATTCAACTGTAGGAGTTGCTTTTTTAATAAATAAATTTGAATTTAATTTTGAGATTCCTTTTTTGCTTTGACCGGAAGGTCTGTTTTTGATTGGTCGTTGTGGGTGGTGTTGAAATGTTCTTTTATTATTTCTTTGTGTTCTTGTGTTTTCCATTAAATGAATGTTAATTAATATCTCGAAATAAACACATGCATCATGCAAGTATTTTATTTCATTTTTATTTAGCTTAACCAGTGAATTTTAGAAAGATTGACTTCTTAATGGAGTGTACAAAAAAAAGAAATGCTTACTAGTGTGTTCTACTTTTATTACCAAATTTCTGTACAAAGGTAACAATTTAATTATCAATGACAATTAAAAAATTTTAATTACTTAATTTTTGAGGGCTTTATTTTTCATTACTCGCTTAGATATTATTATACTAAACTCATAAAGTAAAATTAATGGACCTACAACTAATAGTTGGCTAAAAACATCGGGAGGTGTAATAACTGCAGCAATAATAAATAATACGACTATAGCATGTTTTCTATACTTTTTAAGAAAACTTGGAGTAATCAGACCAATTTTAGAGAGAAAATATACTACAATAGGAAGTTCAAAAACAATTCCCGACCATAACGAAACTGTTGTTACTGACGAAATAAATGATGAAATATTGATTTGATTAATTACTTCACCACTAATATAATATGAACCAAAAAATTCAATAGTTAATGGAATAATCAGATAATATCCAAAAAGTACGCCCATAAAAAATAAAACTGAAGCAAAGTAAATAACACCTCTTGAATATCTGATTTCATTTTCTTTAAGTGCTGGTTTAATAAACAACCAAAATTGCCATAATATAAACGGAAAAGAAATAATAACTCCAGAAATAATTGAAACCATTAAATGAGTGCTAAATTGTCCACCTAGCTCAACATTCATTAAAGTAAATTTTGTTTGATTAATACACATTGAATTCATATCCAATAGTTTGCCCAAGTAACAAAAAAAACGATTTGTAGGAAACCAAGGTTCGCGGGGTGCAAAAATTATATTATCAAAAATAAACTCCTTGAAAATAAAAGCTATAACAGCAAAAAATACAATTGCAAATGCAGAACGCATAAGGTGTTTGCGAAAAATATCAAGATGCTCTAAAAAAGTTAAATCTTTACCTGCTTCTTTTGCCATTTTCTTCATTTTTTTCCACTAAAACACTTATCTGTAAATTTTGCCACCAAAACACTAAAACACAAAGTTTTACTAACTTTTAATTTCTCTTGACCACATCAAACATTTGAACATTAGAACATTTGAACATTTGAACATTTGAACATTTGAACAATAGAACATTTGAACAATAGAACAATAGAACATTAGAACAATAGAACAATAGAACAATAGAACAATAGAACATTAGAACAATAGAACAATTTAGCCATAAACTTCTATCTTCTACAACAGTAAACTTCATATACTTTCTCAAATAAACCTAGCCCTAAATTTTTATGAACTGTAAAAACAGAATCAACTATTTTCTTTCCAATAGAGTCTATTTCATTGGAGATGGGTTCAAATTTATTTTGAATTGGTTGGTGTAATCTTGATTTTGTAGCATATAAAGTCAATATTTGGTGTTTTCCTGTTTTAGTGTCACATTTAAAAGGCAAATATAAAAATAATAGCTCAATTGTATTTGATTATAAAATGTTTTATAAATAAACAAAGTACAGTGGTGTGAGAGGTGTACTGGCGGTTATTTGATTGTCAGCCATCTACTTGATTAGCAAATGTTATTTATTGATTATGAACTTATTATATGTTTGATATTTATTCTTCTCATCAATTATTTTGTAAAAATACACCCCGCTTATATACTCAGTTAAATCAATATTAATCAAACGACTGTCGAAAATATTAACATTAATAAATTTCCCATTCCCTTCATAAAGTTCAAGTTTGAATTTATTGTTTTTATATGATTTATACTCAATGGTCAAATAATCCGACACGGGGTTTGGATAACAAATGCTTCCTAAATTCATGTTAATTTCATCAATATTTTCAGTTACATCCTGTACAACCAAGTCATCTATTATCCAACCATCTTTATTTGTTTGGTTTCCGTCACTAATAAAAGTAAATCTATACAGAATGGTGTCTGCAGTAGGGAATGAGTCTAACAAACTACTAATACATATTGAAAACCAATTCCAATCGTTTGTATTGCCTGTGAAATTTTCATGTATATCACCATTCCACCAAAAACCGTAGTCATTCCATTGTGTCAAAACATTAATAAAAGTCATTCCATTATCTGCTGAAACTTCAAGTTTACCATAGTCACTAAGTGTGTCAGTATTTAATTTGTAGTAAAACATGATAGTATGAGACCCCCAATCATGAGCATAAACAGGTGCTTTAACAGTAATTATTGATGTGTCATTAATACAATAGTTCGTTAAATTTTTAAGCAGCAATAGTCCCATAAAATATAAGTTCATTGAAATATTTTCTATT
>MEND01000133.1:40180-45804 GCA_001768975.1 Bacteroidetes bacterium GWA2_31_9 | reverse complement strand
TATGTGTAACCTCCTGCTCCGCCTGTGGCTGCACTTACTGAGGCTGCTCCTGTTGAACCTCCGTTACAAGCTATATTTGTTTGTGAAGATGGGGTTAAGCTTAGTGCTGTTGGCTCTGTAACTGTAAAGTTCTGTGACGTAGTACAACTATTTGCATCTGTTACTTCACATGTCCATGTTCCTGCTGTTAATCCAGAAACAGATGTTGTTCCATCTCCAGCTGGATTACCGGGAGTCCAGTTATAAGTATATCCTCCTGCTCCACCTGTGGCAGCATTTACTGAAGCGGCTCCGGTCGAGCCTCCGTTACAAGCTATATTTGTTTGTGAAGCTGCGGTCAACGATGGAGCTGCGACTGTAACACTAGCGGCACTACATGATCCAGGCGTTACACATCCTCCTTCTCCTCTCACATAATATGTAGTTGTTGAACTAGGTGAGACAACAAAACTTGAGCCTGCCGTAGTGCCAATGCTTGTTCCACCACAACTGCTTGTATAAACATGCCACGCTGTTGCATCGTTAAGCGTTCCAGTAATTGTTAATGTAGATGATCCAGCAGGACATATTGAACCTGGCCCTGCAGATAATGTAGGGACAGTCGGATCTGTACAAGAAGCAGGCATAGCACCAGCCAGAATTTGAGTATTGGGAGTTGCTTCATACGCAAAATCAAACAAAGTAGAATTGAAATTATTCGTTCCAGAAACTGACATTCTTATCCAGCCATAGTGGGTATTTGCACCAATGGAGAATTTAACTCCAAGATACTTATTATTTGCATTCGCCCATTGCCCCTGACTGGAATAAACAAGAACCTGAGCATTTGAAACATTAAAATTCTGAGCAGAACCTATAGCAGCACCAGAATTCAACGCAAATCCATAAAAATTCCATGACATACCAAATAAAGCATCAACACCAAGTATCTTACCTGGAGCAGCATCTGCTCTGATATCACTACTCGCAACACCAGATTGAGGTCCAAATTTGATAATAAGGTCTGTTACAGCATTATTGTCAAAATCAATGGAATAAGTTTGGGAAGTTCCACTCTGATCGGCTACATCTGTATAAACAATTTGAGCCTCGGCAACATGCCCTACGGCGAGGACTGCTACAGCTGAAGCAGAATATGCTCTTAGCTTTTCTTTAAGATTTAAAGTAATTTTTTTCTTCATAATCATACATTTTAGGTTATTACATTATTTTCATTTTTAGTTCTATATAATTCTTCTCTTACACTAGTTACCATCTGGCGAATTTCTAATCTATTCTTTAAAAAAAGATTAATCTTCTGTGCTTGTTTTAATGGTGTAGTTATTGTATCTGCAAAGTTAACAAAAATCATCTCTGCATTATGTGTTTCTGAAATCCATTTATGAACAGCTCTAAGATCCTGCTGATATGTTTCTTTTAGCCCGACAGGATAAACCATTTCTTTTGATTTGCCAAGACTTACTAACATCTTTTGTTGAGACATAACGACCTCATCAATATCTCTTAAAACAAAGATTATTTTATATTTATAATTCATTGGTAAGAAAGGCAATAAATGGGAAATGATTTTTACTGATTTTCCTTTTGCTAAATGAACCCATGAATTATCTCTTGCTAGCCTTTTAACAGCTTCATGTTCATAATATCCCTTTGGGTTGCTTTCATCTGCTTTTCTTACAGAATCTGTAAATGTTTCAAGACCTCCATTTGCAAGCATTTGCATAATCATTGATGTTCCTGAGCGAGGAAGTCCAGATACGACAAAAATAGTTTCATCGTCTTGAGTCAAATTTCGTATAATATCATGTTGACCAAAGCTTTCTATCGAAAATTCAGTTTTATTATTTTCTGCTACTTTTTCATCTACTTCTTTAGAAAAAAATTGTTTATGTATTAGGGCTTTTTCGTTGTCATTCAGATAATTTTCATAGATATCTATAAGTAGATTTCTAGCCATTCCAAATTTGGGAGACATAGAAAGGCTGACCTCGCAGGCTTCTGAAGCTTCTTTGTACAGCTTCAAAGAGAATAGTGATTTTGCCAATTGAAAATGTACCACAGAGTTGTAATAGACTAAACCTATTGACACTAATGCAGCTTCTACTGATTCTTCAAATAGTTCTTGTTTATAATAACAAATTGATAGTCCATGGTATGCTACATTGCTATCTGGATTGAGATTAAGTACATTATTAAACTGAACAATAGCCTCATCGAAATTACCTAGTTTCATTAAGGCATTTCCTTTTTGAATGATTAATTGTTGACTGGTTGGCAATGATGATTCAAGCTGTTCGTATTTTTTTAATGCTTTTTGAAATTCGCCTTGTTTAAATAAGATATCTGCCTCTACCATATCAATATTAGCTAAATTTGATAAAGTAGTATGTATTTCCTTTAGTTTGAAATAAACTTTGCCTCTTTTTGAAGGATCAACTTTTTTTGAAGTTAACTTTTTAATCAAATCGCTCCTTTTTGAAATCAAATCTCGTTTTTCAAATTGAAGTTGTCTGAATTCATTCAAATAGTAAGAACTCTCTTCAAGTTGACCATTAAGATTGTAACAACTAATTAAATTTAGTACAAACCTGACATCGTCCTTTTTTTCATTGTATAGTTTCAACAGAATAGGGATTGCTTTCTGCTGTCTTCCTGAGCCAATATATACTCTTGCAAGATTGTATTGTGCTTCTTGAACGGTATATTCAACCGTTTTTTGCATATCTTCATTGGGTTCTTCTATATATCCAAGGTCAACTAAGCGTTGAACTGCCTCCTGAGAATCAAAAGGGTTCTGTACCGTTTTTTGGTCATGCATTCCACAATCACCGTCAATATTTTCCCAACTTGGGATTTTAGTTATTTCAACTTTTTCTTCAAAAATATCTATTAAAGGAACTCCATCCATATCCTCTCCTACAGGTAATCCACACATTGTTAGTATTGTTGGAGTTATTGCCAACAAAGATGCTCCATAAACCCGTTCATCTTTTTTAATACCAGGACCTTTCACGCAAATAACACCATATTTCCTGTGCTGTAATGCCGGAGAAGCAGGCTCCATTGGTAATAGTTTTGGTCTTAAATGATCGGAGTGAAAGCCATGATCTGATAGTAATATAACGGTTGTGTCTTTACCTGCTAATTCCAGCAATCTGTCAAGCATCATGTCGTGGTAAATGTAAATTCCGTTTATTACGTTGTTGTATATTTCATATTCTTTTGTTGCAATATGATCCATCTTAGGAGGATGATAATTCATAAAGGTATGACACAAGTGATCGATTGCGACTTTATAAACAGCCAAAAAATCCCAATCTTTGTTTTCCATAATCCAGGTTGTTGCAGCATGTAAAGACGAACATTCTGCCACATTTTTTGCTAGAGAATATAGTCGTTTGTCAAGATCCTGATTAATTTTAGCTGCATTTGGAACAAATGGTAATATATGTGCCTGAGTAAGTTCATCTGGATGCACTCTCAGTTTGGCAAACATGTCTTGTAATTCTTTCGGATGAACAGTATCTTCAAGCATTTCCCACTTTTCTCCAAAAGCAGCATGTGAGTCTTTATATAAATCAGATATGCAAATTCCGTTCAACTGCTCGACAGGGTGACTGGGCCACCAACCAACGGTATTTACATTATAGCCGTTTTGCATTAGTATATTCCATATTGCCTTTGTTTTTCTCGAAAGGGAGGAAATTGGTCTGATACCAACTTCATTTGGGATTGGCTCTGTAAATCCTAATACTCCATGCTTATCAGGCAATTTCCCAGTAGCAATTGTTGTCCACAACATTGGGGAATAAGCAGGTTCTAATGTTGCCAAATTACCAATTACTCCGCTATTTACCAGAGATTCTAATGCTGGCATTTGTCCTGAATCTAACAATGGATTAATAATTTTCCAGTCAGCAGAATCCCAGCCAATCAATAATATTTTTCTCTTTTTTGGTTTATTACTCACCTAATTATTATTATTTTTAACTGAATCTCTTTTTTCCCTCCATGCAATCAAACCTTTAGCTCCAAGAGCTAATAAACCAAGGCTTCCTTCAATAGGAATATCTATTTTTTTCCCTTCTTTAGTATATATTTCTGAAGGTTCACCATTACCTTTTTCTATGTGTTTTATCCTAAATTTATTGTCTTCATTCATTTTTTTTATTAAATAAAAATATATAATGTAAAGTAAATAATATTTATCGTAAAGTTAATCAAGACTACAACACAAATATGAGTAAAAATACCGAAAGTGTATGTAAGTATTTTTACGTAGAAATTTTCACTTCAAATTAACATATTACTATTTGCTTATAGTTTATTGTAAAACTAAAACATGTATTTCAATAAATTATTTATTAACAAAAAAAAAGCACCTCGACTGAAGTGCATTTTTTAAAAAATTATATAATGTAATAATGTTTACTGAACCACAATCCGGCTCACCTTCACAACATCGCCAACCTCAACTTTCACAGCATAAATTCCTTTTGGAAGTGTGCTGAAGTCAACTTGTTTTGTTGTTGTTTCTGCCGATAATGTTTCAGTCATAATTACTTTGCCTGAAAAATCCTGAACCATCATTTGCATTGATACCATCGGCGGCATCAGCAGAGAGTCCGCAAGAAGCACAAGACCAGTCGGTAGCATCTGATGAGCATGTAGGACGCTTGACAATAGAAAATTTATTATCTTCCAGTCCACTAAAGTTTGTTGTGTAAAATTTGAGGTTATACTTAATACTTGTTGGCTCTGCATTGGCATCAATATGCCATTCGCCTTCGCTTGCAATATCAATATATGGAGTGTTTTCTTCTGACAAATCTAATGTTCCGCTAGTAGCTAAAGCATCAAATTTTGTATCAAGGTATTGAAATGTTCCTGCATCATCCATAGATGTTATTTCCATTTCCAATTTTTGAAAGTCAGATATTGAATTTCCAAGCCCTCCACCATAAGTGAATGTTAAATTATGATATAATTTCTATCAACTTCGAGCCATTTACTTGTCTCAAATTTACTTTAGGGAATTTACACAGATTAGCAACAACCATAGGTTATTTTAAGAAAAAATCTGTGAAACAAATCTTTACGAGACTTCCGAAAAACCGAGAACCATGCGAGAACCTTCCTAAATCCTTAAAAAAAGATTTAAAAATCAAAAACATTCATTTAATTTGTAAAAAAAAGATAATGCAGAGCTTTCTATCTAAATCATTAATTTTTTTATTCTTAATATTTTACTCGTTATCTTCATTTTCTACCGATATTTTAAACCATAAGGTTGAAAAACATTCAATAAGTAAATCGAACAAAGAATCTGGCGACCAGCAATCTGCAAATATCGACAATTCTCTTGACCGTCCACTTAAAGTTATTGTAACCGATAATTCAAACAATCCTGTTAGAAATTATCCAGTAAAATTCAGCTTGCTAACTAAGCCAAATGGCGCAGAAAATTTTCAAATCAAAGCAATTATTGTTTATACCGATACTTTAGGAATTGCCTCAACTGACATTAAATTAGGTTCAAAACCGGGAATGTATCAGGTTGCAGCTACAATAAAATCGGGGAATGCAGAAAATTTCAGAATTTTTCAGGTTTATGCCCGTAAATC
>MEND01000133.1:40005-40162 GCA_001768975.1 Bacteroidetes bacterium GWA2_31_9 | reverse complement strand
CTCACAAACAACAGAATAATAGCTGTTGGGGTTGGGGTTTTTGTAACCGTAGTTGTTCAAAGTAGTAGTGCAACTACAGTAATGCTAATCAGCTTTGTTCAATCTGGATTATTAAAATTCTCGCAATCGCTTGGTATTATTTTAGGTGCTGATATTG
>MEND01000133.1:22066-39869 GCA_001768975.1 Bacteroidetes bacterium GWA2_31_9 | reverse complement strand
TGGAATTATATTCTATGGAATGTATGTAATGTCAGAAGCAATGGAACCACTGAGAAGTTACGAACCTTTTATTGATTCTTTGGTAAAACTTGATAATCCTTTGCTTGGAATTTTAGCCGGCACACTAGCTACTGCTTTAATTCAAAGTAGTGGAGCATTTATTGGAATCGTTATAATACTTTCGATGCAGGGTTTTATAAATCTTGAGACAGGAATACCACTTATACTTGGTTCAAATATTGGAACTGCAATCACAGCACTAATTGCAAGTATTAACACAAACACCGAAGCTAAAAAAGTTGCAATTGCTCACACTTTATTTAAAATTCTTGGAGTATTACTTTTTGCATGGTGGATTCCTTATTTTGCAAAACTCGCAGAATGGTTTTCGCCCGATACAACAAATGCAACATCTAATCAGCTTTCGCAAATTGTTCCTCGACAATTGGCTAATGCACATACAATTTTTAATATTTTAATGACATTAATGTTTTTACCATTTGTAAATCTTTTTGCAAAGTTTATTAATCGTATAATTCCAGAAAAAAGAATCAAACCTGAAGATGCAGAGCCTTGTACTCTATTATATCTCGACAATAGTATGCTTGACACACCAGCTCTGGCGTTAAATCTTGCAAAGCAGGAAACATTAAGAATGGGAAATATTGTAAAGGATATGCTTAAAGATATTATTGTTCCTTTTACCGAAAGAAAAATTGATGCACTTTTTACTATTGAAAATAAAGAAAAGGAAGTTAACTTTTTAAGAGACAAAATTAATGCATATTTGATTCAGATTTCGAAGGAAAAAATTGAAAAAGAACGTGTTGATGAAGCATTTCAAATAATGTTTACTGTAAAAGAATTGGAACAAATTGCAGATATTATTTCTACTAATTTGATGAATAAAGCTAAAAGCTGGAATTCTGCAAAATTTGATTTCTCTGAGGAAGGAAAAAATGAAATAATTACTTATCATTCTATGATTATTAAGCAATTTAACAGAGCTTTTGAAGTTTTCCAAAACGTTAATTTGGCACAAGCCGAAACATTAAAGAAAAAATTAAAATCATATAATGAAATAAATTTAGAACTAGAACGCAATCACTACATAAGATTGATGAATCAAGTAGATGCGACAGTTACAAGCAGTAAAACACATCTTGAACTACTTGATATGTTCAAGCAAATTAGTCAGCATTCTACAAATATTGGAAGAATTCTTCTTAAATGGACAGATAAAGAGAATAGACCTAAAAATAAAGCAAAAAATTAACTTATTCTTTATATCCTTTCAACGTATCTGTAATAAAAAACAATTGCTCTGAAGTTAATTCTGTATGCATTGGTAATGAGATTACTCGTTTGCAAAGTTCTTCAGTAACAGGAAAATCACCTGCTTTAAATCCCAAATATTTATATGCTTCCTGTAAATGAAGTGGAACAGGATAATATATCATTGCTGGAATTCCTTTTTCTTGCAAGTATTTTTGAAGATTGTCCCTGTTTATATTTTTTGTTCTTAATGTGTATTGGTGAAAAATATGATTCGAATTTGGAGCAAAGCCGGGAGTTTCAAGAAAATCAACATTTTTTAATTCGGTGTTATAATGGTTCGCAACTTTCTGACGTGCAACATTATAATCATTAAGATAGTTCAATTTTACATTTAACACAGCAGCCTGAATTGTATCTAATCTTGAATTTACACCAATTGTTTGATGATAATATCTTACCTTCATTCCATGATTAGCATAAATTCTGATAGCTTCTGCAATGTTATCATCGTTTGTGAAAATTGCACCGCCATCGCCAAAACAGCCAAGGTTTTTTGAGGGAAAAAATGATGTTGTTCCTATATCTCCAATTGTTCCTGCTTTTTTTACTTCGTCATTACTGAATGTATAGTCGGCACCTAAAGCCTGTGCAGTATCTTCAATAACATATAGTTTATGTTTTTTTGCAATATTCATTATTTTTTCCATATCGGCACATTGACCAAACAAATGAACTGGTATAATTGCCTTTGTTTTGGGCGTAATTGCCTTTTCGAGCAAATCGATATTGAGGTTGAAATCGTTTTTATTTACATCAACAAAAATTGGTTTTAAACCCAATAGAGAAATTACCTCAACTGTTGCAACAAAAGTAAAACTAACAGTAATTATTTCGTCGCCGGGTTTTAAATCCAAGGCTGCTAATGCAATTTGAAGAGCATCGGTTCCATTTGCACAAGGAATTACATGCTTAACATTCAAATACTTTTCAAGATTTCTTTGAAATAATTGAACATCACCACCATTGATAAATGCAGTTGTATCAATTACGTTTTTTATTGCATTGTCAACTTCGTTTTTGATTCGTTCGTACTGACCTTTAAGGTCAACCATTTTTATATTGTTCATATTGAGGAGGTTTGAGCAAGAAGAAGTTAGAAGTTTGTGATTTGAAGTTCAAAAATTAGTTATTCTAATGTTCTATTGTTCTTTTTGTTAGTTATTTTTTTTGCTTTAAGTTTTATGTTAAGTGTTTATTCTATCTTTTACTTTCTAACATCTATCTTCTTCTTATAAATTACAAATGCAAATATAGAAAAAACAGCACCAGTTGAGTTTGCTATTATATCAAATAAATCGTTTGAGCGTTTTATAAAAACATATTCTTGCATGATTTCCATTAGAATACCGTAAGATATGGAAATTAATAAAATTGTAAATAATGTTGAAAAACTATATTTTGATTTAAAAAAACCTGATTCGTAAATAATTATTGAGCACAAAATAAAGTAAATTCCTGCATGAACAATTTTATCGAAATGCGGAATATTTATAAATGATATTTTATTGACAGTATCACCAGATAATCCGCTTAAAATAAGAATTATAATTGCCCAAATTATTGAAAAGCGATATTTTAAAAATATTTCAAACTTTAGCATTATTAGAAATAAAATTAATTTCAAATATTTATTTCAATACCATAAGTAAGAATTTCACTTACAACAGGGTTAGAAAAATTGAAATCTATTTGACGGTATGGATGAGGTTCGATTCGACTATCTATTTTGCGACTTAGTTTCATTAATTGAATTTGCATGTCAATAGGGTCTTTTAAGTCAGTAAATACTAAAGCTATGTCAATATCGCTTTCTTCTCTGTTTGTTCCTTTTGCATATGACCCAAAAAGAAAAACCTTTTGCAAGTTATTATTTAGCTTAGCAAGTTTTGTATATTTGGTTACAATATCTATAATTTCTGCTTTAGCCATTTTCTTATTTCTTTAATTTTTTGAATCCAATTTTCAGTATATTCTTTTGAGCATTTTTGATAGAATTCCTTTTTATAATCATCGTAACGTGCATTAATATTAAAAGTTGTTATTGTGGTCAAATCATCTGCAATATCTTCAGATATTTCTAAACTACATAATTCCGCCAATCGAAATAAATTATGAGTGAATATTGCATGTTTTAAATTGGTTTTAACATATAACGCTTTCAATAATTTTTCAATGGTGATATGACCAAGAAATAAAGACCAATGATAAACTTTTGACTTATAAAGGCTTTGCATAGCAATAAAATCTTCATCAGATGTTTGTATCCAGTGATTTACAACTTTATTAATGTTAATATCAGTATTTTCATTAACCATTTTCGAGAGTATATTATTAAACTAATTATTACAAAAATACAATTAATTAAGAATAAATCATAAACTCATATTTCCTGCAACTTTTAAAAATAAATGGATTAATAAATTTCCTAAACGCAAACAACCTCAAACCTCAATTTATTGCTTTTTAGTTAGCCAAATTGCAGGATTTAACTTATTACTTTCTTGCCAAATTTCGAAATGCAAAGTGGTTTTATTTCCTTCTGTTTCAATTTTACCAATTGATTGTTTTGTTGTAACATGGTCGCCTGATTTCACGGAAACGGCTGATAAATTTGAATATAGAGTGAAAAAAATTCCATGTCTTATAAGAATTGCTTTATTCGCACCTGGAATTGTTACAACCTTACTAACTTCACCATCGAAAATAACTCTGGCTTCAGCACCAGCAGTTGTTGAAATATCTATTCCATTATTTGAAATTGTAATATTACTTAATACTGGATGAGGATGTTCACCGAAAAGCCCTGTAATGATTCCTCGTTCGGTTGGCCAAGGTAAAAGCCCTTTGTTTGAATCAAACTTATCTGAAATGAGTTTTTCTTCGGGAGTTAAATCAAATGAACTTGTTGCATTAGCTTTGGTTGTTGTTTTTGTTTTAGCTCTTTCGGCAGCTTTTCGGGCTTCTTCGGCAATTATTCGTTCAATTTCTTTTTGAAGTTTTTTTGAGGTTTCGTATTGTTCGGCTAATTGTTTTTTCAATTCTGATTCTTTGTTTTTCAACGAAGTAACAATTTTATCTTGTTCTGATTTTTCAAGCGAAAGCATAATGTTTTCTTCTTGCTTTGATTTTAAAAGATTTTCTTTTTCGCTCCTTTTAACTTCTAGTTCTGATATTTTTGATTTAAGAACAGTTTGAGTTTTATTTATAAGTTCTGCTTGTTTTTTGCGATATTCAGAATATTGTTGTAGGTATTTTAAGCGTTTGTAAGCCTGATTAAAATTATCGGCAGCTAGAATAAACATTAAATTATCGAAAGAATTACGGTGCTTGTATGCATGAATTATCATTTTTGCATATTGCTCCTTTAGCTTTTTCATATCAGCCTCTAGCGAATTAATAACCATGCGGTTATCATCAATTTTGCTATCAAGAAGCTTTATTTCAGCAGTAATGCCATAAATGATATCTTGGCGGAGAGTAATTTTTTGATTTAATATTAAAAGATTATTGTAAGACGATTCAGCATTTTTCTTGGTCTCGTTGAGTAATTTATTGGTATATTCAATATCTTTTTGATTTTGATGTCTTTTTTTCTCTAAATCCTTTTTACTCTGTGCAAAAGTGCTGGCTGTGAGCAAGAAAATAAAACAAAAAAAAACGATGTTATAAAAGAAGGTTCTCATTAACAGAAAGTTTGGAGTTCATTGTTAAATATTGTTTGAGGTTTCAGGTTTGACACTTCGAGTTCCCTCAGTGCAGGAGTTTGAAGTTGCTACGCAGAATAGTTCCAATGTACAAATCCTAAATCTCTAATTTCTAAATTTCTAAATCGTTAAATTCTTCAATAATTTATTCTTTCAAATTTTCGTGGTATATTAAATGGAAAATTCAAGTTTTTATCGTTTGTAATTTTACTATATTTTATTGAAAGATTAATAAAATCGGCTTTGTTTTTTAAAACTAAATTAATATTTGTCGGGAATTGTTTTCCTTCTTCATTCTCGAATTCGGAATAATTAATTTTAATATTTCTGTTTGAGGCATTGTCGTAAGTTGAAATATTATCAACTTTTTTAATGTCTTTCAGAATCGAAATAATGTGAACAATCGTTTTATTTAGCGAATCGTTGATGTTGGAATTGTTATTTGTCAGAATTATATGCGATGAATCAGAATTTACAATGTAATTGTCCAACACTTTTACATCAGCATTATACTTATAAGGAATTAGTTCGTTTAAAAACAATGATTGTAAGAATTTAAAATTTATTTCAGTTTGTGTGTATTTTGTTACAATGTCGTAAGAATCTGTTAAATAGCTGTTGTCGATTCTATTGAGAAGCATTACACTATCAGGAGTAAAAACAAGTCTCATAGCCTCAATTCCCATTGCTGGTGAAACAGAAATCCAAATAATGCTATCGTGTTTTATTCTGATTTGTCCTGAAAATGAAAGATTTTTCTTTTCAGATTCAAATTTTGAATTGTATTTAATAGATAGTGTATTGAAATCTAAATAATTACTTTTAACAGAGTCAAGAAAATAAACTGCTGGAGAAACTGGAGTTGGTTCTGTTGTAATGTTTTTTGAAGTCCAGCAAGACGATAGAAGGAAGATTGTTATAAGAAATAATGCAAAACGAGATATATTATAGTTCATTCGGGAATTATTCAATTAATTTTTTCTCTTTTAATTTTTGTTCAAGCAATTCTGAACCTTTGCCTTTTTCAAGTGCTTTTTCCCATTGTAAAATTGCATTGTTTGCGTCGCCCGATTTGAATAAAATATCGCCATAATGTTCGATTATAACTGCATTTTTATCGCCACCCAACAGCATAGCTTTTTCAATTATTTCTTTTGCTTCTGTTAATTTGTTGTTTTTAAACAATGCCCATGCATAAGTATCAAGATAAGTGTAATTTTCAGGGTCAAGTTCAATGGCTTTTTTTCCCATTTTTTCGGCTTTATCTAGATTTTCGCCACGCACAGAAAGATAATAACTATAATTATTTAAAACCATTACATTATTTGAATCAAGCTCTAATATTTTATCGTTGTACTCGTCAGATTTTTGATTGTTTTTCAGTTTGTTGTATGCTTCGGCAATGTAGGTAAACATCTGGGTTTTGATGCTTTTTTCGTCAGTTAAATCAATAGCAGGGCTAATAATATCAATTGTTTCTTGATATTTTTTCATTTCGTTTGTGGCAATTCCTTTAAACAAATATGGTAATGGCTGAGTTGGAAAAAGTTCAATTACTTCTGTACATTCGTTGTAAAGTGAAGTAAAATCACGCATTTCTAAATCAATATAAAGCAATTGTTCCCAAATCATGTATTTGCTTTTTTCTGTTTTCAGAACAAATCGGAATTCGTCTCTTGCTTCAGAATAACGTTTGTCGCGGTTAAGATAATCGGCATAAATTGTATGTGCTTTAACATCTTCTGAATGAGTTTGAAGTAAAAGATGTAATAATGTGTAAGCTTGTGTATTTAACTCTGTTGTAACTGATGAAACCGAGAAAAAAGAAACCAACATTTGAACTTTTAAATCGACGCTTACATCAGTACTTTGAAAAGCTAATTTTAGTTCTTCATAAGATTTGTCGTTGTCGCCCTTCATGCGATAGAAATCTGCCATTGATAAGTGATTGATTCCGTTAGCAGGGTCAATTTCATTAATTTTAGAGAAAATTTGCTCTGCTTTGTCGAATTGTTTTAAACCCATATATAATTCGGCAAGTAAACCCAAATATCTTGGCTCAGACGGAAATGCTTCGTTAAGTTTTTGAAGTTCGTTTAAAGCTTTTTCGTATTCTCCTCTATTAATATAAATTCTTTCTTTTTCGAGCGATGCATCTTCGTTAATTCCAATTTTTTTCTCAAGTTGATTAAGTACATTTATTGCATTTTTTGAATCTCCTGCAGCACTGTAAAGCAGAGATAAATCTTTGTATAAGTCAATATCGTCGGGGGTTTGCTTGATAATAGTTTTTACTTCGTCGGCTGCTTTAGCAAATTCGCCCTTTTTCTGATAAAGGTTTGCAAGAAATAATCTGTACCAATAGTTTTCTTCATTTATATCAACAGCTTTTTTTGCACTTATAAATGCTAAATCAAGTTTATCGCTATAAAAGTAAATATTTGCAAGTTCGTAATAACTATCAGCACTTAGGGGATAAATATCAATACATTTTTTTAATAATTTTTCTGCCAAGTCAAAGTTGCCAAGCATTTTTTGCTTATTTGCATCAAAAAACATAGAATTAAACTCATTGAGTTCATTTTCAGTCAATTTAATCTTTTTCTGCGAAAATGAATTTGCCGATATTATGAAAAGTAGAAATATTAAAAAGCTTATTTTCATTGTTAACTTGTTTGTAGTTTCATGTTTGAGGTTTGAAGTTTCAAGTTTGAGGTTGCTACGCAGTGTAATCCTAAATAGTTAATCATTAACAATTAATCATTAAAGTATTATAATCGCCAACATTAAGCTCCTGAACATTGTTTTTAATATTTACAAAATTGCCTATCATTGAGTTATTTGCAGTAACATTTTCTAATTGTGTATTGTTTTGAATTATGCTGTTGCTTATCAACGAATTATTTATTTTAGTATTGTTCCCTATCGAAACATAAGGTCCGATAACAGAATTTACAATATTAACATTTTCGCCAATAAAACATGGTTCAATTATTACAGAGTTAACTTTAATTAACGAATCAGATATTAGCTTTTCGTTTCGTTTTAAGTCCAGAATTCGACCATTTGTATAAACTGTTGAGTCTTTATTTCCGCAATCGAGCCATTCTTTTACAACTCCCGGGTAAAACTTAACTCCCTTGTTTTTCATGTTTTCCAGAGCATCGGTAAGTTGAAATTCGCCATTTACCTGAATGTTGTTTTTCAATAAATATTCGAGTTCGGATTTTAAATTTAAGCCATCTTTGAAGTAATAAATTCCGATTATTGCCATGTCTGAAACAAAAGTTTTTGGCTTTTCGATAAAGTCAGTAATTAAGCCACTTTCATTGGTTTTTACAACTCCAAAAGCTTCAGGATTTTTAACCTTTTGAACACAAATAACTGCTTCCTGATTATCGTCAATTTTAATATCCGAATCGAACAATGTATCGGCAAAAGCAATTATTGTTTTTCCGGTTAAACTCGGAGCAGCACAATACACTGCGTGAGCAGTTCCTAGAGGTTCGTCTTGATAATAAATTGAGCCTTTTGCACCAAGGTCTTGAGCAATTTTTAATAACGATTTTTCGACTTCGCTACCGAAATGACCAACTATAAATGCAATTTCATCAATTTTTTCGGCAGAAACTTTTGAAATTTCTTCAACCAAACGGTGAACCATTGGCTTTCCGGCAACCGGAATTAATGGTTTCGGAATTGTAAGTGTGTGGGGTCTCATTCGTTTGCCCATACCAGCCATTGGGATTATTATTTTCATTTTTTGTTTGATGTTTGTAGTTTATAGTTTGTTGTTATTGAAATGTTTACAAGGTTAATAAAGTCAGCTAATATCCTAATTTCTTTGAATTTGGGGCTTGGATTTTGGGTCTTGGTTCTTTTTCTTATTTCGTTCCAGTGTGTCCAAATCCTCCTGCGCCTCGTACTGTATCTTGCAATACTTCAACTTGTTGCCAAACCACAGATTCGTGTTTTGCAATTACCATTTGGCAAATTCTTTCGCCATCGTTAACTATAAATTCTTCATTTGAAAGATTTATTATAATCACATTTATTTCGCCTCTGTAGTCGGCATCAATAGTTCCTGGTGAATTTAAAACTGAAATTCCTTTTTTAATTGCCAATCCGCTTCGTGGACGAATTTGTGCTTCATAACCTTTTGGTAGTTCGATAAATAAACCGGTAGGAATCATTTTTCGTTCTAATGGTTTAAGTAAAATTGGAGTTTCGAGATTTGCTCTCAAGTCCATTCCTGCCGAAAATTCTGTACTGTATTCAGGGTTTGAGTGTTTTGAGCGATTAACTATTTTAATTTGCATAATTTTAATGTTTGTGCAAATGTAGGATTTTAATTGTTTTGTGTGAAATATTTATTAAGTGGTTAATTGCATTTTAAAAAATAGGAAACGCAAATATTAAATTATTAAAAAATATCTACTTGATTAGAAAAAATGGTTATTTTCTGTTGAGAATTTTGCAATGCAGATGGTAACCTTAATGAGGGAATCGCTTTTGAATGTCTTCTTAATTCTATTGAATAACACTAGGAATAACCTTTGTCTTATTTACATAAGAAATTATTTTAGGGTCAATAGTTATTAATGAACATTTTAACTGGATTGCAGCTGATAGAATTAACTTATCATTATGTTCAAGTGAAACAATACTATCATCAATTTTAATAAACTCTTCTAAAACTTCTTTTTCAAGTGGTTTTATTTCTATATCACGGGATTCTTTTATTTTAAAAATAACTTCATAATAGATTTTTCTTGCAAACTCTTCATCTTTAATGAATTTTGTGTGCAATTCTATAAAAACAGTGCTTGGAATAATCAATTTGATAGGAGAATACAAATCAAATCCACTATTAATTATTCTTCTTGCCTCCTTTGAAATCTTTTCTTCCTCATCAAATAAAATATTGAAATAATTTATAAGAGAAACCGTATCAATAACGAATCTGTCCACTATAATCATAATTGATTTGTTTCGTTTTGTAATATATTAAGTTGTCTATCATTTCATTCGAAACACTTAAGTGATTAAAAATAAATTCAATAAAATTTACATCAATTTCATCAATTACTATATCTCCAACATCTTTCAAAGAATATAATTTCTCAATAAAATTATTGGGTAAATTTCCTTTTTTAATTTTCTTTTGAATTATTTGAGTAACAAGATAATTTAAAATAAAAATTTGATCAATCCATTGTTTTGAATTTTCTACAATCAATACTACATCATTATCTTCATTATTATTATTGAAAAAATATTTCAAAAAAAAATCAATTTGTTCCTTATTCAAACAATGTTTCATTTCTTTTTAACTTTAGCTTTTTTCTTTAAATCAATTGTAGATGTTGTAGTAATGTTCTTTGGTGTTGTTTCAATAACAAAATCTTTACTATCATTTTTATAACTTCTTATATATTTATCGTCAATTAATTCTATTTTTTCTGATGAAGCTTTATCAATAACCTGATGAGCAAATGTTAAAATTTTGGATGCATTATATTCAGAAAATTCACCTATTAATTTTATACTTTTATCAGTAAATGGTAGTAATTCATCTTCTTTTGTTGTTTTTTTTATTCTATAATGTTCTAAATATTTTTTAATCAACATAATTGCATGTTTTTCATTTAGTTTCTCAAATGCAATTAAATTATTTGATTCTATTTGAGGATTTAAAGGAACTCTATTTTCCATTCCAGATTCACTCCATGCTTCAGCTAATAATCTTGGAACACCTGCATGAAGTGCTAGAAGAAAATTGTAAAAACCGATTTTTGAATTTATATAAATACCATCAAAAAGAACTGTTCTTATTTGAGTTGAAAAATCTTTTTTTTGTGTTGCACTTTGAAATTCTACAACTCTTTCAAAATCATCAACCAATATATAAGCTCCGTTAAAGCCTGCAACAAGAAACAACTCAATTAAATGAGTAAATATAAAATCATTTTTTTCGTTATCCTTTCTTATTTTTTTATAATAATCTAAAAAAGTGTTTTGGTTTGATAATTCAGAAAAAAGACTTCGTTTATTATATATTGGGAAATCACTTGGTAAATTTTTAAAAAAATCATTCCGTTTTATCCCCTCATTTAATTCATATAAGTCAATATTGTTATCACTAAACCAACTACTTGAATTAAGATTCATTATTAAATTATCTTCGGAATAATTTTGTAGCAAAGCTTGTTTTCCCATTTTAATAAGAATATCTAAACGTATAATTGCAAGGGAAGTATTTATTATATTACTTTCAATTATAGAATCAAAAATTAAATCAACAAATTTGTCAAATGTTTTAATATTACCACCACCTTCAGGTGCTGCAAAAACGCCAAAGCATTTATTTTTACTTTCAGATAAATCAAGGCAATAATTTTCATTGATTTTTTTTAAAAGATTGATTAAAAATGCAGATTTTCCATTGCCTCTCCCAATATAAGAGGTGTCATTTATAAAGCCAAGCCGAAAATGGTCGGGGTTTGATTGTGGTACATTCAAAAAATAATTTTTAATTTTTGTAAATTCCTTTTCTCTAATTGCTATTTCAAAAATATTACCATTTAGCTTATCTTCTGTTGAAGTCTTATTCACAAATGGATTTCTTGGAAAAGGATTTTCGCTTAGATTATAAATTTCGAATCTGCCTTTTTCTGATAAGTTTACAGTTTCACTTGGTTTTTGTGTCAGTTTATTAATTAGATTTTCCATTGTGTTTTTATTTTTTTAGTTCAATAGCTATGATATTTTTTAATTTACCTCCAATTAGAACAGGTTCCCGTTTTAAATATTCCATTTTTTTTTCTAAAGGAATTTTATCAGTTTCAAGCGAAATTTTAATTTTTAAATTATTTCTCAAATTGAGTAAATATGCCTTTTTTAAAAATTCTGTAAATGTTCTTTCTGAAATCTTCATTTTAAAACATACCATATCTCTTAAGTCAGCCAGATTAATAAAATAACTTTTTGATTTTGCTTTGATATCGTGGTACGACTCAAATAATGTTTCAACAAAATTGTGTTGGTTTTCTTTCCATTTAGGGATATGGGCATAAAGGTTATTTCCATTATTATATGTATATAATTTTTTGAAGTCAGTACTAGCTTTTTCTTTCATAATTAATGAAATAGGGTAAACTATTTTTCCATTAAATCCTGGATAAAATTCGTGAGTATTAATAATACCTAATTGTTTTGCACGATAAACCCATAGTTCAAAATAACTTAAACTTAAATCAAATTTATAAATTTCTTTTAAAAAATAATTTATCCAAAAATCTCTAATTCTTTTAAGGATTTTATTATAATTTAAATATATACTATCACTGTTTTTTTCTTGATTTATTAATCCCGATTTTTCAATTCGAATTTTAAGATCATTATTTGCGACGTCTAAGTCAATTTTTTTTCCCAAATGCAATTTTATATCCTCTTCTATTTTTTTTTGTAAAGAATTTAAGTATGTGGTAATATCACTATTATTAACTATTTCATTTTTAGTCATATTTAACTTTAGTGGTGAATATATAGGAAAAATCAGTAATCCATTTTTTGATTGGTTAGTTTTGTAACAAGATTCTATTAAATAATAAAATCCCTGTAATTTTTCTTCCATCAAAAGAAATATTTCATAATTAAACTTTTCTATTCCCTCATTAATGCTTATATTCAATAATTTAGTGCCAAGTTCAGTTAAATAGTAACTTTTTTTTTCTTTACAAATAAGTTTTAAAAATTTAGACTCTTCAATAACTTCTAAAAATGTATATTTATAATGATAGACTCGTAAACTGCTTAATTCTTCAACTATTGGGTTAATTTTTTTGTATCTGGATTCTCCTAATTTATTTTTATCTTTTAAATCTATGAAGTAAAAAAAAGCAACATCTTCATCTGGTGAAAACTTAAGACTTTTAAGAAGAATATCGAAATATTCTAAAAAGTAAAATTTTTTTATAGATGTTAATTTTTTATTTTTCATTCTTTCAAATACAAATGTAATAAATATAATGAGTTTAATTATTTGGTTGTTGTTTCAATTACAATACCATAATAGAGTTCTATTATTACAATTATATTTGTTCCCCTGTTGTTTGTAACTACAAGCAATTTTCGTTATAAGTTTTAAAGCTATATTTCCTCATTTTCAAAAATATAATCAAATACAAACCAATTACATGCTCCAAACTTAACAAATTATTTTCAAAACTTATTGGTTTTATTTTAATCACAAAACTCCAACCAAGAACTTTTATCCAAATACTCCTCAACTGGCGATATATTTGAATGAAACTTATATGAATTTACTAAGTTCGAAACATCATGTTTTAAATTTTCTAAGCTATCTCTAATTAATTCTGCATTAAATCCTTTTTCGCCAAGGTCAACAACGTGATTTGCGGCAACTACACGGCTTATAATTCTTCCTAAATCAACAATTTTTCGTTGAGGCAAATTATTATCAATATTAAAGTTTAAGAAAGTTTTAAAATATGTTGCTGAGTTATGAGTTAAATCGTAGGTTTTTAAGAAATCAATAAGATTCATAGTTTTTTTCTGAATCATCATTTTCAGAATCATTTCAGAAATTTGGGTGTAAAGCATTTCGTTTGAACCTTCAAAAATTTGAAAAGGTCGTGAGTCTATGATTCCTCTTGAGCCAACACTTTCTGCTTTGTATCCATTAGCACCATTAAGTTGAGTTAATGTTTGAGCCGATTCCTGCATTAAATCTGTGATATAGGCTTTCATGCTATTTGCTTCAACTCCCGAAGATGCAAGATTAGTATCTAATCCGCTAAAAAGTGAACTTCGTGTACACATAGCTGATGCAACTGTAAATGCACTTTGAATTTTTGCAACCTGATATTGAACTTGATCAAGTGCCATTAATGGTTTTCCTCCAACAATTCGAGAATTACAATGTTTTATAGATTCATCTAACATTCGGTGAATAAATCCCATTCCCATTCCCGGAAATTGAAAGCGACTTCGATGCAATAAATCCATCATCAATTTTAATCCGGTTGATTCTGGCTTAAGTTTATTTTGCTCAGGAACTTGAATGTCGATTAAGTTTTTTCCGTAAGGAATTGGATAAAGCCCAATATTGTTATAATACTCTTCAACAATTATTTTCTGATTTGGTTGTTGAACATCGCAAATAAAAAAATCTATATCGCGACCCAAATCGCCATTTTCGTGTTTTTTACGTGATGTAATTAACCAATAATCAGCCATACCGGTTAGTCCCTGCCAATGTTTAATTCCTTTTACATGATAATTTGAGCCAACTTTAACATTTGTAGTTTGCATATTTAACGCATCACTTCCAAAATCGGGTTCAGTAATCATAAGTCCGCCCATATTTTGCTGATTCATAAATCTATAAAAAATTTCTTTTTTTACAAAGTCATGTGCATACTTAGCAACAGGCTCTATAAATAAGCCAATATTAATTCCGAATGTTAACGACAAAGGAAGTGATTCATAAGAAGATGCTTCAATAATTCCAAGAATTTCCTTTATTTTTCCACCTCTTCCTCCATATTCTTTAGGAATTGCAACCGATAAGGGATTCTCTGCCATAATATTTCGTAATACTAAAGCCGGAAAACCTCTTTTTTGAATAAATTTTTCGATGTTATCTCTTTCGTAAAATGCACATTGTAATGCGTTTTTGAATGAATTTAAAAATTCTGAATATGGTGTTTGCGTGGTTGTTTCTGGAGAAATCATTTTTGCTAATTTAGATTTAGGCAGTTTTATTTAAAAATGTTTTAAAGTGTCAAAGGTAGTAATTATCTAATTCAATATTAAATTACTTAAATCTTTGGACTAAATCCATTTTAAGGTTCGAGAATAACGAAGAACCGAACGAAGTGAGCTCACGAACTAAGCGAAGTGACCTAACAGCTCGTCCTGAATTTACTTCGGGAAATACCTTTGAAAATAAAATAATATATGAGTAAATCGGATATTATGGACAAACTCTAAATAATTAAAATTTAGTAGCCAGAACACAGTGTTCTTTTCGTTTAATAACATTTCCGGTTAAGTCAAAAGCCTCAAAATAAATTATATAAATTCCTATTCCGGCTTTAGTTCTGGCATCTGTTAATCCATCCCATGAAAAAATACCTTCAAGTGAAAGCAATTCGTTTTGAACAAGTTTTCTTACAAGTCGGCCTCTGGAGTCGTAAATCGAAATACTTGCATCATAACCCGAATTATCCATTTTATATGAAATATTCAATACATCATTATAGCCATCATTATCTGGTGAAAAAATCTCTGGAGTTATCAATAACTCGCTTGTATTTTCAATATTTTCGGAATATTGCGAATTTTTATAGCCTGGTGTCGCAAATCCAATATTTTCGGCTGCTGAGTGCCAGTTTGTTTCATCATCAGATGGTCTGTTATAGTTAATGCGTTCAAGCGAAACTCCATCTACACTTACTAAAAGTGCATAGTGCATTTTATCGGTATAAGTCATTTCATCAATAATATTCATCCATGTATCGACAAGTACAACTGCTCCGTCTGTATTGCTATATGTTGGCATTCCAACTGCTTTTACAAAAGCCTTTTTATCAGGACAAGTATATTGACTTTGAACCATTTCGGGCGAAGTAGTTATTACTTTAAACTCGCCCGGGAAAAACAAAAAGTCTTCACTAGAAATAATTTCAACATTATCTTCTAGTGTACTCCCACTTCTATTAGTTAGTTTGAGGTCTCTTAAACTAACAATTTTATCAGAATTATTATATAATTCAACAAAATCGACACCATCGCCAAGTGGGTCGAAAAGAACTTCATTTATAATTATATCTTTTGGAATTGCAGTGTCGGGAATTGCAAAACGACAACTATTATCAACTGAAACTTTATTTCCTACACAATCTGTAATTGAATCTTTAACAGTTAGTTTGTAAATTATCCCTTTACTAAATGCTGTGTCAAATACAAGTAATACTGAATAAAATTGATTTTCTATAGGAATAACCGAAATTGGGTTTCCAAAGTCATTATCAACGCTATAATAAGTTTTATCAGTTAATGTGGATTCTTTTAATGGTTCGTTAAACCAAACTTTTAATGTGTCGTTACTCGAAAGATTATAGACAAAGGCTCGTAATAAAGTCGGTTGGGTTAAATCAGGATTTGTAGCAAAAACAGAGTTTTTTGCACAAGGAGTTCCACCTTTTTGATTAACAGAAGCTGTCCAGTTCGACATTTCACCACATGGATTATTTGGGTCAATTAATTCGAGCGACCAGCCACCATCGTCTTTATATGTATTATTGTACCACTTATCTGTATAAGTAACTGAATGAATAATTTCGCCATAATAGTCTTTAATAGTTACTGATTGTCCAGTGTTAGCAAGCGAAAAGCTTGTAATTCCTACAACATTTCCAAAAGATTGAAATGCACTTACATTATTAGTATTGCATAATAATAAATAACTACCTGCTTGTATTTTTGCAAATGGAATTTCTTTTGATGATGAGCCTGTAAATGTCCAGCCAATTAAATCAATATCGTGTGATGTTCGGTTATACAATTCAAGATATTCGAATTTTGGCAAACCAACTACTGGGTCTTCATCAATCATTAATTCGTTAATAATTAAATCGTAAGGATAAACTTTATTGTAAGTAAATTTAGCCGAATCGCTTAAAAGTAAATTATCGCATTGATCGTAAATAGTTTGAATATTTAATTGATTTTCAACACCAATTGCAAACGAATTATTAAAATAAAGAAATACAAAGCTTCCATCATTAATATCTACAACAGCTGAATCAATACTATATCCTAAAACTGAATAATTTGAAATTGATACAGCAACTTGAGGTTTAATTACTTCTGAAAAATGAACCAATAGCGTTTTGTCATTATAAACTAAAACTGTTTCAAGTTCGGGTTTAATTGTATCAATATTTGATGCTAAAATAGAGTTAGCTTCTCCGGGAGTTCCTCCTCTTTCATCGTTTGATGCTTTCCAGTTATAAATACCTCCACAATAATTGTTTGGATCAATAGTTTCAAGAGACCAACCACCTTCTTTTTTTGAAGGATCGCCATACCATTTATCGGTATAACTTACACTTGAAATTACAGTATTATTATTATCAGTAATCGTAACTGTTCTTCCAGTATTAACTAAAGCTGGAATATTAAAAATCCCAACAGTATTGCCATAATTAACTAGCTCATCATAAGCATAACTAGAGCATATCAACAAATATCCATTTGTGTCAATTTTTGTGCTAGGAATTATCACAGATTTTATCCCAATTAATAAAGTCCAATTATGTAATTCGATCGGATGATTTGTTCTATTATATAATTCTAAATATTCATATTTTGTTAAGCCAAGTGTAGAATCTGGGCTTGCCATTATTTCATTAATAACTATATCATAAGGATGTAATAGAAAATATTTAAAATTATCAGATATATTTGAGGTATCATTACTACAATAATCTGAAATATTAGCAATTGTCAAAGTGTTTTCAAGCCCCTCAGTAAAGCTATTTAAAAAATTAAGGGTAACAGTATTTTGAGATATTATAACACTATCTGGGTTTCCTATTCCATTATTTGCAAAATAGTTAGTTTTTAAAATTCCAAAATTAGGATTAATTACTTCTGAAAACGTAAGACTTATAGTATTAGAATCCAATACAGATATTGAACTTAAAATTGGAGCAATAATATCGATATTT
>MEND01000133.1:13727-22018 GCA_001768975.1 Bacteroidetes bacterium GWA2_31_9 | reverse complement strand
TTTGATGCTATCCAATTTGTGCTTCCACTACAATTATTTAATGGATCAATTTTTTCAATTGACCAGCCTCCTTCTTTTTTAACACCGTCCTGATACCACGAGTCAGCATACTTTACAGAATCAATCACTAGATTGGATTCATTTAAAACTTTCACATAAGTACCTGAGTTAACTAAAGTTCCTGTACTTCCAGCACTAATTACTCCATAAGTTAAACCATAATTGTTGAATAAAGCCTCTTTTCCATTTGTACAAAGTATCATATAACTATTGGATTCGATTTTTGAGTTAGGTATTATTTTAACAGTTGTGCCTATTTGTAATTTCCAGTTTTTTAATTCTATATCGAAAGAAGAAGTATTATAAAGTTCCAAATATTCAGCATCTGGCAATAACGATAAAACAGGAGTAGGGTCAGCCATAATTTCATTAATCACAATATCATAAGGTTGAGGCACATAGTAAGTAAAATTCAAATTTGTTTCTAAAATTGAATTCGCATTTACATCAGTAACATTTTTAACGTTTAAAACATAGCTAGTTCCAGATATAAAACTTTGGTTAAATGTTAGTTTAATTACTTTTAAACTTGGGTCAAAAACATAAGATATTGGATTTCCAAAGCCATTATTTAAAGTATAATTAGCAAGAACTTTTGCAGATGTTGAGTCAAATTCTTGAGAAAATGTAAGATTTAATTCTGTTGCAGAAAGCACTGAAACAGATTCAGCTTTAATTAGTGAATATGTAAAATCTTTAATTGTAGATTCAATTATATTTCCACTTAAATCTGTAATATTTGAAACTGTAATTGTATTAAGCATTTCATCAGCAAAATTATTTGAAAAAGTTAGTGTAACTTTCTTTTTATCAGCAGGATTTAAAACTGCTGATGAAGGATTTCCAAAAGAATTATTTACAGTATAATTTAAAGTATCACTAGCCGTAATCGAATCTAAATCTTCGGAAAAATTAAGGACTAAAGTATTTTGTGAAATTACTATTACAGAATCTAAAATTGGATTAATTGTATCGCCTACAATGGGTCCAACATAAAAATCATCGAAATAAAATTTTGAGGAATTTGTAGAAGTGTAAACAGGTGAAACTCCAAAAAAAGCTGTTGTTTTAAATATTGAATCAGAACCTGATGCTTCTAATATGTATGCAGAACCACCATTATTATCAATATATAAATCCCAATTGCCCAATGAATCTCGTGTTACCTTAACCCCAATAGCAAACGATGTAGCAATTTGAGCATTTGGGCCTCGTGCGACTGAAATCTTTGAAGTTCCCGTTTGCCTGAACAATTCCACGGCATCTGAACTTAAAGCTTCTCCAAATTGTAGAAAATAGCCATTCAATGAAGATTCTAGGTTTGCCTGATCTGAAACTAAATAAACCTTACCATAATTACTTCCAGATGGGTCAAATGATTGCTTTATATAAAAACGCCATTCAATATTATTAATTGAAGATGAAGAACTTGGAGTATAAAGATAACTAGCCCCAGAAACTGTATTATTTAATTGTAGCTGTTTAGATGTATTAACTATAAATTCAGAAACATCACCACTCCAAACAGGATTATTTGTAAAATCACCATCATCAAAACTTTCCACAATTTGCGAATAAGTATAAACTGATGATAATAAAAGCAATAGAATAAATATATTTTTCATTTTCAAAATTTTGAAGAAATACTAAATTATAAAAAAAAGCAATTATTCAAATAATATCTTAAGAGTATTTTAAAATGGCTGAATATTACTAAAAATTAATCCTCAACAAATGTTATATCTTCACCAAGCGGATTAATTTGCATTTTTATTTTACCACGGCTATTTACATAAAAAACACTCTTATAATCCTTTACTGATGGCACAGTAAACCTTAAAATTTTATCTTCACCTGATAATATTATTTTATACACAGAAGTAGAACCATACTGAATATCACCATAAAACACCCCACCGGCTTCAACTTCAGTAATATCAACTCCAAAATTATTTTGAATACGCAACTTAATCTGATGTTCCTTTTTACAACTATTAATTATTACAAATAAGCTTAATAAAATTACAAAAAATCTGATGTTTAAAAACAATTTTTTCATAGGTATGTTTGATTGAATTTCAATAAATTACAAAACTAATTCGCAAACTTACAAAATATACTAATATCTAATATTTTATTTGTGTGAAAATAATTTAAATAAGTTTATAACTAAAAACATATATTATTATAGAAATTTATTTATTTTAGTGGGTTATTTCAAATCAATATTAAAATGGAGTTAAAGTCTTTCAAAACCTTAATAACAATATTCTTTGTTTTCTTTTCTGGCTTTGTTATTTCTCAACAATATAATTTTTCAAACTTCAACATTGAGCATGGATTAGCTCAATCTCAGGTATTTGCACTTTTTGAAGATTCGAGAGGGAATCTTTGGATTGGTACAGATGGTGGCGGAATAAGTGTATTTGACGGAATTAATTTTAAAAACTTCACAAAAGATGATGGATTGCCTTCAAGCCAAATCAGATCTATATATGAATCTTCAGATGGAACAATCTGGATTGGAACAAAAGACAGCTATTTGTGTAGTTATAATGGAGTAACGTTTTCGTATTATGGTAAAGATCAAGGATTATCAAACTCAACAATACTTGCAATTATTGAAGATAAAACTGGAAACTTATGGATTGGAACTCAAGGTGGTCTTTATGTTAAAAGAAATAATAAATTTCAAAAAATTAATCTTACACGAGATTCTTCAAACGTAGTCGTACAAACTTTCTTAGTAGATAGATATGGAAAATTATGGATTGGATCTTTGTTTAATGGTATATTTATTAATGATAATTTTAAAATCAAACACATAACTACACGTAATGGTTTGTGCAACGATGCAATTAATTCGATGACAGAAGATATTCGTGGAAATATTTGGATTGCAACCAAATACGGAGTTGACGAGTACGATGGTTACAGATATTATCACTGGAACACTAATAATGGACTTCAAAGCAATACGGTTAATACTGTTTTAAGTGATAAATCAGGAAACATTTGGTTTGGATACAATGGAAACGGTGTTTCGAGATATAATGGCAAAGAGTTTTTTACTTTTAATGAAAAAAATGGATTATCATATAACTACATTAAAGGTATGATTCAAGACAGAAGTGGAAATATGTGGTTTAGTACAGATGGTGCCGGAATTTGTAAATTTGAAGGCGAGCGTTTTGTACACATGACTGAAAAAGATGGACTTCCTGCAAGTGTAATTATGTCAATATATCAAGATAAAAGTGGAAATTATTGGTTTGGAACTTATGGAAATGGAGTTTGTAAGTATGATGGGAAAACATATACCGTTTTTACTGAAGAAAAAAATGGATTATGTGGGAATTTAGTTTATACAGTTTTCCAAGATAGCAAAGGAAATATGTGGTTTGGCTCTAAAGGTGGTGGACTAAGTATTTATGATGGAAAACAAATGAAAACTTACAATTCAAAAAATGGGTTAAGCCATGATAATATTTACGCATTTGATGAAGATAGGTTTGGAAATATAATAATAGGCTCAAATGGCGGTGGATTAATTATTTATGACGGCAATTCATTTACAAATATTGGAAAAAATGAAGGATTAGCTTCAAACCTAATTTACGATGTTTTTATTGACAACAAACATAACATTTGGCTTGGAACTGAAGATTCAGGTGCTGATATGATTTTTGCTGATTATGGTGCAAAAGCATTAATTCAAAATAAAAAAATAGAAGAGAATCAACATTTAGTTTTATCTAGAAAATTTGGAATATCACACGATCAAGTATTTTCAATATCACAAGATTTAAATGGAGATATGTGGTTAGGAACATTTGGAGGAGGACTTTGCAAATTCAACGGTAAACGAATTACAAATTATACTGTAAGAGACGGTTTAAACTCAAATAACATTTACTTTGTTTATGTTGATTCTCAGGGCTATATATGGGCTGGGACAGAAAAAGGATTAAATAGAATTACTTTTTTTGAAAATAGTGAAAAACCAGTAATTAAGCATTATGGAAAATCTGAAGGATATAATGGAATAGAATCAGATTTAAATGCCGTTTATGAAGATATAAATGGTTTTTTATGGTTTGGAACAATTAAAGGAGTTACTGTTTATCATCCAAATTATGACCACCCAAATCTTGAAGAACCTTTAATCAGAATATCTGAAATGAAACTTTCATTTGAACAAACTGATTGGTCTGATTATACCGATAGTCTAACAAAATGGGGGAATATTCCATTAGAATTAACACTACCTTATGATAAAAATCACTTAACTTTTAATTTCTCAGGAATAGATCAAAAAGCACCCGACAAAGTAAAGTATCAGTGGATTCTTGAAGGTTTTGATAAAAAATGGGCTCCATCTTCTTCAACAAATGAAGTAATTTATTCATATATCCCTCCTGGCAGTTATACATTTAAAGTTAAAGCATGTAATAACGATGGCGTTTGTAATGAAAGTCCAGCCACAGTTCATTTTAAAATAACTCCTCCATTTTGGTCAACATGGTGGTTTTATACTATAAGTATCTCTTTATCAGTAATATTAGTCTTTTTATTCATTCGATGGAGATTAAATAAATTAAAACACGAAAAAGAAATTCTCGAACAAAAAGTTGAAGAACGTACAATCGAATTACGTAAAGAAAAGCAAGTTGTTGAACAACAATCAGAAGAAATTAGAGCTCAAGCCGACCATTTATTTGCAATTAATACCGAATTAGAAAAATTATCAATTGTTGCAAGCGAAACAGATAATTCTGTAATGATTGCCGATAAAGATGGGAACATTGAATGGGTAAATGCAGGTTTCACTAAACTATTTGGATATTCATTCGATGAATTTAAAATTCTATTTGGTGAAAACATTAAACAAACAAGTAATAATTCCAACATAGATACTTTATTAGAAGAGTGTTATTCTAAAAAACAATCTGTTGTTTATAATTCTCCGTGTAAAACTAAAAACGGAAAAAGTATTTGGGTTCAAACATCATTAACTCCTATACTAGATGATAATGGACAACTTAGAAAATTTGTAGCTATTGATGCCGATATTTCAACAATAAAACTTGCAGAAGAAGAAATACGTCAACAAAATGAAGAGATTAAAGCACAGAGAGATCAACTTAACGAAGCAATTAACAAATTAAAAGATCTTGAGAACTTTAAAAATTCACTTACAAGCATGATTGTTCATGATTTAAAAAATCATTTAAATTCAATCATTTCATTCTCGTCGCAAGTATTTTCTGAAAAAAGTCTTAAAAACATTAATCAGTCAGGAAAACAAATGTTGAATATGGTTTTAAATATTCTTGACGTTCAGAAATTTGAAGAAACTAAAGTTCAGCTAAATACAAATGTACATAATATATTAACAGTTGTAAAAAGCTCATTAAACGATGTTAGTATTCTGATAAATGAAAAAGGTTTATCGGTTCAAAACTTTATTAAACCTCAATATCAGTCTGATTATGATTATGATATTATTCAAAGAGTACTAGTAAATTTCTTAACTAATTCTATTAAATATACACCTTCTGGAGGAAAAATTATTTTAAATGCAGAACCATTTACAGAAGACGAAAAAGACTTCATAAAAATTTCGATAAGCGACACAGGAACAGGAATTCCAAAAGAAATGTTAACTAAGGTTTTTGACAAATTCACTCAAGTATCTGCCAAAAAATCAGGAGGTGCAGCTTCTACCGGATTAGGATTAACATTCTGTAAAATGGTAGTTGAAGCTCATGGTGGAAGAGTTGGAGTAGATTCTGAATTAGGAAAAGGCTCTACATTCTTCTTCTATTTGCCAAGATATAAAGATCTTGATAAACAAGAAGCTGAAAAAATGCAAGTTGATATCGAGAAACAATCCTCATTATCATTAACTTCTGAAGAAATAAAATATATTAAAACTTATATTTCACAATTTGATGGAATTGAGATATTTGAAATTTCAAAACATCTAAATATTGTAAATAAAATAAAAATAATGAATAGTACTGATAATATTAATGCTTGGGCAGACAATCTTGAAACTGCTATATTTAATTTTAATGATAAAGCATTAAATAATTTACTAGACATGATTAGAAACTCAGATTCAATTAAAAATTAGATTCAATGCCTTACAAAATACTCATTGCCGACGATCAAAAAGACAATATAGTTGCTATTTACAGCATTCTAAATCATTTCGATAAAGGTCTTGAAATTATTGGAGCTCCTAACGGAAAAGTTGCATTTGACTTAGCAAAAACTAAAAATCCAGACCTAATAATCCTTGATTGGGAAATGCCAGTAATGACAGGGCTTGATGCAGTAAAATTTCTAAAATCGACACCTGAAACTAAAGAAATTCCCATTATAATGGCAACTGCTTTAACTTCCTCCGAAAATCTTCAGGAAGCGATGGAAGCAGGAGCAATGGATTACATAAAAAAACCTATCGACCGATTAGAATTACTTGCAAGAGTAAAATCAGCTCTTAGCTTATATGACTCATACAGAGAAATTAAAAGACAAAAAAACACAATACAAGATCAAGCTGAAGAACTTCAAACTAAAAATGATGAATTAAAAAAGCTTTCAATAGTTGCAAGCAAAACTGAAAACTCAGTTATCATTATGAACTCCATTGGAGAATTTGAATGGGCAAATGATGGTTTTAGAAAAATTTATGGTTACTCACTTGATGAATATAAAGTAAGGTTTGGAAAATCTATTTTTGAAATAAGTAAAGCACATAACGTTGAAAAAATAGTAGCAGATTGTATTCAAGAAAAAAAATCTGATTCATTTACAACTCAACATACAACTCCAAAAGGCAAAATTAAATGGATTCAAACAACTCTTACTCCGATTGTAAATGAAGATTTTGAAATTGAGAAAATCATTGCAGTTGAATCGGATATTACAACAATAAAAGAACAAGAAGAACAAATTATACTCGAAAAGAAAAAATCTGATGAACTTCTTCTTAATATACTTCCTAACGAAACTGCTGAAGAATTAAAGTTGAAGGGAACTGCAACTCCTCGTCATTACAAGTCTGTATCTATTATGTTTACCGATTTCAAAGGATTTACAAATACTTGTAGCGGACTTTCACCAAATGAAATTGTTTCTGAATTGCACTCTTATTTTGTTCAGTTCGACGATATTATACAAAAAAATTATCTCGAAAAAATTAAAACCATAGGTGATGCTTATATGGCAGCTGGCGGATTACCAATCAGAAATAAAACAAATCCTATTGACTGCGTTTTAGCAGGTTTGGAAATTCAAAATTTGATGAAAGAAATTGGAGAACAAAAACGAAAGAAAAAAATGCCTATTTGGGAACTACGACTTGGTATTCATACAGGTGAAGTTGTTTCTGGAGTTGTTGGCAAAAAGAAATTTGCTTACGATATCTGGGGCGATTCTGTAAATATTGCATCCCGAATGGAAACCGCCGGTGAAGTTGGAAAAGTGAATATTTCAGAAACAACATATAATCTGGTTAAAGAATATTTTGTTTGTGAGCCAAGGGGAAAAATTGAAGCAAAAAATAAAGGAAAAGTCGAAATGTATTTTGTTAATGCAATTATTCCCGATTTATCTGAAAATGGTGAAGGAATAATCCCTAACGATAAATTCAGAAAGATTCTATCTGTTTTATAAGATATTATACCCAAAAGCGAGATAAACATGTGCATTTTATAGTTCAAAGTTTTTTTGCTTTTAGTTATAATTTTAGACGTTTGCCTATGTAGAATTAAATAAAAAATCATGAAAACCTTAATTTCAATTCTACTTTTCTTAAACATAAGTGTAATAATTTGTCATGCTCAATGTGATAATTACTGCATTAATTTTGAAGATACATTTTGCAATAGTACAATAATAATTGATACTACAGAATTTCCAACTAACCTTTGGCAAATCGGAAAACCTCAAAAACCAGTATTTGATTCAGTAGCAAATCTTTCAAACACAATAATAACCGATACAATAAACTCATATCCTATAAATAATCACTCCATTTTTATTATCCAAAATACTGTAACAATGGGATTTATTTATGGGTTAAATATGCTAAGAGGCTCATACTTTGTTCAATCAGATTCCTTGAATGATTATGGGACAATGGATGTATCAACTGATAACGGCTTGACTTGGATTGATATAATAAATGACACCGTTTATAATTCATTTGTTTGGTATTC
>MEND01000133.1:0-13711 GCA_001768975.1 Bacteroidetes bacterium GWA2_31_9 | reverse complement strand
GGCTGGCAATATTTCGATGTTTTATTAACCGACTTTGGTTCAAGTTTTAATATTCAATTAGGCGACACTGTTTTGTTTCGATTTAGCTTCATAAGTGATAGTATTCCCGAAAATTTGGGAGGTCTTATGTTTGATGACATTTGTTTTGATAATTTTGTAGAAGGAATATCCGAAACTCACTTCAAACAAATAAAATCAAGCATTTATCCAAATCCATCTTCAAATATTTTTACAATTGAATTTGAAAATCCAAAAGCCGAAACATTTGAGTTGTCAATTTATGATATTCATAGTAAGCTTACACTAAAAAAAGACGACATAACCGAAAATAAAATTGTTGTTGATGCTACTGCGTTTAAATCTGGAACTTACATTTATAAAATTACAAATCTTACAGCAAATAAAAGATGTTGGGGGAAGTTTATTACGAATAATTAAACTCTAATAGTTCTCAAAAAACACATTAAATTTAAACACACAAATTTTAATTATTCGTCTTTTTTTTCACAAATTACAAAGAAACATTCTAAAAATTTCAATATTTATACTTAAATTCGCAAAATAAGTTCAAATTTCAAAAAAATGATAGTAGAATTTAGTGTTAAAAATTTTCGTTCAATAAAAGAACTTCAAACCATTAGTTTTGTTGCAACGGGGTTAAAAAGCCCAGCAGAATTTTCAGATATTGATAAAAACAATATAGCTGAAGAAGGCGATATGAGATTATTGAAAACTGTAGGACTTTATGGAGCAAATGCAAGTGGAAAGAGTAATATTGTGAGAGCTTTGGAGTATTTTATTCAGATTATAAAAAAAGAACCAAGCTCTGAATCAAATCTAAGTTTACTGTGTGACCCTTTTTTATATCAAGAAAATTCTAATGATACTGAGTCTTATTTTCAAATAGTGTTAATTATTGAAAATAAGAAATATCGATATGGTTTTACAGTAAAAAGAAACTCAAACTATAATGATTCTTTAGTTACAGATATTTCAAAAAAAGAAAGCAAAGAAATAATTACAAATGAATGGCTTTTTGGTACAAAAGAAAAAAACTCTGGAGAATTTTTTATTAGAAAAAATAATCATGTAGATAAAGATAAGTTACCAAATCAGAATGTTATCCCTGCATTACCTTATGACCATACATTGTTTCTTACTCATGCTGTAGCACATGATAATCAAGGTGTGTGTGCAATAGTGAGAAATTATTTTTATGGTGCTGGGTCTAATTATTTAGAAGGGACTGAGCGATTTAGAAAGAATACAATCTTTTTATTACAAAATGAAGAAGATAAAAAAAATTTATTAGAATTACTGTCTTCTTTTAATCTAATATATGACGATATTACCTTTGAGAAAGATACAAGTAAGCCTAACGAATTAACCATACCACCAGATAAAATTTTCTTATACAAGAAATTTCAAACAAAAAACAATATACCCATTCAAATTAAGCTAAATTTAAATTACCACGAATCTGCTGGAACAAAAAAATTATTTGATTTAGCGGGTTTTCTATTAAGAGTTTTTAGTGTCCCTATTTCTTTATTTATTATTCTAGACGAATTAGACAGCAATTTTCATCCATCCCTTATAATCAAACTAATAGGATTATTTAATAACCCTTTGATTAATAAAAACAAATCTCAATTACTTTTCACAAGCCACGACACTAACCTAATGTCGCCATCTATAATGCGTAGAGACCAATTTTACTTTACCGAAAAAAACGAAGATGATTCTACAAAGTTATACTCATTGGCTGATTTAAAGGGAATAAGAAACGATGCTGACTTTGCAAAACAATATTTAGCAGGCTTTTATGGAGCATTACCGATTATAACTGATTACATTAACGAAAATATTTCGCCAAATGAATGAGCCTTGGAATATTAAAACTGACGATACTCGAAAAGCAGATTCTAAGCCTACTTTTATAATATTTTGTGAGGATGAAGTAAGCGAACCTATTTATTTCAAATATTTTGAAACACCTAACATTCAAGTAAATCCTATAAAAAATCAAAAAAGTAAAGTTGACAATGTATTTAAAGCGATTTGCTATTGCGAAAACAATGATTTAATGACGAAAAAGGGGACTAAATCTTTTCTGAAAAATAAAAATCCTCAGGTTTGGTGCGTTTTTGATAGAGATTTAGAAAATGAAGACCCTAAAATTCAAATAGGTAATGTTTCATTTGATGAATCAATAAATACAGCAAAATCAAAAGGAATTAAAGTCGCATGGAGTAATGATGCTTTTGAATTATGGATATTATTACATTTTGAAGATGTTGATTTAGCAAATGCTGATAATAAAAATAGAATTACATATTATAACAGATTGACAGAAATATTTAAGTCATTGAAAAATCCAAATAATGATTTAATTAAAGTACTCACACATCAGTCATTTAGTTATAAACAAGATTTTAAACATGAAAACAATTTCCGAAATATTGTAAGACCCGAAATTGTTGGAAAAACTAAAATTGCTATTGAAAGAGCCAAAAAACTAGAAAAACACTTTAAGTCTCCTAACATTCCAAATCATGAAAAAGCTCCTTGTACTTTAGTTCATCATTTGGTTGAAGAACTTATTAAAACAGGTGGTAAGAAAATATAAATAATTATTTCATTGATTTATATTATTGAATGTTTGTTCTTTAAAATCCCAAACATTTTCTTTTACAAAATACTTTCATACATTTATCATATTCATCATAATTCAATTGATATGAAAACCCCTTTATTTGCTTATTTACTGACAATTATATTGACTTTTCCTTTTTTTAGTTTTGGTGAGATTTTAACCGGAAATCAAGCCGAAAAAATAATTTCGGGTGCTATGAAAATTAATTTTGACGAAAGTCATCAAAAAATTTCATATATCGAATTTAATGAAAAGTCAAAATTTATTAAGTCAGATTTCACTGTTTGGCTTCAAATTTTAATGAAAAAAAATAATGTAAATATTAAGTTTTTAAATTCAATTACCGACAAAAACAACTTCACACATGACAGATATTTACTCACATACAACAATTACGCACTTCACGATGGAATGGTTATAGTTCACTCAAAAGACAATTTTATAAAATCAATTAATGGCAATATTTATAAAGATTTTTCTGTAACAAATAAAGAAATTTTATCGGAAAGTTCTGCTCTTCAAAAAGCTCTTAATTATGTAAATGCAGACCTTTACAAATGGGAAATAAAAGGAGAAGAAGAATTACTAAAATCTGAAACAAATAACCCGAATGCAACATATTATCCAGTAGCAGAAAAATATTTAATCAAAAATGATGATGCAAACAATTCATATTATTACACTTATCGTTTCAATATTTATTCGCAAAAACCACTCAAAAGAGCTTATATTTTTGTTGATTGTGAGTCAGGAAAAATTGTAAAAGAATTAAATCTATTACAAGAAGCGGATGTAGTAGGCACAGCTCAAACCAAATACAGCGGAACTCAACCTATTACAACAGATTCATATAACGGAAGTTTTCGACTGAGAGAAACTGCTCGTGGAAATGGAATTGAGACATATAACGCACTTATGGGAACAAATTATAATTCTGCTGTTGACTTTACCGATACCGACAATAATTGGAACAATATAAATGCTCAATTTGATGAAGTTGCAACCGATGCACATTGGTCAACCGAAATGACTTACGATTATTATTTGAATGTACATTCCCGAAATAGTATTGATGGAAATGGTTTCAAACTAATGAGTTATGTTCATTTTAACCTTGTTGATTATGGCTACAATAGCAACGTAAATGCTTTTTGGGATGGTCAGAGAATGACTTATGGAGATGGCGAAGGAAGCATAACCCCACTCACAACAGTTGATATTTGCGGTCACGAAGTTACACACGGATTAACTTCAAACACAGCAAACCTTGATTATCAGGACGAATCGGGAGCATTAAACGAATCGTTCAGCGATATTTTTGGTACTGCAATTGAATTTTATGCAAAACCAGCACAAGCAAACTGGACTGTGGGCGAAGATATTGGAATAATTATCCGCTCAATTAGCAATCCAAACGATTACAGCAAACCCGACACTTATCAGGGCGATTTTTGGATTTCAGACGGTAGCGACAATGGCGGTGTTCACACAAACAGCCTTGTTTATTCTTATTGGTTTTATTTAACTTCATTGGGAGGAAACGGAACAAATGATATTGGAAACTCTTATTCAGTTTCGGGAATTGGGATTGACAAAGCCGAAGCAATAGCATTCAGAACTTTAACTGTTTATCTTACAAATACTTCAAATTATGTCGATGCACGTTTTTATACAATTCAATCGGCAATTGATTTATACGGAGGTTGTTCTACAGAAGTAGAAACTGTTACAAATGCTTTTTATGCAGTTGGTGTTGGAGGGCTTTATGTGCCTCAAACTTTATCTGATTTTAGTTCAGCTTTAACAGCTTTTTGCAAGCCTCCTGCTAATGTAGCATTTACTAATAATTCGATAAATGGAACTACTTTTTTATGGAATTTTGGAGATGGAAATACAAGTTCAGAAATGAATCCAACACATTCATATAGTGCTTACGGAAATTTCAATGTTCAGTTAATTGCCGATGGTGGAGTTTGTGGAATTGACACTTTAATTATTCCTGCGTTTGTAAGTGTCGATAACAGTAATCAATGTGTTCAGTTTATGACACAATCGGGCAGTGCAACCGACACAAGCTGTTCGGGTAAACTATTTGATAGTGGAGGTTCTGCTAACTACCAAGACAATACTGATGCGGTTTTTGTAATTTCACCATCTGGAGCTTCGGCTGTTGTTCTTGATTTTATTTCTTTCGATTTTGAAATTGGTTACGATTACCTTTACATATATGATGGTACCTCAACTTCCTCAACTTTAATCGGACAATTTGATGGGAATAATTTACCAAATGGAGGACAAGTAGTTTCGTCAGGCTCGTCAATTACAATACAGCAAACAACTGACCAAGGACTAACAAAAGCAGGTTTTGAATTAGACTGGCATTGCCTCACACCAAACGACCCGCCTGTAGCAGGATTTTACACGGCAGACACTAATAATTGTAGCGGAATAGTAAATTTTATTGACTTATCTTTTAACAATCCAACATCTTGGCTTTGGATTTTTGGCGATGGAAATTCCTCAACCTTACAAAATCCAACTCACATTTATTTAGATAATGGAAATTATACAGTACGGCTAATTACACATAGTTCGGGTGGTTCAGACACATTGACTTTAAATAATTATGTAAACGTTAGCAAACCCGATAGTCCGATTGCTAATGATAATGAAAGATGCGGACAAGGAACAATTCAACTTACAGCAACAAGCTCAGGAAGTGTAAACTGGTATGATACTCAAACAAATGGAAATTTACTTTTTACAGGAAGTACATTTACAACTCCTGTGATAAGCACAAACACACAATATTTTGCTGAAACAGTTATCGAAACTCAAGTTCAGAATACAGGAATGACCGATAATTCTGGCGGTGGCGGTTACTTCGGAAGTGCTACAAACATTCATTATCTTGTTTTTGATTCATATACTCCATTCAAACTTATTTCTGTAAAGGTTTATGCAGATGGTGCAGGGCAAAGAAGCATAGCATTAAGACAAGATGATGGTACAATTTTGCAAACCCTCAATGTACAAGTTCCAAATGGCGAAAGTCGAGTTACTTTAAATTTTGACGTTCCGGCTGATGTTAATTTACAATTAGTTGGCTTGGGTGTTCCTAATTTATATCGCAATAATGCAGGAGTTTCATATCCTTACGAAATTTCGGGAGTTGTTAGCATTTTCAAAAGTAGTGCAGGAACAGCACCTTACGATTATTATTACTATTTCTACGACTGGGAAATCAAAGAGCAAGAATGTACTAGCTCCAGAGTTCCTGTAAATGCAATAGTTCACATCAATAATTTTGCATTTCCGTTAGATACTATTGAAACAAATTTGCCATATATTGCCGATGCAGGAACTGGTTTTGCAATATACAGTTGGAGCAATGGAGCAAGCTCACAAACCTCAACAATAACAAATTACGGATGGGTTTATACCACTGTAACCGATAATTATGGTTGTGTTGAAATAGATTCTGTTTACATTACAAATCTAACTTCGATAAATCTAAATCAAATTGAAGCTTTAAATGTTGAAATATTCCCAAATCCAGCATCTGATTTAATTTCAATTAAATTTAAAAATTCAATTACCAAAGATTGGAATATCAAACTTTTAAATAGCTTTGGAGCTGAAATTGAAAATATTGAACATAATATTATTTCCGATAAAATTGATTTAAACACATCAAGTTTAGATTCAGGAATTTATTGGTTAGTTGTCAAAAATAGCAATTCGGAAATTAAGAAAAAGATTGTGATTATTCGATAACTTTTAACAACACAGAGTACACAGAGATGCACTGAGATTTTTCTGATTATACATTACACGGAATAAATTTGTGCATTTTATATACTGCACATGTGAAATAAAATATAAAAGTCCTGTTAGAAACGATATATTGGTAGAAAAATATCACCTCAAGTATTCAAAGTCCCATAAACGAAATATATGTCGTATCCCGAAGTAAATTCGCATTGACTTTAACTTAATTTTAAGCTTATACTACAATGCTGAATATTAAAGATATACAACAATTTAAAACAAGTTGGGAACGTAATATTGGCAGAAAATATCATACCCTATAATTTAAATCCCTTTATGGATGAAATATTGTCTTTAAAATCAATATTATATTTCGTACCTACGGCACTTTTATGTGGTGCTAAATTTCTTTCTACCAATATTTTGTCCCTAGTGAGACAAGTTAAGTTCACCCCGTTGGATAGATAATAATAAATATTGTACTTTTATTAAAATTTGTTATCCAATGGGGTGAACCCTGTGAGATAGCTAAGTTAAAAGAACGAATAAAAAATGAAGGTATTATCTAACAGGGTAAACGCCAATGCGATGAATCGGAACAAGTCGTTCCGAATTTACCTCGAAAAATTTCGTCAAAAAAAATTAATATGTGAGTAATTTCAGACCTCCTGACCCGCTTATTGAATTACAGTAAATTAGCTTAATTATATCGTAAACAATAATGTCGCACTATTCGCAATTTTGTACTAAATAATTTTGTAACATGCTAAATATCTGTAATAATTGTCAAAGATTACTGTACTCCCGACTGTTAAATTGAAAAGAACAATCAATTTGTTTACGAGAATATATGCTCTAAATTAATTTTGAATTTGCCCTTAGGGCAATAATGACAATAAAAACATAAGCGACAATTCAGTATTTCCCATAGGGAATATACAAGATACAATTGATTGTAAATACTTACTGCTTTGTATATGTCCTACGGACAATCATTATAATGATAGTTGTATTTTATTGACATTGAAGCCCTATGGGCTATTTTCTGGAATCAAATTAGGTTGTTTTCTAAAAAACAGGACAATTTAGTTTGTTACTAAGTCAGGATTTCTGAATCTGTGACATTAGTTAGAAAAAAAAAATTCAACCCTAAAAATCACTTTCTTTATTCGCTCCAAAAATTTCGACATTCGTCCCTCGTTTTTCCCCATGCAACCGATTTTATTTTTTCTTGTCCTTACGCTCGAAATATATTTACATCGAAATTTAAAATTTAAAATTATGTATATGGAATCATTTATTAGAACAATCTCAATTGTAACATTTTTATTTGCATGGAATGTAGGAATGTCGCAAAATTTCACACAAGTAATTAAAGGTCGTGTTATTGACCAACAAACTCAAAATCCGCTTCCAGGCGTGGCTGTGATAGTAAAAGGAACAGACCCTGTTCAGGGAGCATCAACCGATATGGACGGATATTTTAAAATCGAAAAAGTAAAAATTGGTCGTGTAAGTTTAATTGTAAGTTATTTGGGTTATCATACTCAATATGTTGATAATATTAGTCTGTCGTCGGGTAAGGAATTAATTCTAAATATAAAAATGGAAGAAGAAGTTAACCAAATTAACGAAGTTGTTGTTAGTGCCGAAAAAGACAAATCAGAAACTATTAATACTATGGCAACAATAAGTGCCAGAACATTTTCGGTAGAAGAATCGCAACGTTATGCTGGAGCAAGAAATGATGTTTCACGTATGGCTGCAAATTATGCTGGTGTTAATACTGCAAACGATGCAGTTAATGATATAGTAATTCGTGGAAATTCGCCAAACGGTCTTTTATGGAGACTAGAAGGAGTTGATATTCCAAACCCAAATCATTTTGGTACAATGGGAGCAACAGGCGGTCCGGTAAGTATGCTGAATAATAATCTTTTATCAAATTCAGATTTTATGACCGGAGCTTTTCCAGCAGAATATGGCAATGCACTTTCGGGAGTTTTCGACCTTAAAATGCGTTCAGGAAATTATGAAAAGCACGAATTTCTTGCACAAGTTGGTTTAAATGGTTTTGAGTTTGGTGCAGAAGGTCCAATTTCTTTAAAAAGTCGTTCTTCGTATCTTATAAATTACAGATATTCAACACTTGGTGCTATGGCAGCTTTAGGAATTGATTTTGGAACTGGAACTGCAATTCCAAAATATCAGGATTTATCGTTTAAATTTAATTATCCAACTAAGAAATTTGGAAACTTTTCAATATTTGGCTTAGGTGGAATAAGTGCAATAAGTTTCATAAATAGTACTAAAGACACTACAAATGAAGAACAAAGCATGTATGGTGATAACAGGTACGATATTTACTCAAAAAACATAATGGGTGTAGCTGGACTTACTCATACATACATAATAAATGAAAAAACATATACAAAATTAATACTTGCAGGTTCAGGAATTGAAAACTCAGGTATTCTTGATACAGTTTATGGAAACGGTAATACAGCTTTATATATGGATCAGACATTAAGAAATACTCAATTAACAGCGTCTTTTTATGTAAACAAAAAAATCAATGTTCATCATAACGTTAGAGTTGGAATTATTGATAAAAATCTTGGTTATACTTTCATCGACAGCGTTTATGTAGCATCTCTAAATGGTTTTCAAACACTTTTTAATAGTTCTGGAAGTTCTAATCTTTTGCAAACGTATATCGAATGGCAATATAAAATTACGGATAATCTGATTTTTAATTCGGGAGTAAATTATATGCATTTGACTTTAAATAATAGTAACTCTATTGAGCCTAGAGCTGGAATCAAATACTTGTTTGGAAAAGGTCAAAGCCTAAGTGCCGGCTATGGATTACATAGCATGATGCAAACTCTTTTTGTGTATTTTAACGAAACACGTTTAGATAATGGTACTTATGTTAGAAATAATGAAAATCTGGATTTCACAAAAGCACATCATTTTGTATTAGCTTACGATAATCAGTTAACAAAAACATTAAGATTTAAAGCTGAAACCTATTATCAACATGTATTTGATGCAGTTGTAAACCAATATCCCGATAACTATTCATTGCTAAATTCAAGTTCAATAAGTTTTGTTATGCTTGATTCAATGAAAAATGCCGGATCAGGCGAAAACTATGGCGTAGAACTTACTTTAGAAAAATTTATGGATAAAGGTTTTTACGGACTTTTTACAACTTCAATTTTTAAATCGGAATATAAAGGTAGCGACAAAGTTACACATCCAACAGCATTCGACGGACGATTTGTATTCAATGTACTTGCAGGAAAAGAGTTTGGATTAAATCTTCATAAAGAAAATGCAAAAAGCAAAAAATATATAGTTGTTGATGCTAAAGCAACTTATGCAGGAGGTCAGCGTTACGTTCCAATTGATTTGGAAAAATCGGCTCAAGCACATTCTGCAGTTTACGATAATGAAAATGCTTACAGCGTTAAATTCAGAAACTATTTCAGAGCAGATTTAAGAGTTGCGTATAAAATTGAAGGTAAAAAAGTATCTCAGGAAATGGCTTTCGATATTCAGAATATTTCAAACAACAAAAATCCATTGTACATGAACTATAATGCAAAAACTGGAAAAGAAGAAGTTGTAAATCAATTAGGTTTATTTCCAATGGTGCAGTATAGGGTTGTGTTCTAAGAAATAATGTTGTTTTTTTGTATTAAAAAGATGGAACGCCCTTGATTAATAATAAACACACAAGGTAATGATTATAAGGAAAAGACTAGCCTCAGATTACACAAATTTTACTCATAAATCGCATATTTTTAAAGGCATTCGTGAGTCGCTTCGCTATGTTCACAGATTTAAAACAACCAAAGGTTGTTTTATCTGTGCTAAGTCAAAAAAATTTGTGAAACAAATTTGTGTAAATTAGTGTAATCTGTGGCAAAAAAATAAAAAATATTAAACTAGTAAATATAAAGCAAATACTAAATTATAAACACTTGAAATTTTAATAATTCAGATTTAAAATAGCAATGAGCAAAAAAGTAAAGCAAATATTATTTATATCTAAAGAGTAGTTGCAATAAACTTATATTTTTAATCTTTAATAAATCACAACTTTTCCAGTTTTGTTTACTCCATCGCCACTAATTTTAACAATATAAATACCTGAGTTTAAATTAGCAATATTAATTTGATCACTGTATCCTATTTCTTTGGAAAACAGCAATTTCCCAGTACAGCTAAATAAATCCACTCTGGAATTATTTGGATTTCCATTTACTTTAATACTAATATTCCCATTACTAGGATTTGGATAAATTTCAATATTTGAAGTAATAATATTTTTACTAATGAATAATGATACATCATAGATGCCTGTTTGTGTAGTATTTGTGACTACAGCTGTGTTAAAGTCAAAATATATATTAGCAGTATTTTTAATTACACTTCCAATATACATGTTTTTCACTTTAACAGCATATTTTATAAATCCATTACTTTCAACTTCATCAGTAGATTTTGGAACAAGTGCTATATCATTAAATAGAAATTCTAAAACACGACTATTATTTAAATTGTATGTATAATTATGACTTGATGATAGAACTGTGAATGTCGTTAAGTCACAATAATAGCTTAACGTATCTAATATTCTTATATTAAATGCGGTATCATTACCCACATTTTGAAAATGTATGGTATAAATTAGTTCTTTATTCGCATTATATTGGGCTAAAGAAAGACTGTCACCCTGATCTACTTCCTTATTGTTAGGGTCAAATGCTCCAGTTACATATTGAGTTAATATATACTTATTATTAGTTGGGGTTGTGTCAGATACTATGGGATTAATATTTACTTTAGAAACGAGAGTGTCTCCAATAGCAATATTTGAAGGTAAGTTGTATAAAATGTCAACATTTCTTTCTTCAAATGGATGTAATGATGAAAATTGCCATTGTAAAGTATCATTACTAAAATAAGTGTAATTTGAAGATGCACTTATATAATCCAGACTATCAGAATAATCTAATAAGATATTACCTGAAACTGTTGTGCTTCCGAAATTTTTATATGTTAATCTATTTTTAGCATCAAATCCAGGTCTGACTCTTGAAAAAGGGGTCAATACTACTCTTAAATCATTAACATTGTTCTCAAAATGAATCCCGAAATTTTTATTTGAATCTGATTGGGAAATTAAGTAAGAAGTTGGAAAAACTGTAGCATAAGGCAATGGAGACTGTACTTGTAATGTATAATCACCATTATCACAATAAACAGTATAATTTCCAAGTGTGTCATACACCGCTGTACATTGGGCATTAACAATTCCGACCTTTACATAAGGCAACCCTGTTTCATTAAAATCTAATGTGTAATTATTATTATCATCGTTGTATATAGTTCCTGAAACTTGTTTTGGGGAAAACTCAGAAATAGGTCTAACCCAAATTTTATTTAACCCAGAATATAATGCATATGCATATGAATTATCCGAAGCAGTTTTTGAGATGCCTTGGTTCACGGGAAATCCATTATTGACCTGCACCCATAAGTGTTTGTCACTCATATAATAGTACACGCCTCCTTTATTGCCAGACCAATTATAACTACCAAGTGTCAAGTTGTTTGTCTTGTTCACATAACTAATGTAGCTGTCTGTAGGGGAATAATGCCATGCTGTATCGTTATACGCACGTTTATATATGTAATAGCTAGCAATTGCCAGAGAGTCATTCCAATAGAAAATCTGATTTACATTTGGATAAATAATTAATGTGGAATCATACATGTCTGGCTGACTAGGTAAGCCATTGTTAAACTCAATCCACGAAGTCCCATTATCAATAGAATACCAAATACCATCAATTTTTGTCCCAACAAATATTGTATCATTTTTTAGTAAAATGGAAGAAATACCTCTTGATGCAGAAGTATATCCTGCGTTAGGCAGTCCATCAGATATGTATGAGTAGGTGGCTCCGCTATCTAAGCTGATATATAGATCGTTATAAGTGCCATAGCTTCCTCCTCCTAAGACAATCTTAGCTCCATCAACAGCTATATCGTTTATATCGCTTCCAGATTCACTAACAGTTTGCCATGTTAGACCTTGATTATTTGAACAATAAATATAATATGACCCTATTACATACCATAAATTATCATCAAATTTTATTTTAGTAGTCGTTTTATTCATTCCAGTAGCACTATATGATTGACCGTTATCAATCGACAAAAAGAGTCCATTATTTGTACAAAGAAACAATGTGTCATTCCTATTTTCGATATTTGTAATACTTACAGCATTTAAATTTGTATTTTTAAATTCCCAGTTTAATCCCCCATCCTCAGACACGAGTATTCCATGGGATGTACTAAATGCCAAAATATTACCATTTCTGCAGATTTCATTAAAACTAACATCTTTCATATCAACACTAGTATTAAAATTTAGGACTGTCCATGTAGTCCCAAAATCTTTTGTCACGTAATATATAGAGTAATCACCTTTAATATATATTGTATCTGCATCTGTATAATAGTTATATATAAAACATGTCGGACAAGGTTTGTTAATCGAAGCCCAATTCACCCCATTATTAATAGTATAATATATACTTCCATAATCAAAAACACATAGTTTTTGATTTATATAGAAAATTTTTGAAGAAGAATCAAAAAAAGATAAAGTTGGAATAACATTCCAGCTTTGTCCAAAATTATTTGTAACAAATAAAGTATCAGTATTTAAGCTAGAATATATTTTATTATCATTTATATATATATTATACACATTTTTACCTGATGCTGACTCAGTCCAAGTATGACCATAGTCTGTAGAAATTGAAATCCCTCCAGCACATGCTTCTCCTACAACAACAATGGAATCTTTAGCCAATATTTCCATTTGACAATGAAAGCTAATCCCTCTAATTTCCCAACTGTTACCTAAGTTTTCAGACACATATAATTTTCCATAACTATTTATAATATAAAGAAGGCTGTCATTGGAGGCAAAATATTTACTGCCATATAAGTTAGAGTTATAACCTAATGAGTAGAGGCTATCAACTGAAGCCAATTTTGACCATGTGTTACCATTATCATCAGAATTATACATTCCATAATTAGTATTAGCAAACATCAAGCCTTTGCATGAAACCAATGCATTTACATTTCCTCCTTCAGGTGGGGTGACGTAAATCACATATACTTTTTTTTTGCTTTCGTTCTATTTTATTTTAATGAATAAGGTAATAAGGTTTGTTTTTGAGGGAATTT
>MEND01000132.1:3722-9451 GCA_001768975.1 Bacteroidetes bacterium GWA2_31_9 | reverse complement strand
ATTGAAGGGCAAAAAGTTATTTCCCGATGGAACATTCGTTCTTTCTTTTAGAATCTCAAATTTATAATTCGCATTTACTAATTGAATTTTCGCAATGCAATTTATCTGGAATTACAAGATTAACAAAATTTAGGAATTTAGGATTTAACAGCATAGCAACAATTTAACCATATAACAATATAACCATTTAGCAATAAACCTCTAACTTCTATTTTCTAACCTCTAACATCAAATTCCAAACATCTTTTCAATCTGTGAATAATGTAACTTATATATAAATTTATGTAACACTTTCAATCTTTAATATATCAACATTTGTAAGGTGAAAACTCATTCACAAATTAAAAAAAATTGATATGAAAACAAAAATACTCAACTCATTATTATTCATTGCATTATTAACAATGCCGATTTTAAATTATGCCCAAAATATTACATTAGGAACAGTATCAGAATTTGTTCTATTCTCAACTAATGGTGCAGTTAGTAATTCAGGAATTTCCCAACTTACAGGTAACGTTGGCTCAAATAATGGCTCAAGTACCGGATTTGGAAATGTGAATGGAATTATGCACAATAACAATGGAGCAACAGCAACTTGTGCAGATGATTTGTTAATAGCATATAATCAGCTAAATAATGCCATTCCTGATTTTTTTCCAGCCTCATTGCTCGGAAATGGAGATACACTTATAGCGGGAGTTTATAAAATAGAAAGTGCAGCAACATTGAATTCAGAACTTACTTTAGATGCACAAAACAATGCAAATTCTGTATTTATTTTTCAGATACAAGGTGCATTTTCTTCTGGAGCAAATTCTAAAGTAAATTTAATTAATGGAGCATTGGCTTGTAATGTATTTTGGAAAATCGAAGGGCTTGTAAATACTGCACCTGGTACAACTATGCGAGGAACAATAATTGCAAATAATGATGCTATTACAATGAACATAGGCGATACACTCGAAGGCAGAGCTCTTTCTACTGCCGGTGCTGTTACAATTGATGGCGTGTTTGCATATACACCTATTGGTTGTGGTAGTCCAATTTTAACAGGACCATCATTTCCTGAATTAGCTTCAACAGAATGTTATGTAATGTTTTCTACCTCAGGTGATGTAACAAACTCCGGTGTATCAGATGCAATAGGCGATATTGGAACAAATGTAGGTTTAACTTCTGGCTTTAATGCCTTAAATGTAACAGGTTCTATTCACCCAATTCCTGATGAGTCAACAGCAACATGTGCTGCCGATTTGGATATTTTATATACATTTTTAAACACGTTACCTTCAGATATTGAATTATTGTACCCTGCTCAATTTGGTAACAATTTAGTTTTAACACCTCATACTTACGTTTTAAATGCTGCAACAATATTTACCGATACGCTTTACTTAAATGCTCTTGGAAATAGCAACGCAGTTTTTGTTTTTCAAATGAATGGAGCTTTATCAACCAGCACATATTCAAAGGTAATATTGATAAATGAGACAAAAGCAGAAAATGTATTTTGGAAAGTTGAAGGAGCTGTTAGTATTAACGATTATTCTATATTCAACGGAACAATTGTTTGTAACAACGGTGCAATTGACTTAAAATCAGGTGTTATCCTTAATGGTAGAGCATTAACTACAACCGGAACACTAACATCTGCCGAAATTACTGCAAATATGCCTTCAGGCTGTATTACAAACGTTGAATCAATTAAAAATGAAAATTTAAGTGAAATAATCTCAATTTATCCTAATCCATTTAGCTCATACACAAATATCAAGATAAACGATGAAGCACAAATTAACAAAGTTGAACTAAGAATTTACAACGTTTTTGGACAAGAAGTGTTAAACACATTAATAAGCAGTCAATTAACTAAGATTGAAAAAAGAAATCTCGCTTCTGGAGTTTATTTTTATAAACTGATAAGTAATAATTTAACCCTTCAAACAGGCAAAATTATTTCACAATAAAGAAATGCCACAGATTATTCACAGATTTGAAACAACCAAAGATTGTTTTATCTGTGCTAATTCAAAAAAAATCTGTAAACCAAATCTGTGTTAATTAGTGCAATCTGTGGCAAAAACAAATTATTAATTATTAAATACATATAAAAGCATAAACAAATGAAAAAAGTATTAATAGCATTGGACTATTCTCCAACCGCACAAAAAGTAGCCGAAACTGGTTATTTATTAGCTAAATCGATGAATGCAGAAGTAACTCTGTTGCATGTTGTAACCGAACGCTTATATTATTCGGCAACCGTAACATCACCAATGATGGGCTTTGATAATTACATGCTTACAGATTTATTACAATCTGATGAAGCAACAAAAAAAGCAGCTCAACAATTTCTTGAAAAATCGAAAAAACATCTTCGAGATGAAGCTATTCAAACTCTTATTGTCGAAGGAAATGTTGCAGATTCAATACTCGAAGTTGCAAAAAACAAGCATATTGACATTATTGTAATGGGCTCACACAGTCAAAGATGGCTTGAAAAAATATTAATGGGAAGTGTAACCGAAAAAGTTTTACACCACAATGCTTATCCGCTTTTTATAATTCCAACTAAAAAGTTAGACTAAATTAAGGATAAGAAAACTTGCCATAGATATAAAACAAACAAAGTTTGTTTAGTTAACGAAAGTAAAAAATAGACAGGATTACAGGATTGATAGGTTAATACCTGTAAATCTTGTTAATCCTGTCGAAGAAAATAATTAACCCTGTGAGATAGCTTTTAAAAAAGAAACGAGCATAAAATGAAGAAATTATCTAACAGGGTAAATCAGCGTCTAATAAAAATTTAAAAAAATGAAAAAAATGAAAAAAATAAAAAAGGTACTAATCGCCTTGGATTACGATCCAACTTCGCAAAAAGTAGCAGAATCTGGCTTTTCTTTAGCCAACTCACTTGGTGCAGAAACAATTTTATATCATGTAATCTCAGATTCAAATAATTATGCTTCGCCCGAGCATGTAACAATATTAGGCTTTGCCGGACATCTAGAACTTGATATAACACAACTCGAAAGTATTGATGGACTTAAAAAAGCATCGCATCAATTTCTTGATAAATTAAAAAAACACCTTACAGATGATTCTATTAAAACGCTTGTTGGCGAAGGCGAATATGCCGAATCAATCTTAAATACTGCAAAAGAAATTCATGCAGACATTATTGTTATGGGTTCGCATAGTAAAAAATGGCTCGAAAATATAATTATGGGTAGCGTTACAGAAAAAGTTTTGCATCACACTACAATTCCGTTATTTGTAGTTCCTACTAAAAAACTCAAAGGATAAGTTATTTTGTTTTAATAATTATAAACCGTTAAGCTGTCAGGGATTTGTAATCCCTGACAAATTATTATAAGCATTTGTAATGCGTAAATTATATTAGAACAAAAAGTTATGGATATTGCATCTGAAAAGAACAAAGGTTTAACTGCCAGTCAAGCAAAAGATAAGCTAAAGTCTGAAGGTTTTAATTTGTTGCCATCTTCTAAACCCAAAAACTTTTTTTCCATAGCACTTGGAGTTGTAAAAGAACCAATGTTTATTCTTTTGGTTATATGTGGAACTTTATATCTTTTTTTGGGCGATTTTCAAGAGGGCATTATGCTTTTGGGCTTTGTTTTCGTAATTATGGGAATTGAATTTTTTCAGTCAAAGAAAACCGAAAAAGCCCTTGATGCACTAAAAGATATGGCAAGTCCAAGAGCTTTAGTAATTAGAGATGGTGTAGAAATAAGAATTGCAGGAGTTGAAGTAGTTACTGAAGATATAATTGTTTTACAAGAAGGCGACAGAGTTCCTGCTGATGCTACTGTATTGCAATCGGTAAATTTACTTGCCGACGAATCTTTACTAACCGGCGAACCTGTTCCGGTAAGGAAAATTGACTGGGATAATATTGAAAAAGTATCTCAACCAGGTGGCGATGATTTACCTTTTATTTTCTCCGGCTCAATGATAGTTCAAGGCAATGGTATAGCAAAAGTTACAAGCATTGGCATTAACACTGAAATTGGAAAAATTGGTAAAGCACTTGAAAGCGTTAAAGAAGAGCCAACAAGACTAAAATCGGAAATGGTTAAGCTGGTTAAAAAAATTACAATTATTGCTGCTGTAATCTGCATCTTACTAATTATTGGATACACCCTTAGTCGTGGAAATTTGATTGATGGATTATTGGCAGGAATAACATTGGCAATGGCAATGTTGCCCGAAGAATTTCCTGTAATACTAACAATTTTTATGGCAATTGGAGCGTGGCGAATGTCGAAATCAAAAGTATTAACACGAAAGCCATCTGCAATAGAAACGCTTGGCTCTGCAACAGTTCTTTGCACAGATAAAACGGGGACACTAACCCAAAATAAAATGACTGTTTCGGAACTTTATAACGGAAAAGATTTTCATAAAATTGAAAAAGGAATTGAGTTTAATTCTGAATTTCATGAAATAATAGAATTTGCTATCCTTTCAAGTCAATCAAATCCCTTTGACCCTATGGAAAAAGCAATTACTAGCATGGGCGATTTGCATCTAAAAGGTACTGAGCATATTCACAAAAACTGGGAAATGGTTAAGGAATATCCTCTTTCAAAAGAACTATTAGCCATGTCTAGAGTTTTTAAATCTAAAGAAACTTACGAAAAAAATATTGCAACAAAAGGTGCTCCCGAAGCTATTTTTGACTTATGTCATTTAGATGAAGAAAACAAAAAACATCTTTCATCGGCTGTTGAAGAACTGGCAACAAAAGGATTAAGAGTTTTAGGTGTTGCAAAAGCAAAAATCAATACAACCGATTTACCTGAAATTCAGCACGATTTTACTTTCGAATTTATTGGTTTAATTGGATTGTCTGACCCAATACGTGAAAATGTTAAACAAGCAGTAAGTGAGTGCTTTAAGGCAGGCATTAGAGTTATTATAATAACTGGAGATTATCCTGTAACTGCAAAACATATTGCTATGGAAATAGGGCTTGAAAATCCTGAAATGTGCATTACAGGTAAAGAATTACAAGAAATGACTGACGATGAATTATGCGAAAAAATAAAGAAAATAAATGTTTTTGCCAGAGTTGTACCCGAACAAAAACTTAAAATTGTAAATGCACTAAAGAAAAATAATGAAATTGTTGCCATGACTGGCGATGGCGTTAACGATGCTCCAGCACTTAAATCGGCAAATATTGGAATTGCTATGGGCGAAAAAGGCACAGATGTAGCAAGAGAAGCATCATCACTTGTTCTTATGGACGATAACTTTTCGTCGATTGTAGGAGCTATAAAAATGGGACGTCGTATATTTGATAACCTTCAAAAAGCTTTTGGATATACATTTGCCATACATGTTCCAATTGCTGGATTGTCATTAATTCCAATTATTCTTGGTGATTTTCCATTAATTTTATGGCCCGTACATATAGTTTTTCTTGAACTTATTATTGACCCTGCTTGCTCCATAATATTTGAAGCCGAAAAAGAAGAGTTAAATGTAATGAGCCGACCTCCTAAAAAAATTGACGAACCATTTTTTGGAACTAAAAAAATAATTTTCAGTTGTTTGCAAGGTTTAGGCATTTTAATAATTACATTAACAGTTTATTTTTTAGGAATTTACATCGGTTATGAGGCTAAAGAAGTAAGAGCAATGGCATTTACTACATTAATTGTTTCAAACATTGCCGTAATATTAACAAATCGTTC
>MEND01000132.1:1322-3698 GCA_001768975.1 Bacteroidetes bacterium GWA2_31_9 | reverse complement strand
TATAATTACGCCAAACAAAGCTGTATTATGGGTTGTGGGAGGAGCAATATTCTTTTTGACACTAATTCTGAATATTCCCTTTTTTCTTGATTTATTTCAGTTCGAACGACTCACATTTATTAATATTTTAGTTTGTACACTAGCTGGTTTATCGTCAATTATTTGGTTTGAAATTTATAAACTAATTAAGCATAGAAAGCATGTGTTGCTTTAACAATAGTTCGATATGTTTTTGTAATAATCTGGAAATAAGTTATTTCAATTGCCACGAACTTTAGGTCGTGGGCTTAATTAATATAAACAAATTTAGGGCTTTAGCCCTTTTAAAAAAAATAAAGAATGAAAATGATACCGAACTATTGTTTAATAAATAACTCTAAAAATGGCATTTATAGACTATTACAAAGTATTAGGAATTGAAAAATCGGCTACTCCCAAAGACATTAAAAATGCCTACAGGAAATTAGCCCGAAAGTTTCATCCCGATTTGAATCCTAATAGTAAGGATGCGAAATCAAAATTTCAGGAAATTAATGAAGCAAACGAAGTACTTAGCGACCCTGAGAAACGAAAAAAATTCGACCAATACGGAAAAGATTGGCAACATGCCGAAGAATTTGAGAAAGCTAACCGCCAGCAGCGACAATCTTCTTCTCAAGGAAGAAGGCATTCTCAAAATCAAACCCAAGACGATTATTCCGATTTTTTTGAATCAATGTTTGGAAAGTCAACTGGCTCTGATTGGAATAGGCAAGTAAAATATAAAGGCGAAGATTATAATACAGAGTTGCACCTTAATCTTATTGATGCTTTTAAAACTCACCAGCAGGTATTGACTGTAAACAATAAAAAAATACGCATAACTATTCCATCGGGAATTAGTAATGGTCAAATAATTAAATTATCAGGGCAGGGCGGTCAAGGAACAAATGGTGGACCTAACGGCGATTTGTACATTACTTTTGCAATTGCCAACCATCCAAGGTTTAAACGTGTTGAAAATAACTTACATACAGCAGTCGATTTAGATTTATTCACAGCCATACTGGGAGGCGAAATTACAATGGACACATTAAATGGAAAAGTAAAACTAAAAGTTATGCCCGAAACACAAAATGCGAGTGTAATAAAGCTTACTGGGAAAGGATTTCCAATCTATAAAAAAGAAGGACAATTTGGAGATTTATACGTAACTTATACAATCAAAATTCCAACAAATTTATCCGATAAGCAAAAAGCAATATTTCGTGAACTGTCTCAATCGTAATTTAAATAAATGAAACATATACGCCCAAATATTAGGACAAGCAATGGAAGAGTATGCCACAGATTGCACAGATTTTACTCATAAATCGCATATTTTTAAAGGCATTAGTGAGTCGCTTCGCTATGTTCACAGATTTGAAACAACCATTCCCTCTGGTTACTGAGCACAGTAGAAGTATAAAGGGATTAGGGGGATTGTGTTTCTTCAGAATTAAATTTAAAAATAATTCTGTGAATCGAATCTGCGTAAATTCGTGCAATCTGTGGCAAAAAAATAATCCATAAATCGCTAAATATAAAACTACAAACAGATGATGCAAAACAGAATTCTAATTATCATTTTCTTTAACTTTATAGCAGTTAGCTGTTATTCGCAACTACCCGTTTTGAGTGAGAATACAATGGTTCAAAAATTTTATGAAATCGGTCAAAATAATCTATATTGGTTTTCATCTAACAAAAACATTAAAAGAGCAAATGAGTGGCTTACTGCAATTGAATTTTCTGATAATTTAGGATTGGCATCAAATAAACTTCAAATTGCTCAAATTCGAAGTGCCTTAGCTAACAAAAAAAAGAACGACATTTTTTATAAAGAGCAAGTTGACAAGCAAATAACAGCTATCGCCTTAAACTTCATAAAAGAACTTCAGCAAGGCAGTATGATATTTGATTATGACGAAGTTAGCACACAAAACGATTCTGCTTACGTTTATCAATTATTAAATTCAAAAACCAAAGAACCTGTTTCAAAAATCATCGAATTACTTGATTGTAACGATAGAGATTATATGATTTTGAAAAAATTCTTGCAAGATTCTATTTCGGAGAATAACACATTAAAATATAAAGCCGTAATTAAAGCAATGAATTATAGGAGATACATCAGGTTTAATCGTCAATCGGAGTATATTTTTGTAAACATTCCTTCTGCTGAAGCCGAATATTATCGAAACGATTCGCTCTACTTAAAAATGAAAACTGTTGTTGGTAAAAAATCAAAACCTACGCCTACTATTTCATCTTATATTACAAGTATTGTAACATTTCCATACTGGAATGTGCCTCATTCAATTGCAGTTAATGAGTTATTACACAAAGTACAAGAAA
>MEND01000132.1:0-1242 GCA_001768975.1 Bacteroidetes bacterium GWA2_31_9 | reverse complement strand
TATTGCGACTTTTGGAAACGATTACCGTTTTTTAAGCCATGGTTGTATTCGTTTGGAAAAGCCATTGGAACTTGCCGATGCTTTATTAAGAGGAAATATTGATATTGAAGAATTAAAGAATGGGAAAGCTCATACAAAATCTAAAACGATAGCTTTATCGAATAAGATACCAATATTTATTATTTATTGTCTGGCAATAGTCGAAAGTGGAAATGTAGTTTTTTTAAAGGATGTTTATTGATTAATTAACACAACTAACCGACTAAAAATTGAATTACTGCTAGAATCAACTTATAATGAGCTAATAATATTATATTACGCTCCTATGGAGCTAAATTTTTGTGATAGAAATATTTTCTATAAACATTACGTTCCTACGGAACTTCAGAGAAATAAACTCCGTAGGAGTGAGATGTTTATAGAACAAATAGCAATAGGTATCATTAGCTCCATAGGAGCGAAATAATTTAGTCGGTTGATAGTGATTAATTAAGTAAAGTTGATTTACAAATATAACTCTCGTCGGGATTATAAATAAACAAACATGTTCCTCCCTTGATGGTTTCAATAATTGGCTTATTCATGTTGGGTGGTAGAACAGGACAACCAAAACTTCTGCCCAAACGACCATATTTTTTAATAAAATCTTCAGTTGCATAGTCGGCTGAATGTATAATTATTGCACGTTTTTCGGCATTATCATTAATTCCTTTTTCAACACCATTTATCATAAGTGAAAAACCGGTATGCGAACCAATTATTGGATTTTCAGTTATATAAAAACCCAAACTGCTTTTGTAAGAACCAAGCTCGTTTGAAAAGTCTTTTGCAAATTCCTCGCCTGTATTTCTGCCGTGTGCAACATAAGTATTAAACAAAAGACATTTGTTTTTTAAATCAATTACATACAATCGTTTATTATTGCTCGATTGAGAATAATCTACTATGGTTAGAATATTGGAATTCTGCAATTTGCCATTAATTTCTAGCTTTTTTAAACCTTTCAGAGCGAGTTTTAATACATCAATTGAAAGTCCTGTTTCGGCTGAGTTAACAAATGAATAAATATCCTCATTATCTTCAGTAATTAAAGCAAATTCATTAATGTTGGCATTATTAGCAACAGGAATAAGTATTAGGAATAAATAAAATAATATTTTTCTCATTTCTGTAAAGGTATTATTAAAACCGAAACATACAACCACGCATTCCCTAGTGTATATTTGAGATTTAATAACAAGT
>MEND01000131.1:38588-44529 GCA_001768975.1 Bacteroidetes bacterium GWA2_31_9 | reverse complement strand
CGGCATTGTAATTTGGTCTTTAGACAGTCTTTTATCGGTAGGAGGATATAAGTCGAGTTTAAATATAATTCCTTCATCAGTAACATTTGATACAGGAAATAAGTTAGCATTTTTGTCATTTGTTTCAAGAACTTGATCAATATATATTAATACATTGGAGGTATCAATATCAGTTTTAAAACCTTCTTTACCAAGTTTTGTTTTTGAGTTGGTAGTATTCAACGAATTAAAAATGTATAAAGCATCAATTGCAGAATCGAAATTAACTTTACGTTTCTTTTCATAGAATTTGAAATCGAGGTTTATAACTTTTATTCCATTAAAGTGAACGGTATAATCTCCTCGTTCGCAAATAAATTGATCGTTAAATACTTGATTTACGCTCACTTTATAGCTTTGGGCTTGGGGTACAGACAACATATACTCTCCATTTTTATCAGTCAGAACTGAGTATGATTCTCCATTTGGATCTATTGCTGTAATTCTAATTCCTTCATATGAAAGAGAACCTTCGGAGCTAAACTCGTCTCTTTCGATAATTACTTTTCCTTTGACTTTATAGGTTTCGGCAAAAGGAACAAAATATGTTGTATTATTAGAACTTATGCGAACAGTTTGTTGATCTCCATTTACATTATAAAGGTCTTTCAGATTTGTTAATGGCTTAAAGCTTACAAAATATACACCCTCTGGAATATTGCCATAAAAAACCTGACCATCGGGGCTAGTTATTAATTCCAATACAGCAAAATTTGTATTAATTTTAGCTTCTTCATCATTATTATCAAGAGGAACAGTTCGCTCATAAGTTACTTGAATATTTGGAAGAGGTGGTTCATTTTCATCTTTAATTTTATTTCCATTTAAATCTTTAAAACAAATTATTGTTAAATCGTACTGTTTAATGCGGGGCTGTTGAATATCAAAAGCTTTTCTGATACCAACCTGAATATTCATGTCTTTAGAGGAAATTCTTCCTAATTCATTATCTGTTTCAACAGAATTGAAAAATAAGTTGGCACTTAAACTTGCAGACCAACCTCTATCTAAATTAAATTGGGACATTAGACCAATTGAAAAATTTTCTCTTTTACTTGGGAGGTAATAAGCATAATTACCAAGTAACTGTAATAATATTCTATTTTCATAAAATGCTTTTTCATAAGTAGGTCTGATTACAATAGATTCAGATATTCTACTAATCTGTTTGGCATCAGGATAATATAATTGGTAATTTAAATTATACCATAAATCTGTCATAGAGCCAACATTATATGATGCACTAATTCTCCACGATTTATTTGAATAAGTAGAGCCTAGTGAATAATTTCCTTTGCTTTTTAATGAAATTTCAGGCAAATTCGGATTTTCTGTTTTATAATGAATATAAGTTGTTCCAATAGTGAAAAACCCAGATAGGGATTTGTAGTTGCTTAATCGTTTATTAATTGTGAAATATATTTTTGGATTATATGTACTAATTTGCGAAACATATAAATTTTTATCAATCGACTCTTTAATAAATGCATTATAATAAGGTCCAATTCCAAATGTTACTGAATTACTTGTCGGATAATAAAACACTACTCTTCCTAATTCTGTAATATTTCTCAATGATTTTTTATAAAGTGAATAAAAATGATCGTTAGACAATGACGCTCTTCTATTGTAATATAAAGCAATCTTCCGTCCTTTATTAAACTTATATTCAGACGTTATTGTAAAATTATTTCCTGCATTAATTGATTTCAAGATGCTTTGATAAACGGCATGGATATTAAATTTTTTAAAAGCAATAGAATAGCCTAGTTTGTATCCATATCCTATTATTGTTGTATCTTGTAAAGAATAGTTTGTTGAGGCTTCAGAATTATAATAACTTAAAGAAGTTCCGATTAAACTTAAAGAGAAATGATTATGTTTTAATATTGAAAACGTAGTACCAATTAAAGCGGACATAATAGAGCTATTCGGATTATCTCTTTTTGAATAACCAATGCCAGCATTTAGACCAATATTAAATATTTTTTTCTTATATTTTATAACTCCACCATAGCTGTTTTTTAAAAATTTAGATTTTATTAATGATATTGATGCTTCGGAGGTTTCGTCTATAGAATAATTAAAACTTATACCTCTTCCAGAGAGACCAAGACCCAATCCTCCTCCAAAGCCAATACTACTTCCTACATTATCACCAATTGTAATATTGAATTTTTTTTCTTTATATTTTACAAAAAATGTTGATTGCCTGTTAAAATCAAAATATTTAAAAGCCTCTTTTTGAAAACCAAGACCAAAAATATTTAGTCTATAGCTTAAATCTCGTTCTTTTGGAAACAAAATAGTTCCAAATACTTCAGAATTTAACCGAATATAAATATTTGACAATAAGTTGTCACAAGTAACACCAATATTTAAAGGACTTGAATTAGCAATTTTTAGTCCGTAATATTCAGAATATAATTTTTTAAACCAAACAGATTGCTTTTCTGTTTGTCCGAGTGACGATGCTTTTACTTCAAAGCTAGCCTCTTTCCAATTCCTCTCCAATAATATCCTGTCATTGTAAGATAAATCGGTATTGCTTTTAACTATAATATTTATTGTAGTATCTTTATTCGATTCGAGAGTCACATACTGTGTATTATTAAAGTTATCTATTTCAGATGTTTTTAATAATTGTCCAATTTTATATTCAAGTTTAATAGTTTCAGTAGTATTTCCTTTGTTTGATATTTTTAGCTTAATGTTTTCTGATTCATTATATTGATTAAAGTAAACTACACTTTTATTTAAGCTCATTTTCCATTGACTAAAGCCCGGAATTGTTAAATAAGCGTTTGTGGAAAAAACTTCATCTTCGGTTTTGAATGAAGCATTTAAAATATATGTCAATGCACCGATACTTTCTTTATTAATTGCCAATCTTACAGGAATAAAAGCAGAATCATTAGGCAATAGCTCTAATATATTGCCCTGTGCCGAAATAATATTCCAACCATCAGGAAATGAGAACGATAATTCTCCAGATACTTTTTCTTTAGTATAATTTGAAATTTTTAAAATGTTGAAGTAAAGAGAATCAGGGCTTTGCTGAATATTTTCTTTAATAAAACGAACTATAATAGTATCTTTATAAATAGTTGAAAGTTCTGTTGAACTATTAATATCTGTATTATATTCAGATTCACTAGGCTGAGAAAATGTTTTAACTGAATCGGTACTAATAGTAGATGAGTCAGAGTTTGTTAATTCAAGATTTGTTTCTAATACAGTATCTTTATTTTCTGAAGGAATTGTATCTGAATTGTTGTTAATAGAAGATGAGTCAGGCATAAAAGAATCACCTGAAAAAATTGCAGTTGAATCAGGATTTTGGGCAATGCTACTAATTCCAAATAAAATAAATAAAACTGCGAATATTATCCTAATTATCTTCAAAATAAGATATTTTTTGCTAAAATAATAAAATAATAAATAACTTGTTGAATTATTGTAAAAAACTAATGAATAACAGTTCTCTTACGAATTAAAGAAATTATGAAAAGTGAATTTATAAAATTTATGACTTTGTTTTATTTTAAATTTTAAAAGAATACAATTATTTATAAAAAAAAAAGGTGGAGAATCCACCTTTTTTTATTAAGTTTTTTCAGATTAAAAATCAGTTGCTAATTCAAAAACAACATTAACTACATATCTGTCTGGATCTATGTCTCCTTGATTTAAAATAGTTTCTGGATTCATTGGAACGTTTGCAACTCCAGTACCACCAGTACCTGCCTCAGTAGTTCCACATCTCCATAATAATTCAAAAGAATTATCTGTAGCATCACCAGCATTAGCAAAAGCATCATCATTATCCTCAATTAAAGGATTTGTTGCAGGGTAAACTTCTAATGCACAAACAGATAATGTGTTGTCGGTTGGCGAGCTAAATAATTCAGCACCAGCAGTACCATCTTTATCTGTAGCTGGATCATTACCAGTTGCTTCAAAATCATGAGTTCCAATATTTACTAATGTAAAACCAACATTATCCAATGTTAAAGCAATGTGTGAAGGATCATCAGTTCCAATAAATGTAGCTTCTTCAGCACCCCACTCAATTAACCATCTTGTAGAAGATGCAACAGTAAAGTCAGTTTTGTAGAAGTTAGTAGCAACAGCTGTACCAGGACCTGTTCCAACAGGGTTTGCAGCAGCACCACCAGCAATAACGTCAGCGTCAACTGCAGTTGCAACATCAGCTTGATCAGCACTTAAACCATATCTGTAGTCATCAATTGAATTAAAAACAAATTCAATGTTTCCACCATTAGTAATGGTCATTCTAAGAACCTGATTTAAATTAACAGCAACAGGAATAACATTTCTGTCGTGAACTGCTTGGCCGAAAGCTAACTGGCCAAAAACGATTAAGCTTAAAATAAATGATAATTTTTTCATACGCGTAAGTTTTAGTTAAACATTTAAAAACAAAATTAAGAATATTTTTTTAACATTCATAATTTTTGTGATTGTACGTCCATTTTTTTTTTTGGTTACATTCTATGACTTCATTGTAATATATAGTCATTACCAATGTTAACTGAGAAATAAAATTAATCTTTTTTTAATTTTTTAAACGTTATGAAATATACAAATTTGCTTAATCAGTGATATTTAGATGTTTAAAAAACAAGCGAAAGTTTGCATTATAAATGTAGAAAGCGATCTAGGAAAAATATTGTCGATTATTGAATGAATTTTTTAAATTTGTAAAAAAATAATTCTACAATTATATTTATTTATTGAAATATTAAAAAAAATGAAATTTATTAATTTAACTCTGATTATTTTATTATCAACTCTTTTTTTATATTCTCAAGACTTTGAAGTTGCCCCAGTTGATATTAAATTTAATGCAAACTCTGGTGAAATACAAATAAAAAAAGTTACAATTAGAAATTATGGGAATAAAAAGCAACAATATTCAATGACCTTGTCAGATTATGAAATTAATGAATCTGGTAAAAAAGTTAATGTTAAAGAAACAGAGGCAAAACATTCCTTGTCGGGTTGGCTAACTGTTAATCCTTCTTTTTTTGAATTAAATCCAAATGAATCAAAAGAAATTGATGTTATTTTAACAGTTCCACATGACGGAACTGGAACTAGGTGGGGCAAATTAGGCGTACAGCCTGCTGTTGAACAAACAGCAAGCGAGGCTGATAAATCTTTGGCTGCTGGAGTAGTTGTTGTTCCAAGAATTGTAATTTGGGTTACTCAATCTCCAAAAAATAGTAATAATTATTCAGCATCAATAAAAGACTTGACCGATATTACAGAGGCAAACGATACTATAAGAAAATTCTCTGCAACAATAGTCAATACTGGTGAAAACATTATTAATGCAAAGGTATTTGTAGCTGTGGCTGATTTATCAACTGCTAATGAAAAAAAATTCCCATCTGCTGAAGAAAAAATATATCCGGGTTCTTCAAAAAAAATAGTATTAAAAATTCCTGAAAGATTAAAAGCTGGAAGGTATGTTATTGCTGCTATTTTAGATTATGGTCACAGAAAACCTCTTGAAGGAACTCAAATAATGATTGAGCAGAAATAAATCAAAAGCTAAAAGTTCAAACTTCAAAGCCTAAAGAATAAATACAGTAAAATTAAGCTAAATTATTTATTGTGAACAAATTAATTATATTTTGTATTCTGCTATTTTGTAATTCAATATTTGCACAAAAATATTATACATCATATTACGATAGTGCAAAAACTATTTTAAAGGAAAAATATCAGATAATTAAGAAGAAAAGAAAAGAAATAAAAAATGGGACTTATGAAATTTTTTATGAAAATGGTAAGCTTTGGCAGAAAGGTCAATTCGTAAATGATTCTTTAGAAGGCTTTTGGATCGACAACTACGTTGATGGTAGTATTCGTC
>MEND01000131.1:0-38581 GCA_001768975.1 Bacteroidetes bacterium GWA2_31_9 | reverse complement strand
TAATTATAAAAATGGTTCTCTCGAAGGAATTACAAAAACTTATGATATTACTGGTCAAGTCGAACAAATTCAGTCATACACCAATAACTTATTGAACGGAAAGCTTTTGATATATTATCCTAATGGTATTCTGATGGAAGAAGCAGAATATAATATGGGCATATTAAACGGAAAAACAATAAGTTATCTTAAAAATGGTAAAATTCGTGCAATAAGAAATTTTAAAAATGGAAAAGAAAATGGGGAGTTTATTGAATATTATGAAAATGAAAAAATCAGAGAAAAATCATATAAAGTAAATGGTGTATTTGATAGCTTGTTTATAGGTTATTACAAAGATTATAATGATGGGGATATTCAAAAAAAATGTTATTATAAAAATGGAAAACTTGAAGGAATATTTATCGGATATTACCCAAGTGGTAATATTATGATGGAGAGTAAATATATGAGTGATAAAATTACAGGACAATATATTTTATATTTCGACATCAATGATTCATTAAATTTAAAAGGTGGAATTAAAGAAATTGGACAATATGAAAATGATATTAAAATAGGAGAGTGGAAAAGCTTTTATCCAAATGGAAAATTACATACTATCGGAAAATTTAACAACAATAAGTTAGATGGAGAGTGGTTTATTTATTATGAAAACGATAATTTAAAGCAATGTGGAAATTTTATTAATGGTGTTGAAATAGGTGCTTGGAATTTTTACTCTAAATCTGGTAATCTGTTTTATGAAGGTAAGTTTATTGATGGCAAAAAAGATGGAAAATGGCTTTGGTATTACGAAAATGGTAAAGTATGGAAGGAAATAATATATAAAGAAAATAGTGTTCAATATCCGTATAAAATTTTTGATGAAAAAGGGATTTGCACTTTATCTTCAACACCAGAAGAAGAAAAATAATTATTTTATTTTTTAAAGCCTTTTATCACAACAACAAGTTCCACATTTATTTGATTTTCAGAAAAATCCTTTAAAACTTCATGAATATTTCAAAACAACTTCTACAAATTATTCGCAATTAAATCAAATTATTTTTAGTTCTTCGGCTCTATTGGAGTTGTATGTTTATATAAATCAACAGCATATATGCAATATCCAAATCGTAAACTGTTTTACTATATTTGCAAGCTAATATTGAGCGGATTTAATAATTTATGTTTTCAGAATATTCAGTTTCAATTTCAGGGTTAATAGGGATAATTCCTGTAATATTTTCAATAATTTTTTCAATTCAATTATTGCTTATTAAGAATATTAATCCAAAAGAAAATAGAGTACTTTCAATATATATTGCATTTCTTGGTTTTACTCAATTAATTCTGATTTTAAACGATTTCAAATTAGCAATCGTTGCCCAATATCTTTTACCATTATTTATTTCTGTTTTGCTTGCAATTCCGCCATTAATGTACCGATATATACTTATAAACCTGAATCAACCAATCAAACGGTTTTTTCGGCATTTAATACTATCGTTAATTGTTTTTATTACAACATCAGTTTCTATCTCAGTAATTATTATCAATCCAAAATCAGAATTTATTAATGTTTTCTTCAATATTCTATCGTATTCTATTTTAGCAGGAATGATAGGTGTTTTTACATTTCAAAACATCTTTTATATTTTTAAAAGCATTAGAAAATATCGTAATTATTGCAAAGAAATAAACGAAACTATTTCTTATGAAGATACTTTAAAACTTCGATGGGTTTTAATCTATATAATAGGTTATCTGATATTTATAGCATGTGTTTATTTATCAGAATTTTTTAATGCCTTTTGGGGAGATATATTCTTTAGTATTTCATTATTGGCTTACATAATATTTTTATGGCAAACAAAAATTAAACAATTTGATACTTTATTTATTTTAAGACAAGCATCTATTGTTGAGGCGGATAAAGCTCCTGAAAAAGAAATCATAACAACATCTAAAACAGAAAAAAACGTAGAGTATTTATCCGAACTTTATTCAAAAATAAACACCTTGGTTGAAAGTGAAAAACTTTATCTCAACAAAGAATTATCAATTTTTGACATTGCAAAAAAAATAGGAATAAACTACAAATATATTTCTCAGGCAATAAACCTTTGTGCCGAAAAAAACTTTATACTTTTTATAAACGAATATCGAATTAAGGAAGCTATTTCGTTGCTCAATAATCCCGAAAACAATCAATTCACAATTGAGGCAATTTCTGAATTAGCAGGATTTCAATCTAAATCTTCGTTTAATACATATTTCAAAAAAATTACTGGGAAAACACCATCCGAATTTAAGCAGAAATAACAGATTGCAGATTTTCAGTACATTAATTTTGTTCCAATTCATGAATCCGAACAGACTTGCAACCCAATTTTAGCAATTTTTTTTAGGTTCGAACTACATTTGTTTCATCAAAATTTAATCTCTAATTATTATGATGAAGCAAATATTTATTCTTGTTTTATTACTCTTTTCAATATCAATTTATTCGCAAGAAAAAACAGTTTTAGAAACACATTCAGAACCAAAAGCAACTGTTACGTTTAAAAACCCAAAACAAATCAATCCATTTATAAAACAAATTCATAACCTTACAAATGGAGATGATAATTTAACTGAAAAAGTTATTTACAAAATCAATCAAACAAAACCTACAACTATTCGCCAAATGGTAAGCGATGACAAATTTGAATTGCTATCTAAAACGGAACAAAAAAAAGCAATAAAACAATCTGAAGTGCTTGTCATTATTAATCAATTAAAGCATTAGTTGTATGAAAATGTTTTCGTTGTACTTATCATTTAGTCTTTTTGGATTATTTAATATTCTGAATTTAAATCAAAGTTTTAGTCAAACTACTATTACTATTGGTGCACAAACAACTCAAAGCGGAACTTCAGGAGCATCGCCATATAACTATGCCTGGGAGAGCCGAAGAGTGCAATTTGTTTATACAAAAGCAGAAATTGATGCTGCTGGAGGTTTTGCTGGGGCAATTTCAGCAATCGCATGGGATGTATCTGAAATAAATAGTGGAAGTCTTTTAAATTATACTATACGATTAGCACATACAACCGCTACCGACGCTTCATCTCATAATGCCGCAAGCTTAACGACAGTTAAAAATGCTCATACATTGACAGCAGGCTCAACAGGTTGGAGAACTATTGCATTTGATTCAAATTTTAACTGGAATGGAACCGACAATTTACTTGTAGATGTTTGCTGGGGAGTAAATTCTGGTTATGGATACAATGGACAAGTATATATGTACAATAATGTTGCGAATCAAACTATATCTGTATATTCTACTTCAGCAAATCAGTGTGGAACTAGCACTTCAACTACCAGAAACTATAAACCAAGAGTTCAATTGACTATTGGGGCAACGTGTAACGCTCCAATTGCAACAATTACAAAAACCTGTGCAACAGACTTTGCATCATATTCATTAGCTGTAAATGTTACAGATTTAGGAGATGCGACAGGTGTTGATATAACAGATGGCACAACAACTTATGAAACCAATGTAGGCTTGGGAACTTATACAATTTCGGGCTTAACTACCGGAAAAACAATATATGTCCAAGATAATGCCGATGTAGCTTGTAAATATTCAGAAGCTTTTGCAATTTGTAATATTTGTACCGACGCTCCTTCATTACCAACCGATGAATGTGCAGATGCTCCATTAATTGATCTTACTCAACCTTTTGCAGGAAGTACAAGCTGTTCATATACTGCAAGTGCAGGAAGTCCAAGCGGTTGCGGAACTATAGAAAATGACTCATGGATGACTTTTATAGCAGCCAGTTCTGATGTCGAAATCGAATTTCAGGTTGGGACTTGTAGTTCAGGTTATGGAATTCAATTAGTTGTGTTTAGTGGTTCTTGTGGTTCATTATCGGAATTGGCTGGAAGTTGCGTTAATCCTGCCAGTGATGGTTACAATTCTGGAACAACGTCATCATGGATTTTTTCGGGTTTGACAATTGGTAACACATATTATATTCGTATTGACGGTTATGCTGGAGATTTATGCGACTACTGGTTTACACCAATTTCCGGAGTTGTAATAACTCCTGCCAACGATTTATGTGCAGATGCAATGACTCTTGCATGTGGTGGCTCTGATATTGCAAGTAATATTTTGGCAACGGCAACCGATGCTCCAACAGCATGTTCCGGAGGTGGAACAACAAGTAAAGGAGTTTGGTACACATTTACAGGAACTGGACAAGAAGTAATAATAAGTACAGACAATGCAGGAACAAACTTCGATACCGACATCAATATTTTTTCGGGTTCTTGCGGGTCATTAAGCTGTATTGGCGGCGACACTGACAGCGGAACTGGAACAACTTCATCATATACTTTTACCGCAACAAATGCCGTAACATATTTCATTTATGTTGATGGAAACGGAGCTACAGAAGGTCAGTTCGAGATAAGTTTAACTTGTACAGGCTGTAATGCAAATGCTGGTTCTTGGAATTAAATAATTTTCAAAAATGAAATTTCGAAGCCACATCATAAAACGATCATTAATAACTGCACTTTTAATTAATATACTCATTCCTATATATTCACAATGCGATTTTTATGGTTCAATATCGGTAAGTGCATCAGGTTTTGAAAATGGTGCCGGATATACACAAGAATATGTTTTAGTTAACGATAATTCTGATATAATTTTAGCAATAAATTCAACAGGGACATTTAGTTCATTAACAAATATTAATTACAGAGTTTATGCGGTTAATTACAAAAATTCTCGACCTACTGAATTAGCTGTAAGCAACACTTGGGCTTCTGTAGTTGCAAATGCATCAAGTTATTGTTTTGATTACATTGGACCATATTCAGGAAGTGCTGTTACTGTTTGTGACCAAATTTGCTTCGGAACAGACATCTCCGTTTCAACATCAGGGCATACAACAGGAGGCAGTTTTGAGCAAAAATATGTTGTTGTAAATCCAGCTGGAAATATTGTTGTAACAAATACATCAGGAACTTTTAGCGGATTAACTGTTGGAGATTATAACCTTTATGCAGTAAATACCGACGATGCAGCATTAAAAACTGAAATAAATAATCTTGGAGCATGGAGCGATGTTGTTGGCTGTCCATCAGGAACATGCTGCAATATTATAGGTCCAAAAAGCTTTAATATTTATGATTGTTCTGGTTCTTTGCCCATTTCATTAATTGAGTTTAATTGTAAATTGAAAAGCAATATTGTAGAATTAAAATGGATTACGACAAACGAAAAAAACAACAATTTGTTTACGATTGAACGTTCTAAAGATGGAATTGATTTTATTTCAATAAATTATACAAAAGGTGCTGGCACATCAAATTCTATAATTGAATATTCTGAAGTTGATGAAAATCCTTATTCTGGAATTTCATATTACCGACTTAAGCAGACTGATTTTGATGGTAATTCAACCTATTCAAAAATCGAAACAATTAATCGCAATGAAAATAGTAATATTCAAATAAATATTTTCCCTAACCCAGCTAACGATATATTAAATATTTCTTACAGTCAAAAAAATGCTCAACCATTCAGCTATGTCATTTCTGATTTGTCGGGTCGAAAAGTAATAAATGGCAACATAAATAATATTGACGAAAAATATATTTATAAGCTTAATTTAGATGAACTTACAAGAGGATATTATTTAATTCAAATACTTTCAGGTAGTAATAGCTTTTACTTTAATTTTATTAAAGAATAACTACTAACCGACTAAAAATTTTATTTTGTTGGAACTTCTTATTGAGAAAATAATCCATTTGGTTTATATGTCAATAAAATACTAAAACGGTAATACTGTTTGTCCGTAGGTAATAATTTCAAAATAACTTCCCCCATTATCAAGAAAATGCTTTTAGTTGTTTTTAATCTAACTTTTTTTCTGATTTTTTGTTTCCTTTTTCAAAAACTACTTCTTTAATAGGCTTTTCTTTTTCATCATAAAAAGTCCATTTGCCATCAGGTTGTCCTTTATTATATTCTGATTTGTAATTTATTTTACCATCTTTATACCAAACAGTAAATTTTCCATTACTTAAATCGTTTTCAAATGTACCTTCGCTCCACTTATTACCTGAGTCATAATAATAAGTCCACTTGCCGGTACGTTTCCCATTTTCAAAATCGCCTTCAACTTCTATATTCCCATTTTGGTAATATTTAATTTGACGTTTTACGACTTTAGTTGAGTCTCCTTCTTCGTACATGTTAACCATGGCTTTTTTTCCATCTGGGTATGTTTTTACTACTTCGTCAACAAGTTTAATCTTGCATGCAATAAGTTCAAAACAAACAAATAATAATATAAATAGCTTATACATAAAATATTAAATCACTAAAACAATATAAAAATAATACGACTGAAATAATTATATCTATAAATAGAATTATTCTTAATCGGATAAAATTAAAGTATAAAATTATGAAAAAACATAGTCTTAAAACTAATTCAATAAAGAAAAATGAAAATAATTTTAATGAATACTTATTATAGATTACTGCTTTATCTAATTCAAATCGAATAATTTCAGAAAAAGATCTTGATAAACCACATGTAGGACATGGTTTGCCAGTATTTTCATAAACCTGACAATCAATAGGGTGATTGTTTTTTTCAGCAGAAAAAAAGCCAGAATAAATCATAATTGATATGAAAATTCCGGCAAAAATTAAATTTATTATCTGATAAGGTTGCTTAAGAAGCAATGTCTTATTATTCAGTTGATTCGTTAGATTCTGTTGGTTCAGTAGCATCTTCGGTTAAGCTATCTGCAACAGCATCAAGTTGTTCATTTAAATCAGTGTCTAAGTTTTCTAATTCACCATTTAAATCATTCATTGCATTTTTCCACTCGTCATCAAAGTTTTTAAGACCTTCAGTTGCTTCAGTTGCAACTTTATTCCAAAAATACCACTGATAAGCAGCAATTCCAGTTCCAATAATAGAAACAATAAGTGCAGCAATAATTAAACCTTTAGCTCCATTTCCCTTAGTAGCCATTGAAAGAGCAATAGCACTTAAAATTAAACCAACAACACCTGGAATAAGAGCCCAAGTACCAAGACATGGGATAAAAGAAATAATTAATGCAACTAAACCTAATACAAATCCGGCTATTCCTAATCCCATTCCGGCTTTAGTTTTTACAGCTTGTTCTTCCATAAAATTTTAATGTTTTAAATTAATAATATTTGTATAAAAATAAGAAATTAATGTAAATTGAAATCAATTTGTTAAAAAAAATCAAAATATGTTAAAAACATTCTTCAAATATAAAAACGCTGATGTGTTTTCGCAGAGTTCTCTTTTGTGTTTTTTGTGGAATAGTTGTTACAAGACTTGTTTCGATTTATCGGAAAATACAAAATCCCTTTAAAGATTTAGATTTCATATTTTTCAATTTATCTTTTTTGGAGTGTTGACATTTTTTAGGACGACTCATAATTTCCGATAACGTCTAAGGCTAAATGCAGCAAGGGATTTTGGAATACCTCTTTGTCGAGTTACACCGAAGTTTGTACAATGCAGAATGCTCAAATTATCACTGAAAGCCTTATTACAATTAGCATTTGTTGCCACACGGTTTTTATTTTAAGCTAGTTTCATTGTTTGATTCAGTAGCTCTACATTAAAATTTATTTTAGCGTTTAATGCTCTAAAAACTTTAATTATTGTCTCGAATCTCGCATCTGTCAAGCTGTTTTCCAATTTTGAAATTTGTGCTTTTTTAACTCCTACGAGTTGCCCAAGTTCTTCTTGTGTTAATTTTCGCTCTAATCGTGCTTGTTTTATTGCTTCTCCAAGCAAGTCAAGCCTTAACTCATTTTCAAAGCTATCTCGTTTTGGAGTTCCGATTTTACCAATATGCTTGTCTATCATTGTATCAAGCGAGATTGTTTTTAATTTCTTATTCATAATTATTTGTTTTTATTGATAAAATAGTGTTTTCTAATTTCTTCCGCTTTTTCTATTTCTTTTTTTGGTGTCTTTTGTGTCTTTTTCAATATTCCATGAGTTGCTACAACTAAAGTTGTTTGTTCTGTTGTATTGTCCCAAAATGAAAAAAGTCTATATGCTTTACTGTTGAATTGTGTTCTAAATTCCCAAATATTTTCATTAAGCTTTTTAAAGAGTTCTCTGTCATTTTACGAGTTTCTTTATTAGGAAACAAACTTAATCAAAGCTTTTTTAAACTGTGTGGGAACGGTTTGCAGCTTGCCGAAGGCGGGGCTTTCGGAGCACCAACCTGTCAAGCTATCTCTAATATTTATTCAGAGCCAAAAGTTTCTTTAACCACGACTGACCTGCTTTTGGCAAGGTGCTGTTATCGGATGTTTGTCTTTCATAGTTAATTTTCATCATCAAAATACCACTGGTCTTCTGGGTGTTGAAAGTTATTATTGCTGTAATCATTGTGTCTTGTTAAAATTACCTCAGGTTCATTAGACCAATTTAGAACCTTATTGTTCTTTATTTCTGAGTATTCAATTACAATGTCCTTGCAGGTTCTATCTGTCTCGATGAAAAATCGTTCATCCCAGGAGATATAATTATTGCGAAAATTGCATGTCAAAAATGAAATATCTTCACAATATTCAAGAATGGTCAATAAATCAAACTCTTGACAGTCTAAAAATGAACAATCTCTAAAAATTATTTTACTTGAATTAAAGAATTGGGCAATGCCGTATGTACATTCTCGAACAATCGTTTTATTAATAGTGCCATTAGAACTTTTATTGAATGTCAATCCATATGTACCACATCCATAAAGGTCACAGTTTGATATTTTTATGCGGTGGCATTCATTAAACATAAATACTCCACCAGTACAACTTCCAGGAGTGATATGTCCTGCGGTTATATTAGTTATTTCAATGTTTGAACTATTATTAAATCTCAGAACCCATGCGTATGATGGGTTAATTAATATTTCAACCCTTCCCTCGCCAACTATTTTCAGATTTTTTATGTTTTCAATATGAGGTTCATAACCGTTAAAAACAGTTCGCCATCTTACGTTTGGATTAGAGTCGTATTTTGCGATGTCAGAAAGATTGTACTTTCCTTCTTTTAATCGGATGATAGTATTAGATTTTAATGAATTAATGAATTGTTCCACATCACTCACTTCAACCTCACTGATTTCCTGATTGTCAAATTCGGGAATTGGGTGTCCTGTAATTACAGCAGTATCATGAGCCTTGACTTGTGCATACCATTTCTCTCTTGCGAATCGGATCTTGTCTGAACTAAGAACTATTGTTAAATATCTTTTAGTATGAGCTTCATCGTGGTGTAAAGAGCATAATACAACCAAATTATCATAATCATGACTTCGACTTATAGCCCACTCTTCGATATGGTGAATAATAATTCCTCTACTTGCTTCTCTACAAACACAGCAAACATGTTTGGAATCATGTAAAACTTGAGCAAACGTGTCGTCTGGAATTGGTGGGCGTCCATCCAATAGTTTTTTTGATTGTACTTCTGGTATTCCAAGGGCAATTAAGTCTTCTAAAGTCTTGTATTGTAATTTTTCAATTGTATAACCAGATTCAACAAGATTTTGTGCTACAGTACTTTCAATTCCTCTTTTAAGAAGAGCACCATGAGTATTATTAGCCATTTATATTATTTCTTTTTAATGTAAATAGAATAAAAACGAACCCTGTAAAGGAAAGATATTTGTTCACCCCAATTATTTAATTTAAACAGTACAATTATCTAGGAGCGTTTTCAAATATCCGCCAACTCGTTTATATGTTCATAAAAACCACACAATATTTCCAAATTTAATTGAACATGTGTGGTGTTTAATAACGTTATTTTTCTAATTCAAAAATCAAAAACTACTTATGTTCTTCGACAATAACGTTAAGGACTTTACCGTCTTTAATAATGGCTGTTTTAGATAATTTGCCAGTTGCATCGTAATAGAATTTTTTACCTTTCATTAATATACCATTTACAAAATCGCCTTCTTGTTCAATTTTGCCATCTTTGGTGTATAATTTATTATAGCCAGTTCCGGTAAATAATTCTAAAGCTTTAGTTGTAGTGGTTACATTCGTATTGGTTTTTACGGTATCTTTTTTGATTTCAGCTTGAGTTGTATTATTAGTAGTATTGTTATTTGTAGAAGTTGTTGTGTATTCTTTTGAAGTAGCAACATCAAATTTTCCACCATTAAAGTTCTTTTCGGCAACAAGATTTCCTGAATCGTCGTATTCTTTAATTATTCCGTTTTCTTTACCTTCTTGCCAATCGCCTTCAATCATTATTTTACCATTTGGATGATAATATTTTTGGACTCCTGTTCGCTTTCCTTGCTCGGTATAATTCCACTCATAAGATAGATTTCCATTTTCAAAATACATTTTATAAGCACCTATCCATTTATTACTTTGCCATAAACCTTCTTCTGAAACATTTCCGTTTTCGTAGTAAAACTTTGCATATCCGTCAGCTTTATTATTCTTGTAAGTCAGCTCAGTTTTAATTTTTCCACTATTATAATATTGTTTCCAAAGCTCTTCTTTTTTATTATTAACGTACTTTCCTTCTTCAATTACAACAGTTTTATCAGTATTAAACTTAAGCCACTTACCCTGTTTAAGACCTTCTGCATCAGTTAGGTTTATCGTTTCTCCATTGTAATTTTCAGACGTTTGTGAACTAGCTACAAACTGAAAAAAAACAGAAATCAATATTATTATTATGTATCTCATTATAAATTTTATTCGAACATCAAAAATAGAAAAATCATTTCAGTTTAACAACCTTAAATGATAATGTTATAAAAATTAAAGCATCATACAAACATAATACCGATTTATAACATCTTAAATTTTTAATAATTAAAAAAATTGATATTGCTTGAAAATAGCCAAATTATTTTATTTTTGTAGGTACAGATTAATTAAAATGTTTTTAGAAAATAGGATAGGAAATACCAAGAGAAGTGGCTGGATTGAAGTTGTTTGTGGCTCAATGTTTTCGGGCAAAACAGAAGAATTGATTCGACGATTGAAGCGTGCAAAATTTGCTAAACAAAAAGTTGAAATATTCAAGCCACAAGTTGATGTCAGATATTCTGAAGAAGAAGTTGTTTCGCACGACTCAAATGCAATTCTTTCAACCCCAGTTGAAACCGCTGCAAATATTTTATTACTAACCGGAGATGTTGATGTAGTTGGAATTGACGAAGCACAATTTTTCGATAATGGACTAATTGAAGTTTGCAATACTTTAGCAAATAATGGTGTGAGAGTGATTGTTGCAGGATTAGATATGGACTTTAAAGGAAAACCTTTCGGACCCATTCCTGCGTTAGTGTCAATTGCCGAATATGTTACAAAAGTTCATGCAATATGTGTTCATTGCGGAAATCTTGCACAATTTTCGCATCGCCTTTCGGCAATCGAAAAGCTTGTAGTACTTGGCGAAAAAGATATTTATGAGCCATTATGCCGAAGTTGTTTTAAAGAAGCTCTTGCAAAAAGTGAATCTCACTAAATAATGTCAGAATATAAAATTGATAAAATTGCATCTATTATTGGAGGAAAAATATTTGGAACAAACCAAAAAACTTCTTTCAGATATTTGCTAACCGATAGCCGTTCGTTGATTTCGCCTAGTGAAACTATATTTTTTGCAATAAATGGAAAAAGGCACAACGGGCATAAATATATTGATGAACTTTACGAAAAAGGACTTCGTGCATTTGTTGTTACATCAGTTCCTGACACAGAAAAATATAAAAATTCTGCATTTATTTTAGTCGAAAACACAATAAATGCACTTCAAAAATTAACTCAATATCACCGAAATAAATTTAACATTCCAATTATTGGAATTACTGGAAGCAATGGTAAAACAGTTGTAAAAGAATGGCTTTCACAATTGCTTTCGACCGAAAAAAATATCACAAAAAGTCCACGAAGTTATAATTCACAAATTGGAGTTCCTCTTTCGGTTTGGCAATTAGATGATAATTCGGATATTGGAATTTTTGAAGCAGGAATAAGCTTAACAAACGAGATGGAAAATCTCGAAAATATTATAAAACCCGACATCGGAATTTTTACAAATATTGGTCAGGCACATCAAGAAAATTTTGAAAATTTGAACCAAAAAATTTCCGAAAAACTAAAGCTATTTTACAATTGCAAAACCATTATTTATTGCTCAGATTTTCAGGATATTCACAAGGCAATTATCAGCAAATATTCCGATAAAACACTATTAACATGGTCAAAAGACAATAATGCTACTTTAAAAATTGAATCAATAATTAAAGCTGAAAAATCGACTAAAATAAAGGCTGAAAATCGGAACAAACATTTCGAGATTGAAATTCCATTTATTGATGATGCATCAATTGAAAACTCAATAACATGCTGGCTTACAATGATTCACTTAGAATATTCACATGAAATTATTGCTGAACGCATGAAAAATCTTGTGCCTATTGAAATGCGAATGGAGCTAAAAGCCGGAATTAACGATTGTTTAATTATTAACGATAGTTACAATTCAGATATTGGCTCGTTAATAATTGCCCTTGATTATCTTAAACAACAACATCAATATTCTCAAAAAACAGTTATTTTATCTGACTTGCTAGAGTCTGGCAAAAACGAAGAAGCTCTTTACAAGGAAGTTGCATCATTAATCAATAAAAGCGAAATTTATAGATTTATAGGAATTGGCGAAGGAATCTCAAAATATGCCGATTTTTTCAAAGTCAAAAAACATTTTTTTCTTAATACTTCTGACTTTTTAAGTCATATTACTGAATATCAACTTCAAAATGAAGCAATTTTGCTAAAAGGAGCTAGGGTTTTTCAGTTTGAAAAAATAAGTTCTATTTTACAGTATAAAGTACACGAAACAGTTCATGAAGTCAACTTAAATGCTGTTGTTCATAATCTTAACTACTATAAATCTTTACTCAAACCAGAAACTAAAGTTATGGCAATGGTAAAGGCTTTTTCTTATGGAAGCGGAATTTTAGAAATTTCAAACCTGCTTTCTCACCAGAGAATTGATTATTTGGCCGTTGCATATATCGACGAAGGAATTGAATTACGAAAAGCAGGAATCACAATTCCAATTATGATTATGAATCCCGAAGAGAATGGATTCAATCAAATGTTTGAATATAATCTGGAACCCGAAATTTATAGCTTAAAGATTTTAAATTCATTTATTAAATCTCAAAAATATTATTTGTCAGGCTCCTATCCTATTCATTTAAAAATTGATACAGGAATGAAGCGTTTAGGCTTTTTAAGTTCCGAAGTTGACGAATTACTTAATATTTTGAGCGAGAATAATTCAATTATTGTAAAATCTGTATTTACGCATTTAGTTGCCAGTGAAGACAAAAATCAAGACGATTTTACGAAACATCAGATTGAAATTTTTTTAACTGTAGCTGAGAAAATAGAAAAACACCTAAAATACAATGTAATCAAGCATGTGCTTAATTCATCTGGAGTTGAACGATTTCCGGAATATAATTTTGATATGGTAAGACTTGGAATTGGCTTATATGGAGTTAGCTCGGTTTCAAAAGGTCGGTTAATGAATGTGTGTTCGTTAAAGACAATTATTTCGCAAATAAAAACTTTAGAAACCACTGATACTGTTGGATATAACAGAAAAGGGAAATTAGAAAAGCAAGGAAAAATTGCTACAATTCCAATTGGTTATGCCGATGGTTTGCACCGTATTTTAAGCAATGGAGCAGGAAAAGTAATGGTAAACAATAAAATTGCTCCAATAATTGGAAATATTTGCATGGATATGACAATGATTAACATTTCTGAAATTGAAGCAAAAGAAGGTGACGAAGTAATAATTTTTAACGAAAATTATCCGATTGAAAATATTGCAAAAGATGCCCAAACAATTCCTTACGAAATCCTGACTTCAATTTCGAGAAGGGTTAAGAGGGTTTATTTTCAGGAGTAAAAAAAATATTGTAAAAACAAAGCATAGAAATAGTGATTTTTTTTTGTATTTTTGATATATGAATTTAATTGAGAAAAATATAGAAATTGTAATACCGATTGCACACTCAATATAGTCCAATTGAATTGTACTATTTTCGTGTAGCATCGGCATTTTACCATATAATATTTGGGCTATTTTATTAATTCAAGTGGTATAAATGCTTTAAGTAAAAAACATAAATCGACAAAATTGTTTAAAATTAGATAAATATCAAAGGATGAGAAGTTTAGAAATTCAAACCAAAAAATTAAACATTATTGAACAACTTATTATACTAAATGATGATAAGGTTTTTAAGAAAATTGAAGATATTATTAACAACTCTTTACATAGACCTCAATTAAAAAAGTTTACAAAGCAAGAATTAGTAAATAGAGCCAAATTATCTAATAAAAATATTGAAAATGGGGAGATTTATTCACAAGATGAAGTAGAAAAAATGTCTAAAAGTTGGTAATAATGAAAGTATTTTGGACTAAATTTGCACTGTTCTCATTATCTGAAATTTATAAGTATTACAAGGAAAATGTAAGTATTACAATCGCAAGTAATATTAAAAAGAATATTTTATCTGGAGCTCAACAATTAGAACCTTATTCGTTATCGGGTAAAATAGAAGATTTATTGAAGGAATTAAATGAAGAACATAGATTTTTGGTAAGAGGAAACTATAAAATTATTTATAAAATTGAAGATAAAAAGGTTTATATAACCGACATTTTTGATACAAGACAAAACCCTGACAAAATTATAAAAAGAGAAAAAAAGTGATAAGTATTTATTTTCAGGAATAGATATAAAAAGACCTAACAGGTTTTAAAAACCTGTTAGGTCTTTTTTTTAAAAATTATTTCGCATTTGTAAGTCTAAATGACTTCTTAAATCCACTGATATTTGTAGTAAGAATATATACACCATTTGGTATTTCAGTTACAATTTCATTTAAATTAAAAGTGTAATTTCCAACTGTTTGCTCTTCTGAATATACGCCTAAAGTACGTCCAGTTAAGTCTGTTAAAGAGAATTGAACATCGGAATTTTTATATACCGAATATGATATTTTTGTATTTTCGGTAATTGGATTTGGGAAAACATCAATATATGGCTCATGGTTTTCAAGCAAATTGTCAGATGTAACAATTGAAATATTAATATCGTCAATATATAGGTAATTTCCACCATTGCTTGTCATATCAAATTTAATTTTGAGATTTGTAGAGTCAGCAAAACTTCCCATACTAACAGTTTCTTCTCTCCATTGAGTAGAAGTAGGAACAAATGTGCCACTAATTATGGAAGCAGTTGAAGATAATGTTGTTCCAGAACGAGAATATCTCAAACTCCATGTTTTTCCGCAATCTGAAGTTAAATATACCTTTAAATTATCTGCCGATGTAGTTGTTTTTTTTGCATAAGCAACTTTAAATGTAAGCGAAACAGATACAGTGTTTTGAGGCATTACAATATTTGGGGAAATAAGAGAATTAAGAGTTCCATCAACATTTCCATAGTTTCTAATTCTAACAGATGCACTGCCTGAAGTAAAAGCAGAGGTTGTCCTCTGAAAAGGATACAAATCACCTTGAATTACTTCCCAACTTTTATTTGCATCAATTGTGTTATTTGGGAAAGATGAATTTTCAAAGCCATAATTAAAAGGTGCTTGCTCGCCTAATGACTTATCAAAAACTGACAAAATTGAATTTTTTGTAGCTTGTCCAGTACCTGTTTGGTTTGTAACAGATAATGTTGTATTAAAATTTCCAGCATTAACGTAGGTTACAGTAGGATTTAATTCGGTAGAAGTTGCCGGAGTTCCTCCTTGAAAAGTCCAAAGCCAAGTTGCCTGACTTAAATCGCCATTATAACTTAAATCTGAATATTGAACTACATTTCCATTACAAATATTTTCGTGACTTATAGAAAAATCGGCAATTGGAGTACATGCAGTTGGCACATAACCGTCATTTGTTCCGGTAGCAATCAAATTTGAAGTTTGCCACAAACTACTTCTTGATGCAGTTGTTGATTCTAATGCAGTTCTTAGTCTGTCTTTTTGACCAGTTGTGTACATTTTTGTACAATATGAATATTCCATAAAATTTTGAACATTATCAAGTGAACCACAACTTGTTCCTGCTAAAGTACATGTTGTCCAGCCAATTGTATTAGGAGTATCAGAAACGCCATCGTCATCGTTGCAATTATCGGCTAATCCTGGATCGTTAGAGTTTCCCCATGGATGTGACAAATTTAAATAATGTCCAATTTCATGAGTCAATGCTCTTGATCTTGTTGTTGAACCAGTTCCAATACTTCCAATATACTGATGATTAATTATTATACCATCAATTTCAGCACTAGTCCATGTGCTTGGATAGTACGCATATCCAGCAGCTCCAGACACTGATTTAACTACCCAAACATTAAGATATTTATTTCGAGGCCATGCAGGATCTTCATATTTTGCATCATCATCTGCATCATCTGTAAGCAAAGAATATACTCTGGTAATTCCTTCTGTACAATTCCCATTAGGGTCTTTTTTAGCAAGTCGGAATTCAACTTTTGAATCTGCAGCAATACTTTTAAATGCAGCAACTATTGATGAAGTGTCATTATTTAATTTTCGGAAATCCTCATTAAGAATTCTTACCTGATCTTCAATTTGTGCTTTTGAAATATTTTCTGAACCATATTTGTGAATAATATGAAAAACTATTGGTACTATATGTAAAACATCTGATTTATTTGGATTGTTCAAATGGTTTTGTGTTTCTATTTCAAGCTTTTCTCTATCAGCTTTTATTAATGGATTGTTTTCTTCTAAAATTCTATTACGTTCAGCACTAGAACATGAAAAACCTTCGTTTTGCGAATACAAAAGATTAATACTGAGAAAAATAGCTAATGTGCAAAATATTAAATTTTTCATACAATTATTGTTTATTTTATAAAAGTATGAATATCAATCCTAAAATTCAAGGAGGATTAGGGTTTTAAGCTATTTTTTTGACCAATGAATATGTAAATTAGCATTTTGTTAACAAATAACATTAATGCTTTTTGTTTCCAACAGAAGTGTAATCAAGATTAAAGTGCAATCCAATACTTTCTTTTCTTTGTTGACCCATTCTGATTATTAGATAACCAACATTTATCAAATTTCTTAATTCGCATAGCTTTACTGAAACTTTAGATTTTTTGTATAAATCCTCGGTTTCATTGTAAAGAATTTCGAGGCGATCAAGTGCTCTTTTTAAACGAAGATTTGAACGAACAATTCCAACATAATTACTCATTATTTGTTGCATTTCCTTCATGCTTTGAGTAATAAGTATTAGTTCCTCATTGTGTGTAGTTCCTTCGTCATTCCATTCAGGTATTTTATTATTTATTGTAGTATTCAAAGACTCATTTACTGCAGCTTTTGCTGCTCTATCTGCAAAAACTACTGCCTCAAGCAACGAATTTGAAGCTAATCTGTTTGCACCATGCATTCCGGTAGAAGTAACCTCTCCTGCAGCATATAAATGATTAATTGAACTTTTCCCATCCTTATCTACTTTTATTCCGCCACAAGAATAGTGTGAAGCTGGAGTTACAGGAATCATATTTTTTGTAATATCTATTCCTAAACCAAGACATTTGCTATGAATATTTGGAAAATGATTAATCAATTCTTCAGCATTTAAATTTGTAGCATCAAGATATACAAAGCCTTCTCCACTAATTTTCATTTCGTTGTCTATTGCTCTTGCAACAATATCTCTAGGTGCAAGCGACCCTCTGGAATCGTACTTATGCATAAATTCTTTTCCATCAGTTGTTTTTAAAATCGCACCAAATCCACGCATTGCTTCTGTAATAAGATACGAAGGTTTTTCGCTTGGGTTATACAATGATGTAGGGTGAAACTGAACAAACTCCATATTTTCAATTTCGCCTTTTGCTCTATAAACCATAGCAATACCATCACCAGTAGAAATTATTGGATTTGTTGTGGTTAAATAAACACTGCCAATTCCTCCAGTAGCAAGCAATGTTGACTTTGCAAGAAATGTATCAACTTTTTTGGTACAGTTATTAAAAATATAAGCACCAAAGCACTGAATATCCTTATCACCTCTTTTTACAAGTTTTTTTTGATGATGTTGAGTGATAATTTCAACTGTAAAATGGTCGTTAAAAATTGTAATGTTTTTATTCCTTTTTACTTCTTCTGATAATGCACGTTGAATTTCAAATCCAGTATTGTCCTTATGGTGTAAAATTCTTTTTTCAGAATGTCCACCTTCTTTAGCCAAGTCGTATTCTCCTGTAAAATTTTTATCGAAATTTGTTCCCCATTTTATAAGCTCATTAATTTGCGATGGAGCTTCGTTAACAACCATTCGAACTATTTCTTCGTTACATAAACCAACACCACACGTTAGTGTATCTTGAATGTGCTTTTCGTAAGTATCATCTTGTTGATTTAAAACCGCTGCTATTCCACCTTGTGCATAGCGTGTTGACGTTTCTAAAATGTCGTTGCTTTTTGTAATAAGGTGTACTTTGCCAAATTCGGCAACTTTAAGAGCATAGCTTAATCCGGCAATACCTGAACCAATTACAAGAAAATCTGAAATAAATTTCATGGAAAAAAATTTGACAAATATACATTTTCAATTAGACTACTAAAAGGAGTATCGTTTTTTTGTTACTAAATTCAATACTTTAAGTTTAATAACATCGAAACTAAAAACTATTAACCTGAATTATTTACAAATGTTCTTAAATGTTTGAACAATAGAATATTCGAACATTTGAACTCTGAATTTAAAATCTTCTGAGTCGCCAACAAACGAAACTGTCCTATTTTTAAGTAAGCAACATAATTTGATTTCATAAAATAGCCCTTAGAGCTTCAGTGTCAATAAAATACAATAACGAGATTAAAGTTTGTCCGTAGGACATATACATCAACAAATTGTATCATATATATTCACTATGGGAAATCCTGAATTGTCGCTTGTGCTTTTTTATTGCCATTATTGCCCTATGGGCAAGCTCAAAATTATTTAGTACAAAATTAAGAACAATGCTACAAAATTGTTAGCGATACAATTAAGCTTATTTTTACTATAATTCAATAATCGGGACAAGTGTTATGAATTTTTTTTATGAATTAATTAGGTTAAATCTATACCATACCAATTATTAGTGTATTACTTTATGTATCATATATTTAGTTCACAAAACTGTACGGGTTTAATTTGCACTTTTTTTTAGTGAGTTGATATGTAATTTGTTCCATACTTCTTATTATTAATACTAAATTTTTAATATTTATATAGCTTTTTGATTATTTTTGTTTGAATACAAAATCAATTTTGCTTTAAGTTTAAAACAAAGAGATTTAGACGATGATAGAAGATTTCAATTCATTAAATGTTGAATTAAATAAGTCAAAAGAAAAAATTAGAGAAATAGAGCGAAACTACAAACTAATTTTTGATTCTACTGGTACCGCAAATGCAATTTTTGATACAAATTGTGTGTTAATTTTACAAAATAAATTATCAAAAGATTATCTTGGAGCAGGTGAAAATGGCGGAATTGGGTTATCTGTTTTAGAAATTTTTGGAGAAAAAAAAGGAAAAAATGTTTTTGACAGAATGAAAAGGGTAATAAGTACTGGGATTTCAGAAGTTTTTGAAACAGAGTTTTCTTTATTATCTCAAAATAAATGTTTTAAATCAACTTATCTACCAGTATTTGATGAAAATAAAAAGGTTGTTTCTGTTCAAGTTATATCTCAAGATATAACTGATTTTAAAAAAAATGAATGTGATATTATTAATGCAAAAGAAAAAGCTGAAGAATATGCAAATTTACTTAAAAATATAACTGATAATATTCCTGCATATATAGCTGTTGTTGATATTAATACCTTGAAATATAAATTTGTTAGTTTAAACTTTACTTCAAGTTTTAATAAAACAATGAACGAGATAATTGGTGCACATATTTCTGAGGTTATTGGAGAAGAAAATACAAAATTTGCTATGAAACATATTAATGAAGTCAGGCAGGGAAGACCATCTTCATACATTAACTCGTTTAAACTCGCTGAAGGCGAACGATATATAAACGTAAATTATGTTCCAGGTTATAATGAAAAAGCTGAATTAAAAGACATAATTGTATTAAGTTATGATATTTCTAAAATTAAAGAAACGGAAATAGAGTTACGAAAGGCTAAAGAAAAGGCTGAAGAAAGCGACAATTTGAAAACTGCTTTTTTACAAAACATTTCTCACGAAATTAGAACACCAATGAATGCAATTGTTGGATTTAGCGACCTTCTTGACGAACCAGACTTATTATTTGACGACAAAAAGAAATATGTTTCAATAATTAAAAAAAGTACTGACCAACTTCTGTCTATAATTTCAGACATAATAACAATTTCATCTCTTGAAACTAAGCAAGAAAAACTTAAAATTCAAAAAGTTTGTATTAATAATTTAATTTCTGATTTAATATCTTCATTCAAACTTCAAATAAAAAATAAAAACATATCAATTCATTCAAATTTTCAATTAAACAACAATGAATCTGAAATATATACTGACAACATTAAAGTCACACAAATACTTAGCAACCTAATAACGAATGCTTTAAAATTTACAAATCAAGGAAATATTGAAATTGGATATTATTTAAAACCTCAGACTTTCGACATTGTTGATACAGAGCAACAAATAGAGCTTGAGTTTTACGTCAAAGATACTGGGATAGGAATAAAATCAGAAATGCTAGAAAAAATATTTGAACGTTTTAGCCAAGCTAACGACAACATTAATAAAAAATATGGTGGGACTGGCTTAGGTCTTACAATATCAAAAGCTTTCACAGAATTATTAGGCGGCAGAATTTGGGTTGAATCAGAAATTGATAAAGGTTCCGTTTTTTATTTTAGTATTCCATATAACCCAGTTTCAGAAATCGAAAAAACTGAAATATGAATATCATAATATGGACGAAAGACCTTTTTCAGACAAAACCATACAACCATCAGATGAGGATATTAAGAGAATTCTTAATAAAAGTTATATTTATTATAGTGAACTTAACATTCTAGCAAATCAATTTAAAAAAGAATGGCATTTTTCAAAAAGTAGTGGTTGGATGCTCAAAGTGCATAATGGTAAAAAGGCACTATTTTATTTAATCCCTTTAAACAATTCTTTTATTATAAGTTTAACTCTCCGGGAGCAAGAAAAAAGTGAATTTATATCAAACAATAATTTAATTGAATTACATAATCAAATAAAAAATGCTAAAAAATATTCTGAAGGATTTGCCTTAAAATTTGAAATCAGTGACAATGAATCATTTTTGCCACTTAAAACATTAATAGATGAACTAATAGTAAAAAGACTGCAATTTTAAGTTTAATAACATCAAAACTAAAAAATTAATAAAGCGTAAAAACCATTATGCAAAAATCTTTGTTAACATCTTTAATTGTAATATTTTCAGCCTTTTGTAATGCCCAAACAAGTACATTTTCAAAACCTGACACAGCAAAACTCATTAAAAAACCATTTGATTTTTTAACTTTTAATGAAATAAGTAATAAGAAAGTTCCTTTATCAAACTACACTTTTAAAAATAGAATAATATTATCTCCTTTCAATATTTATCACGATTCACTTTATTTAAAAAATTCGCGATTCAATCCTTTTTATAATCATGAAAATAAAACGTTTCTTATATCAAATAAATACTACTATGATGTGAATAATCCATTAGCACCATTTGGCGGTAGATGTTTTGGCTGTGCTATAGTTGAAGGCTCTCTTACTTACTTGTTTTTGTTATTACAAAAAGACAAATAGCCTTTTCTACCATTTTATTATACTGTGCGTGGTGTAAATTTGTACATTTTTACTAAAAATTTTAGTTATTAGTTTTGAAATATAAAATGCAAATAAATTATTACGTTTTATGTATAATTAGTGCTTCTTGAAAAACAGTGTGTTTTTAGAAATATCTAATTTCAACCGAGCTTGCGAGCTCAACGAAGTTAATTCTCAAAATCCAAATAAATCTTAAATTACAACTAACTAATATCTAAGCTGTTTTAATAATTGAGATTTTGAGAATTGGAATTTGTTTGACATTTGTTTTTTGTTTTTTGGAGTTTTCTTACAAACACTCATTACTAATGATTAGTTTTGTAAAAAATCTTTTTTAAAGTGATTGAAATAGGGAAATACAATAATCTTACAATTTTAAGGTCAACAAGCGTTGGCTTGTTTCTTGGCGATGATTCAGGCGAAGATGTTCTTTTGCCACTAAAATATTGTCCTGAAAATGTAAACATGGGCGATAAAATTGATGTTTTTGTTTATCGTGATGGCGAAGAACGAAAAATAGCAACTAATTTAACTCCAAAAATACTTTTACATGAATTTGCATTATTAGAAGTAACTGACGAAGCAAGAGTCGGAACTTTTGTCGATTGGGGAATGGAAAAAAACTTACTGGTTCCATTCAAAGAGCAACGCATGAGGATGGAAAGAGGTCGTTGGTATGTTGTTTATTTAGACCTTGATAAAGAAACCGACCGACTTTTTGCCAGCAACAAAGTTGAAAAATATCTTAGTAACGACGTTTTAACAATTAAAGAAGGTGAAAAAGTTGATATTCTAATCTTGAGACAAACAGATATGGGATATTCAGTAATTATAAACAATAAACACAGCGGACTAATTTTCGACAACGAAATATTCAAAAGACTAAATATTGGCGAAAAACATTTAGGATATGTTAAAAAAATCAGAGAAGACAATAAAGTTGACATTTCGCTTCATCCAATTGGATTTGAAAACTCTAACGACCCAAATTGCGAAATAATTTATCAAACTTTAGTCGATAATGATGGGTTTTTACAAATAACCGATAAAAGCTCACCAGATGATATTTATTCCGAATTTGGAATAAGCAAAAAAGCTTACAAAAAAGCAATCGGCACTTTGTACAAACAAAAGAAAATAGAGTTATTGGCTGATGGAATTAAGTTGATTTAAGACTTATCCTTTTTATCAACATTTCATCAACACATCAAAATACAGCCAACTTTTACACTATTTTTACAAAAATCTAAAACATATAATCTCAAAATGTCGAACTTTGTTCACCTACATGTCCATTCAATGTATTCTGTACTAGATGGAGCGTCTGATATTAAGCTTCTTATTAAAAAAGCCAAAGAATATAACATGACATCTATAGCTCTTACCGACCATGGAAACATGTTTGGAGCTAAAACTTTTTACGATACAGCTATAAAAAACAATATCAAGCCAATTCTTGGATGCGAGGCTTATGTTGCTCGTACAAGCCGATTCGACAAATCAACAAAAGAAGATGCTAGTGGAAATCATTTAATATTACTTGCAAAAAATCTGGTTGGTTATAAAAATCTTATCAAGCTTGTAACCATGGCTTATACCGAAGGATTTTACTACAAACCACGAATCGACAAGGAAATTTTAGCAAAACATCATGAAGGAATTATTGCTCTTTCGGCATGTATTGCAGGTGAAGTTCCCAGAGCAATTCTTAAAAACGATATTGACAAAGCCGAAAAAGCAATTGAAGAATATAAAGCACTTTTTGGCGATGACTATTATCTCGAAATTCAACGTCATAAAACTACTGATCCATCGGCAGATCAAGAAGTTTATCAATTGCAGCTAAGAGCTAATGTCGAACTAATTCGATTAGCAAAAAAACATAATGTTAAAGTTGTAGCAACCAACGATGTCCATTTTGTTGAGGCTCAAGATGCAGAAGCTCACGATCGCTTAATTTGCATTAACACAAACAGTCTTGTAAGCGATTTTAAACGAATGCGTTATACAAAGCAGGAATATCTTAAAAGTCCTGCTGAAATGGCAGAAATATTTGCAGACTTACCAGAAGTCATTAGCAATACTTTAGAAGTAGCCGAAAAAATTGAAACATACAATTTAAACAGCAGTCCAATAATGCCTGTTTTTCCAATTCCTGATAGTTTCGATACAGAAGAAGGTTATAAAAGTAAATTTTCAGAAGCTCAACTTATAGAAGAGTATAGCGAGGATGCTTATAAGCGACTTGGCGGATACGAAAAAGTAATTCGTGTAAAACTGGAGTCCGATTATTTACGAAAACTTGTTTACGATGGTGCAATTAAAAGATATGGCGAAAATTATGATATTGCAATAAAGGAACGTATTGATTTTGAGCTTGAAACAATCAACAATATGGGATTTCCTGGTTATTTCCTTATTGTTCAGGATTTTTTACGTGCAGCACGTGGAATGGGTGTGTGGGTTGGACCAGGAAGAGGCTCTGCTGCTGGCTCAGTTGCTGCATATTGCCTTGAAATTACAAATGTTAATCCATTAGCATATAATTTACTTTTCGAAAGATTTTTAAATCCTGATCGTATTTCAATGCCTGATATCGACATCGACTTCGACGAAGAGGGACGTGATAGAGTAATGAAATGGGTTGTTGAAAAGTATGGAGTAAAACGAGTTGCTCAGATTATTACTTTCGGAAGTATGCAACCAAAAATGGCAATTCGTGATGTTGCAAGAGTCGAAAATCTTCCACTTAAAGATGCCGACAGGCTTGCAAAACTAGTTCCCGAAAGAGCTGGAACAAGCTTCATCGACGCATTTAAGCAAGTTCCCGAATTAGCAGATGCAAAAAAATCAGATAATATACAGATTGCTAACACATTAAAATATGCCGTTTCGCTCGAAGGAAGCATCCGAAATGTTGGAACTCATGCTTGTGGAGTAATTATAGGAAAAGAAGATTTAGACGAGTATATTCCTTTGTACATGTCAAAAGATGCAGGTTCAATTGAACTTGTAACACAATTCGAAGGTTCACTTGTTGAGCAAGTTGGACTTTTAAAAATGGATTTTCTAGGATTAAAAACATTGTCAATTATTAAAGAGTCAACAGAGTTAATCAAGAAAACAAGAAAAATAGACATTGATATAGATAATATTCCTCACGACGACGAAAAAACCTTTCATTTATACAGTATGGGAGATACTACCGGTGTATTCCAGTTTGAGTCTGAAGGGATGAGAAAATATCTTCGTGAACTAAAACCAAATAAATTCGAAGATATTATTGCAATGAATGCACTTTATCGACCTGGTCCGATGGAGTACATTCCAAAGTTTGTAAAAAGAAAGCACGGAAAAGAACCAATCGAATACGATTTGGCAGAGATGGAAGAGGTTTTGAAAGAAACCTACGGAATTACAGTATATCAGGAACAGGTGATGTTATTGTCCAGAACTTTGGCAGGATTTACACGTGGCGAATCGGATATTCTCCGAAAAGCGATGGGTAAAAAGAAGCGTGAAGAAATGGACAAACTGAAAGTCAAATTTATAGAAGGTTGCAAAAAAAACAATCACGACGAAAAAATTGCCCACAAAGTTTGGCAAGATTGGGAAGCATTTGCAGAGTATGCATTTAACAAATCGCATTCAACCTGTTATGCTTATGTGTCGTACCGAATGGCTTATCTTAAAGCACATTATCCGGCAGAATTTATGGCGGCTGTTCTTAGTCGTAACCTCAACGATATTAAAAAAATTACAATTCTGATGGACGAGTGCAAAAGAATGGGAATTCAGGTTCTTGGTCCAGATGTTAACGAAAGCGATTTACGATTTAGTGTAAATAAAGCTGGAGCAATCAGATTTGGATTAGCTGCAGTTAAAGGATTTGGCGAAAACTCAGCAATCACAATAATTGAAGAAAGAGAAAAAAATGGAAACTTTAATTCCCTTTTCGAATTTATAGAAAGAATTAATTTGTCGGCTGTAAATAAAAAAGGACTTGAAGCTTTAGCTTTATCAGGAGGCTTCGATTTGTTTACAAATATTGCTCGACATCAGTATTTTATTGAAGATTCAAGCGGAAATTTCATAGAGAAATTAATAAACTATGGAAATAAATTTAAAGAAGATAAAAGCTCAATGCAACAATCCTTATTTGGAGATATTTTAGAAGCAAAAATTCAACAACCCGACATTCCTACTGGCGAAGAATGGACAAATCTTGATTTGTTAAATAAAGAAAAAGATCATATTGGAATTTATCTATCGGCTCATCCACTCGACGATTACAGGCTTGAAATTGATCATTTCTGTAATACATCAATAACTGAACTTAAAGAGGTTAACAAGAATCTTGATAAAGAATATTCAATTGCTGGTATTGTTGTTCAGGTTAAAGAAGGTCTCGGAAAAACCGGAAAGCCTTATGGAACTTATATGATTGAGGATTATACCGATTCTATAAAGTTTACTTTATTTACCGATGACTATGTGAATTTCAAAAAATTCTTTACTATGGGCTTTAGCCTTTTTATAAAAGGGCGTTACAAAGCAAGAAATTTTTATGCAAGTAAAGATAAACCACAGCAAGAGGTTGAAATGGAATTTAGAATTTCGCATGTTGAACTGCTATCTGAAATGCGTGAAAAGAGCATTAAGCGATTGAAGCTAATTGTTTCAGCATCAGACATAAACAAAGAGCTGATTAAGAACATACTCGAATATTCTGATAAATATACCGGAAAAACTCAGTTAAATTTTGTATTATACGACCCACTGAGCGAGATACAAGTTGAATTGTTTTCAAGAACAAAACGTGTATTTATTTCAAAGGAATTTATTGATTTTCTCGAAAAAAATTCTTTTATTGAGTACAAAATTGAATAAAATCACCGAATTACTTAAATATATAACAATTAAACACTTATAATCATGGCATTAGAATTTACAGATTTAAATTTTGAAGAAGAAGTATTAAAATCTGACAAACCAGTAGTTGTTGATTTTTGGGCTGAATGGTGTGGTCCATGCAGAATGGTAGCTCCAATTATTAGCGAATTAGCTGATGAATACCAAGGAAAAGCAAAAATTGGAAAAGTTGACGTTGACAGCAATCCTGGAATTTCTGCAAGATTTGGAATCAGAAATATTCCAACAATTTTATTTATTAAAAATGGCGAAGTTGCTGATAAACAAGTTGGCGCAGTTCCAAAAAGCGTTTTAGCATCTAAAATTGATGCTTTATTATAGAATTTTTTAGGTTTTGAATTAGGCATAAGATGTTAATCTTGTGCCTTTTTTTTTGAAAAAGTTATGAACCAGATTAATCTATTAAGAAAAAATACTCCTTCATGGGTAATTTTATTAATTGATACATTTATTGTATTATTTAGTATTATTCTGGCATATATGCTCAGGTTTAATTTTTCAATTCCTGAAACCGATTTACAATCGTTAAAATATGTAATTCCAACAGTTATAATAGCTCGAATAATTAGCTTTATAATAGGCAAAACATACAGCGGTATTGTACGGTTTACAAGTACAGAAGATGCTGAAAGAATTTTTATTACAATATTATCTGGCTCAGTACTTTTTGCATTATATAATGTGGTTTCATACTACTTTATTAATGCTACTTTTTTTATTCCATTTTCAATTATTATTATTGATTTTATTAGTTCTATTTTTGTTTTGATTGCTTTTCGAATGTTCGTAAAATTTATCTATTACGAACTAAATACAGCCAATAAAGAGAAAAACAATATTGTTATTTATGGAACTGGCGAAACTGCACTGGCAACAAAACGAACCCTAGAAAGCGACCATGAATTTAAATATAAAATAGTTGCTCTAATTGATAACACAAACCGAAATAAAGGAAAAAAACTAGAAGGAATTTCGATTTTACACGTCGATAGACTTGAATATCTTTTCACCAAACATTCTGTTTCAAAATTAATTATTGCAAAAAAACATCTTGGAAAAACTCGCAAAAAAGATGTAATTGAGATTTGTTTAAATCATAATGTTGAGGTTTTAGACGTTCCACCAATCGAAAACTGGATTAATGGCGAATTAAGTCTAAATCAGATAAAAACGGTAAAAATTGAAGATTTACTCGAACGTAGTCCTATAAAACTTGATGTTAAAGAAATTGGGAATATTATTTTAAATTCTACGGTTTTAGTAACTGGTGCCGCCGGTTCAATCGGTAGCGAAATTGTCAGACAGTTAACAAGTTTCAATCCAAAATCAATAATATTATTTGATAAAGCAGAATCTGAACTTTACGATTTAGAACTTGAACTTTTAGAACAATGGAACTTTAAAAATTATGAAGCAGTAATTGGAAATGTTACTGATAAATCACGAGTTGAGGAAATAATAAGTAAATTTAAGCCTTCAATTGTTTTTCATGCAGCAGCTTACAAGCATGTTCCAATGATGGAAAACAATCCATCAGAAGCAATAAAAACAAATGTTTACGGAACCAAAGTTGTTGCCGATTTAGCCAATAAATATAACATCGTAAAGTTTGTAATGATTTCTACCGACAAAGCAGTAAATCCAACAAACATAATGGGAGCATCGAAGCGAATTGCCGAAATCTACATACAATCTCTAAATCAATGCTCCGAAACTGCATTTATAACTACTCGTTTTGGCAATGTTTTAGGCTCAAATGGTTCGGTAATTCCTCGTTTTAAAAAGCAAATCGAAGCCGGAGGGCCGGTTACAATAACACATCCCGAAATAACCCGATTCTTTATGACAATTCCTGAAGCCTGTCAGCTGGTTTTAGAAGCAGGAGCTATGGGAAAAGGAGGAGAAGTTTATATTTTTGATATGGGTCGTCCGGTTAAAATTGTCGATTTGGCTAAAAAAATGATAAAACTTTCGGGCTTAACACTTGGCACAGATATTAAAATTGAATTTACAGGTCTAAGACCAGGCGAAAAACTATACGAAGAACTATTAAACATTAATGAAAATAATCTTCCAACTCATCATAAAAAAATAATGATAGCGAAAGTTGCAGAATATAAGCATGATGATGTAAATATAGATGTTGAGGAACTTGTTTCGTTAACAAAATCACCCGATTGTATTGAAATTGTAAGAAAAATGAAGAACATTGTTCCCGAGTTCAAAAGCAAAAATTCTGTTTACGAAGCTTTAGATGTTAAAAATGAATAGGAAGATAACTCTAGACCTTTTCAATCATTCAATCCCTGTTCAGATTCGTTTCAACGATTTAGATTTAATGGGGCATGTTAATAATACAGAGTATATTAATTATTTTGGAGTTGGTCGTTTGCATTATTTTAATTTAGTTTTTGAAAATATTATCGACTGGAAAAATTATGGTGTTGTATTAGTAAATACTTGTGTTGACTATATAAAACCAATTTATTTAAACGATACTATTACTGTTTTTTCTAGAACAAGCCGAATTGGAACAAAAAGTTTCGAAATGGAACAGGGAATTTTTAATCAAAAAAATGAGCTTAACTCAATAAATAAGTCTGTTATTGTTTGTTACGATTTTTTCAAAAACATTTCAATAGAAACACCTCAAGTATGGAAAGAAAAACTACAAAAATTTGAAAGAAATTCTTTGTAAAATATATTTCTTAAATCATTATTTAAGCTCTACATTATTCTAAATTAATATTTATTCTAAAAACTATTTCATTATATTTGTCTATGTCAATTTTATAATATGGATTCCAAGTATTTTTTATGGATAAAATAAGTTTGAATGTTCTGGGACTTACTTATAGTCAAACACAATCGGGGGCTTATGCACTGCTTCTATCGGAGGAAAATGGCGAAAGACGATTACCAATAATAATTGGAGGTTACGAAGCACAAGCTATTGCAATTGAACTTGAAGGATTAAAACCGCCTCGGCCACTTACTCACGACTTATTTGTTAGCCTAGCCAGAACTGTAGAAATTAAATTTACTGAAGTAAACATTTACAAACTCGAAGAAGGCATATTTTTTTCCGAATTGGTTATCCAAAGTAGAGGAGCAGCAATTCGTATCGATGCCCGAACGTCTGATGCTATTGCATTAGCTTTAAGATTTAAATGCCCTATTTACACTACCGAAGAAATACTTACCAAAGCTGGAATTATACTTGACTTCGACAAACAACAAAAACAAGAAATTATTGAAGAAGGATTGGGCGAAGAGCATAAAGAAAAAATTCCTATAAAATCAACTTCAAAATCGTCTAAATATTCATCATATAATCTTACAGACTTAAATGGCTTACTTGAAAAAGCTATCGGCGACGAAGATTACGAAAAAGCCTCTGAAATACGTGATGAAATTTCCAAACGAAGTAAAGAGCAATAAATGATTATATGGTTAAATTGTTACATGTTAAATCGCTTTGCACTGAGCTTTTGTTGTTGAGCGAATACGAAACAAGTCGAAGTGTTGCTACACAGGAAATCTCTAAATTCTAAATTCAAAAATTCTAAATATTTAAATCTAGTATATGAGCATAAAATTACGTCTTGTTATAATGAACTTTCTCCAATTTTTTATTTGGGGTGCGTGGTTGATTACCTTAGCAAATTATTGGTTTGGGACAAAAGGCTGGGGAGGCACCGAATTTGGTGCAGTTTTTTTGACATTAGGAATTGCATCCATGTTTATGCCGGCTATAACAGGAATAATAGCTGACAGATGGATGAATGCCGAAAAGCTTTATGGAATTGTTCATATTTTAGGAGGGATAACTGTTTTTTGTTTTCCTATGGTAAACGACCCCGACACCTTTTTTTGGGTAATGTTATTGGCAATGTCATTTTATATGCCAACAATTGCACTTACAAACACTGTTGGTTACAATGCACTAAAGCAGGGAGGATATGACGTTGTTAAAGATTTTCCGCCAATTAGAGTTTGGGGAACTATTGGCTTTATTGCTGCAATGTGGGTAACAAATTTAACTGGAAATAAAGCAACCGAATATCAATTTTATTTTTCGGCAATAGCTTCAGTTGTATTAGGAATTTATTCGTTTACCTTACCAAAATGTCCACCACAATTGAAAGTAGTTGGTAATACTTTTTTCGCTAAAATGCTTGGTTTAGATGCTTTCAAATTATTTGCAAATTATAAGATGGCTTTATTTTTTATTTTTTCAATGTTATTAGGAGCTTCATTACAATTAACAAATATGTATGGTGATGTTTTTCTTGATGAATTCAAACATTTCCCTGAATATGCCGATTCTTTTGTTGTAAAATATTCGACAATAATTATGTCAATTTCTCAAATTTCTGAAACATTATTTATTCTGACAATACCATTTTTCTTAAACCGATTTGGAATAAAGAACGTTATGCTTTTAAGTATGTTTGCTTGGGTTTTGCGTTTCGCACTATTTGGATTTGGCGACCCTGCAGGTGGCTTATGGATGATAGTTGTATCTTGTATTGTTTACGGAATGGCATTCGACTTCTTTAATATTTCAGGAGCATTATTTGTCGAAACACAGTGCGATTCATCCATTAGAGGAAGTGCTCAAGGATTATTTATGATGATGACAAATGGCTTTGGAACAATGATAGGTGCTTATGGAAGTGGAGTTATAATAAAGAATTTTTTCATGCTCGAAAATGGTTTCAGAGATTGGGAAAATATCTGGCTGGCTTTTGCGGCTTATTCGCTTGTAGTTGCTGTTTTATTTGCATTTTTATTTAAGCACAAACACGACCCAAAAGTATCTTTCGATGTTAAGCATTAATTTATACTCACTAAAAGCAAAAGTTAACAATACTCTATATATCTATAAGTTACATAAGAAATGGCATATAAGCTTAGTTTATTCCCTACGGGAAAAATATTATTACTTAGTTTTTTTTATTGACATTATTGCCCGATGGGCAATTAGAAAAATTAAATTAATAACCATTTGCTAACTGTTCTTAAATGGAAATAAGGCGAAGATATTATAGTTATAACAAAAACAAATAGAATAAGATAGCCCATAGGGCTTATATGCCAATAAAATATATATATACACGATACTTTTTGCCCGTAGGGCATTAACCATTAATTAATTAAACATTACATGGCAAACACTTACACTCAAATGTATATACATTATGTATTTGCTGTACAAAACCGACTTTCTTTAATTCAAGATAAATGGAAAACAGAGCTTTACAAATACATGAATGGTATAATAAAACAACAAGGACATAAGCCATTTTCAATCAATGGTATGCCAGACCACGTTCATGTGTTAGTAAGTATGAGTCCAAAACAAGCACCTTCTGATTTATTATATAATTTAAAACGAAGTTCATCAATTTGGATAAACGAAAACAAACTAGTTGTAGGAAAATTTTCTTGGTAGGAAGGATTTGCTGCTTTTTCTTATGGAAAATCGCAAATACCAAGTATAGTAACTTATATTGAAAATCAGAAAAATCATCATAAAAAACAAACATTTTATGAAGAGTATCTTGAGCTTTTAAAATTATTTGAAATTGAATATGACGAACGATATGTTTTTAAACCAATTGAATAAAGCTGTTAATTCCCTCTGGGAAAGAAATTTTGATTCTATTTTTTTATTGACATTATTGCCCGATGGGCAAATAAGATTGAAAATGTTTTTTTACAAGAAATGATATAATTGATTAATAATTAAGATATAATTTGATTTTTTTAACCTTTAAAAAAGTACTTTTTTTCTATTTATATTTTACTCATTAACAACTATTTTGTAGTATTTGAACAAAAAAACTTTAAAATTTATAATTTATAAAACAACAAAACTCTATGCAACAATACCTCACACTCCTCGACCACGTTCTCAAAAACGGCACAAAAAAAACCGACCGCACTGGAACCGGAACTATTAGCGTTTTTGGCTATCAAATGAGATTTAATTTAGAAGATGGCTTTCCGCTACTTACTACAAAAAAAACACATTTAAGGTCGATTATTCACGAATTGTTGTGGTTTATTAAAGGCGAAACAAATCTTAATTATCTGCATGAAAATAATGTTTCAATATGGGACGAATGGGCAGATAAAGATGGAAATTTAGGACCAGTTTATGGTTCTCAGTGGCGTTCGTGGACAGCATCAGATGGTAGAAAAATAGACCAGATTTCACAACTAATTAACGATTTAAAAAACAATCCCGATTCTCGCCGACATATTGTAAGTGCTTGGAATGTTGGCGATTTAGACAAAATGGCTTTACCTCCTTGTCATGCTTTTTTTCAATTTTATGTTGCTGATGGAAAGTTGAGTTGTCAGCTTTATCAGCGAAGTGCCGATATTTTCCTTGGAGTACCGTTTAATATTGCCAGTTATGCACTTTTTACAATGATGGTAGCTCAGGCAGTAGGCTTAAAAGCTTCAGAATTTGTTCATACACTTGGCGATGCACACATTTACAATAATCATATTGAGCAATGTAAGTTGCAGTTAACCCGCGAACCTCGTCCACTGCCTCAAATGCTAATTAATAAGGATATAAAAAATATTTTTGATTTTAAGTTTGACGATTTTAGTTTAGTTAATTACAATCCACATCCACATATTAAGGGCGAAATATCAATCTAAACAACTAATAATGAGCAATATTTCAATAATAGTAGCGATTGCAGAAAACAATGCAATAGGAATTAATAATAATTTATTATGTCATTTGCCCGAAGATTTGAAACGTTTTAAGCAAATTACATCGGGGCATAAAATTATAATGGGAAAAATCACCTATTTTACTCTTCCCAAAAGACCTTTGCCAAATCGCACAAATGTTGTACTTACAAATATCCAGGGCGAAATAATTGAAGGCTGCCAAATGGCTTATTCAATTGACGACGTTTTAAAAATCTGCAACGAAGAAGAAAGCTTTATTATTGGTGGAGGCTCTGTTTACAGGCAATTTCTTCCAATAGCCAATAAGCTTTATCTTACAAAAATTCATCATAAATTTGAAGCAGATACTTACTTTTCGGATATTAATTTCGATGAATGGGAAACAATTTCAGAAAGCGATATTTTTACTGATGAAAAAAGCGGAATAGCTTATTCTTTTGTTGATTATAAAAGAAAATAAACACTAAATTCAGCCCTTTCGGATTTGGAATCCGAAAGCTTTTATTATTTGGATTTGTAATCCACTACTAACGCATTACAAATGCTAATAATTATTCTTCAGGGATTGAAAATCCCTGACAGCTATGAATTAAGCCACATTCAAATTACTAAAATTCAGTTTAGCAGTATTTTCTTTAGCTAATTCCAAAGTAATATTAACTTTTTTCTCATTTTTAGAAGGTAGGTCGAACATTAAATCAAGCATAATTGTCTCGCAGATTGAACGTAAGCCACGTGCACCAAGTTTAAAATCAATAGCTTTATCAACAATAAAATCTAAAACTTCGTCGTCGAATGAAAGTTCAATACCATCGTATTCAAACAGTTTGATATATTGTTTGATAATAGAGTTTTTTGGTTCAATTAAAATTCTGCGTAAAGTTTCTTTTTCAAGAGGATTCAAGTGAGTTAGAATAGGAAGTCGCCCAATTATTTCTGGAATTAATCCAAACGATTTTAGGTCAAGTGGATTTATATATTGTAATAAATTATCTCTTTTGATACTATCACGGCTTTTAGTTGCGTCAAAACCAATTAATTTCGTATTTAAACGCTGACCTATTTTCTTTTCAATTCCATCAAAAGCACCTCCACAAATGAATAAAATATTTGTAGTATCAACAGCAATCATTTTTTGTTCAGGATGTTTTCTTCCTCCTTGAGGTGGAACATTAACAATAGAACCTTCTAATAATTTTAGTAAACCCTGTTGAACTCCTTCACCAGAAACATCTCTGGTTATTGAAGGATTATCGCTTTTACGTGCAATTTTATCTAACTCATCAATAAAAACAATTCCCCTTTCTGCTGATTTTACATTATAATCGGCAACCATCAAAAGACGAGTCAAAATTGTTTCAACATCTTCGCCAACATAACCAGCTTCTGTTAAAACAGTTGCATCAACAATAGCGAAAGGAACATTTAAAAACTTAGCAATAGTTCGTGCAAGGAGTGTTTTTCCTGTTCCGGTTTCTCCAACCATTACGATGTTTGATTTTTCTATTTCAACTTCATCATTAGTTTTTTGCTGAGAAATTCGTTTATAATGATTGTAAACAGCCACAGCCATTACTTTTTTTGCACTATCCTGACCGATTACATATTGGTCTAGAAATTCTTTAATTTCAGATGGCTTTGGCGTTTTTTTTAAGTCAGTGACACTTGAAGGCTTTTTTTTAGTTTCTTCATTTACAATAATGTTCGCTTGTTCAACACAATAATTGCATATCTTACTTTTTATACCTGAAATTAAAAGGTCAGTATCTTTTTTATCTCTTCCACAAAAACTACATTTTTCCATCTTAATTATATTAAATATCAAAAGGTTGGTCACTTCGACAAGCTTAGTGTCCAACCTTTTATTATAACATTTTTAAAAACTATTTCTTTTTATTAATTTCTCTTATTAAAACCTCGTCAATAAGTCCATAAGCTTTTGCTTCTTCGGCAATCATCCAATAATCTCTGTCAGAGTCGGCTTCAACTTTTTCAATTGGTTTTCCTGAATGGTCGGCAAGAATTTGATAAAGTTCCTTTTTTAGCTTTTGAATTTCTTTTGCAGTGATTTCAATATCAGATGCTTGACCCGATGCAGAGCCCATTGGTTGATGAATCATTACCCTAGAATGTTTTAAGGCAGAACGTTTTCCTTTTGTTCCGGCACACAATAAAACAGCTCCCATTGAGGCTGCCATACCAGTACAAATTGTAGCAACATCAGATGAAATATATTGCATAGTATCATAAATCCCTAAACCTGCATAAACAGAACCTCCGGGAGTATTAAAATAAATCTGAATATCTTTTGATGGATCAGATGATTCAAGGAATAAAAGTTGTGCTTGAATAATATTTGCAACATAGTCATCAATGGGCAAGCCGAGAAAAATTATTCTATCCATCATTAATCTTGAAAAAACGTCCATTGTTGCAATGTTTAATTGACGCTCTTCGATTATAGTTGGAGAAATATAATTATTCCAAACAGATTTGTAGTTATCAAGTGTTAAACTACTGATTCCTTTGTGCTTAATAGCGTATTTTCTAAATTCGTCGTTTGAGTGCATTTTTTTAGGTATTAATTGTAAATACTATTGTTTAAACATGTTTTGAAGCTCTTCAAGTGAAACTTCTTTTGTGTCAAGTTTAACATTTTCTTTTATAAATTCAAAAATTTTATCTTCTAAAATTTTATCGTGTAGTTTGTTTACGGTTTTTTCATTTTTCATCATTTGTGCAACCATTGGCTCCAAATGTTCGTCGGCAATATTTGTAATGCCATATTGTGCGTACTGATTTTTAGCTAAGATTGTAGCTTCTTTTTTAATTTCTTCTTCAACAACTTCAAATTTATTTTCAGCAACAATCTTTTCTTTAATCATTTGCCATTTTAAATCTTCAATAAACATTGGAAATTCCTCTTCAATCTGCTCCTCGGATAATTCTTTATTAACCATTTTGACCCAGCGTTTCAGAAAGTCGGAAGGTAATTCAACCTCAGAACTAGATTTAATTTGCTGTTTAGCGTCCATCTTAAATTTATAGTTGCTTTCGGTTTCAAATCTAGCTTTTAAAGACTCAATAACTTTTTCTTTAAATTGTTCTTCGTTTGTAACTGTTCCTTCGCCAAATACTTTATCAAAAAGACCTTGATTTACTTCAGAATGTATGAATTTTTCAATTTTATTAATTGACATCTGAAAATCAGAATTATTTGCAATTGCAGCTTCTTTTGAAATTTTTAAAAGACCTGCACGATCAGCGTCATTTGGAAAAGCAGATTTTGCATTAAATTTAAGAATATCGAATTTTTTTGCAGCTAAGAAATTCTTTTTAACATCCTCATCTTTAATTATTTTAATAAAAACCTTAACAGCTTCAGCATTAATGCCGTTTTCTAAAATATTTCCTTCCGAATCGAGTTCCTGAACATCGCCTTCAACAACAATATCCTCATCAGTAATGCTTTCAACTTCTTTTAGTTCGCCATAATAATTACAATAGTACTTAATTTCATCTTCTATTAATTTATCGTCGATTTTAACCTCGAAGAAATTAAATTTTTCCTTTTTGTTTAATTTTAATTCAAATTCGGGATAAAGACCTAAATCAAATGAAAAATTAAATTCAGAAGAATTATCTAAATCAATTGCATCATTCTCAATATGAGGTAGAGGATCTCCAATAATTTTTAATTTATTTTCAGTAATATAATTGTGTATTGAGTCTGAAATAAGTCTATTTATTTCGTCTAATATGATAGCATTTCCATATAATTTCTTAACTAAACCTACAGGAACCATTCCTGGACGAAAACCATCCATTTTTGCCTTTTTTGCATGCTCTCTAATTGCTTTTTCGTATTTTTCTTCGTAATCGGCTTTTGTAATATTAATTTTTAAAATTGCATTTAAGTCGTTAATATTTTCTTTTGTTATATTCATTTCTACTAAACAGTTAATTAATAAATTATTTAATGTTGCAAAGATATATTTTTTTTTATAAGCCCTTGCAAATTGTATTAATGGTATTTAATATTTTGATAGATATATGTTCATATTAAATTTACAAAGGCAAATTTGCCACTGAAATAAGCACAGCTCAGGACTATAATGCAGGAGTGATTACTAAAGAATCTATAACTCGTGATATTGATTATTTTTCGCTAAAACGTGGTCTTTTGTTAAAAAAAATAACTCCTTCTTCCACCTTTGAACTTGGAGCTTGAAACGTGGAACTTAAATATTTGTCGCATGGAGCTTTAGAGCGTAAATTATCGTTTCTGATTGCGACAAGATTGTTGGTGGTTTCTTTTTCTATAAACATTTCGCTACTCTGTAGCTCTGCATTATTGACTGCCAACTGATTACAGCTAACTGAATACTTCTCACTTTCTCCATCTCTCACTTTCTCACTTTCTTCTTCACTTGGAATTTGAAGCTTGAAATTTGAGATTTGGAATTTGGAACTTGGAGCTTGGTGCTTGGAAATTGGTGCTTGAAAATTGGAACTTGGAGCTTTAAACCTTCCTCATGGTAGCTCTGCATTATTGACTGCCAACTGCTTACTATAAACATTTCGCTACTCTGTAGCTCTGTGTAGCTGTCTGTCAACTGAATACTTCTCACTTTCTCCATCTCTCACTTTCTCACTTTCTCACTTTCTTCTTCACTTGGAATTTGGAATTTGAAGCTTGGAATTTGAGATTTGGAATTTGGAACTTGGTGCTTGGAAATTGGTGCTTGGAATTTGGAACTTGGAGCTTTGAACCTTCCTCATGTGTGAATCATGTAACTAATAACCAAAGTTGTGTAATACTTAGCCGTATTAACTTCCGCATCTTTGTTTTGTGAAAATTTCTTCACAAATTAAATCTTTTAAAGATGAAATGGAAATTACTTTTAATTATAATAGTTACAATTCTATTATATTATCCGAAAACA